>CAZFRR010000271.1:0-30642 GCA_964521405.1 uncultured Streptomycetaceae bacterium | reverse complement strand
GGCGAGGACAGCCGCTGCGTGGCGCGCCATGCCGGTCTCGTTGCGGGCCTGCCGATCGAGACGCCCGGCACCGTGCTCCAGCGCAACTGCGCGAGCGGACTGGGCGCGGTGGTGCACGCCGCGCACTCCATCACTGCGGGTGAAGGCGAAGTGTTCCTGGTCGGCGGCGTCGAAAGCATGAGCCGCTCGCCGCTGGTGATGAGCCGCTCGGAGTCGGCCTTCGGCCGTGACGTCAAGCTCTACGACAGCACCATCGGACCGCGCTTCTCCAATCCCAAGCTGGTAAAGCGTTTCGGGGACGACCAGATGCCGCAGACCGCTGACAACCTCGCGCGCGAGTACGACATCAAGCGCGAGGAAGCCGACAAATTCGCTCTGGGCTCGCAGCAGAAATACGCGATCGCCAAGGGGGAGGGGTTCTTCTCCGGCGAAATCTCCGCGGTGGAATTGCCGCCCTCCCGCAAGGGGCCGGTGCCGCCGATCGCGGAGGACGAGCATCCCAGGCCCAATACCGACCTCGAAGCCCTGGCCAAGATGAGATCGCTCTACGAGGGCGGCGTGACCACTGCCGGAAATGCCTCGGGCGTCAACGACGGCGCGGTGGCGTTGATCCTTGCCTCCAAGGAAGCCGGCGACAAGGCGGGCATCAAGCCGATCGCGCGAGTCATTGCGAGCGCTTCAGCGGGCGTGCCGCCCCAGATCATGGGCATAGGTCCCGTTGCGGCCGCCAAGAAGGCGCTGGCACGCGCTGGCCTTTCGGTGAAGGACCTCGACATCATCGAGACTAACGAGGCATTCGCCGCGCAGGTGCTCGCCTGCTGGAAGGGGCTCGGCGTCGAGCTCGATGACAGCCGTGTCAATCCCAACGGCGGGGCCATTGCCGTGGGGCATCCGCTGGGCGCTTCCGGCGCCCGGCTGGCCCTCACAGCGGCGCGCCAGCTGCAGCGCTCGGGCGGCCGCTATGCTCTCGTCAGCCTGTGCATCGGGGGCGGGCAGGGCATGGCTGCGATACTGGAGCGCGTCTAAACGCCGTTCTCCTCGTACCCCTTTCGGCGCGATGCTGCAGCCGATCGGGGTTGTCCCCCCGAGGCTCCTCGCCCTCCGGCAGCCCTCATACCAAGGGTATCTACACCCTTGGCACCATTCTTGCGTATTAATTCACAAACCGGGCAAAAGGGGGCCTAGATAGCCCCCAACTGTCCAGGTTGGCGCGGGTCTTGATGAAAACTCGTCGCTGGCGATGCCTATGGGGGAGCACATGACGCTGCAGGAACGTATAAACGACTCTCTGCTGGGAACGCCATCCCAATGGTGGGTGCGCTACCTGGTGTCGGGCCTCTTCACCCTGCTATCGATATTCATCGTCGCCGTGCTGTGGAGAGGACTTAGCGCGATCTCCGATCCAGGCCTGATGCTCCTGCTGACGGTGGCGGCTGCAACCTACCTCGCGGGTGGAATGGCCGGCATGCTGAGCGCAGCCTTCGTCCTGTTCTGCTCCTTCGTCCTGTTTTCGCACCCGCTGTACCCCTTCCGCTACTCGGATATGGACTGGCGGCAGATGATGGTGATCATCGTGGCCTGCCCGATCATCGCTCTCATGGTGGGCTCGCTCAAGGAACAGGTGGATCTCCTCAAGATCGTGAGCCGTGAAGCCCAGGGACTGAAGGATGAGTTGCGGCGCCTCGAGGGAGCCAGGGAAACGCAACTTCTCTGCGAACAACGCTTTCGCCTGATGACCGAATGCATGACGGAGTATGCTGTTTGCGTGCTCGACGCCAACGGCTTGATCAGCAGCTGGAACCCGGGCGCGGAGCGTCTCCTCGGCTACTCCGATCATGAAATTGTAGGTCAAAGCTACTCGCGCTTCTTCTCCCGGGAGGATTTGCTGGGAAGGCAGCCCGAACGCCTGCTGGAGCAGGCCCATTTTTATGGCTTTGCGGTAGAGGAGGGGTGGCGCATGTGCAAGGGTGGCGGCCGCGTCCGTGCCACTACCACCCTGACTGTGATGCGCAGCTCTCAGGGCGCCCAGGCTGGCAGCTTGCTGGTGATGCGCGTAATCGCGCCTACGACGGACGAACCGGGCTTGTCACGCAAGTCCTGAAAGCCGACTTTCAGATCGATAACCCGTGGTAACACGCGGTTAACCCTGATAGCTATCGTCGGGGACGTGTTTCAGTTTTCGCAAGAGTGAGTAAGTTCATGGGAATCGTTGGACTGAATCATATTTAACATAATATACATTATACATACAACTAGACAGGCGTCGCCCAGGGAAACCCACTCACAAGATGCTCATAGCTATTCGATTGCCCCGGCCCGGGTCAGCGTTTCGACAACATCGCGGCGGCCCTGAATCCGCGCCAGTTTCAGCGCCGTATCGCCATCCAGGGTCTTCAGATTCAGGTCGGCTCCTTGTTCCATCATGAGCAAGACCATCGTCAGGTGTCCTTCACGGGCGGCCATCATCAGCGGTGTAGTCCCGTTATCGGCTCGAGCATTCACCTGGGCACCCTGGCTGAACAGGATACGGGCAATGTCCATGCGGTTGCTTGCTGCTGCATAGATCAAGGGAGTCCATCCCGCATGGTTGATCTCGGCGCCACTGGCCAGGAGCAGCCGGACCACCTCGGTATGACCCTGGATGGTGGCCAGCATCAGGGCCGTTTCGCCGTAGGCGTTCCGCGCATTGACCCTGGGCCTGGCACTCAGCACGGTTTTGACCATTTGTGGCTTGCCGTGTTTTGCGGCGAGCATGAGGATCGAGTCCCCTTTCGGACCTGCGGTATTCACATCCATGCCACGCTTAAGCAACTCCGCAACGGCGCGATCGTCGTCGTTATTGACGGCGTGCAGCATGTCCTCGTAGACACCGGCGAATGACGCTAAGGTCGCCATCAACAGGATGCCTCCGACAATCAGGTTTCTGATGGCGATCATCAGGCTTGAGAATCTACTCTGAACAATTTGAAGAAGTTATCGCTGGTCGCCCTGGCGACCTGAGCCACGGGCAGATTGCGTTGCCGCGCAATTTCTTCCGCCACGTACTTGACCAGGCCCGGCTCGTTGGTTTTCCCCCGGTAGGGCATCGGCGCCAGGTAGGGAGCATCCGTTTCGATCAGCATGCGATCCAGCGGCACCTTCCGCGCCACCTCCCTTAACGCCTGCGCGTTCTTGAAGGTAACGATGCCGGAAAAGGAAATATAGAAGCCGAGATCGAGCGCCGCCTGCGCGAATTCCCAGCTTTCCGTGAAGCAGTGCATGACGCCGCCAGCCCTTTCCGCCCCCTCCTCCCTCATGATCCGCAATGTGTCCGCGGCGGCTGCGCGGGTGTGGATGATGAGCGGCTTGCCGCAGCGGCGCGCGGCATGAATGTGGGTGCGGAAGCGCTCGCGCTGCCACTCGCAATCGTCCTTGATCCGGTAGTAGTCGAGCCCGGTTTCCCCGATTGCCACGATCTTGGGGCTGTCGGCAAGAGCGACCAGTTCGGCCTCACTGACCACCGGAACGTCGGGGTAGTCCGGGTGCACACCGACCGAACCGTAGATGTGCGGATAGCGCTCGGTCAATGCCTTCACCTGCGGAAACTCCTCCAGGGTCACGCTGACGCAAAGCGCGTGCGTCACTTCATTCCGGCGCATCAACGCCAAAGCGTCATCCAGCTTTGCGGCGAGCTCGGGGAAATTGAGATGGCAATGGGAATCAACCAGCATGCTGCCGTCCGTTACGCCACCCTGCCGAGCGGCTGGCGGCGCGCGAGCGCGGCGTAGGTCAGCAGCAATTCCTCGAAAAACAGGCGCGCGTTGAGCGGATGCGACACGATGCGCTGCAATCTCACCATCTGGCGCAGAAATCGCACGGCCTCTATCGGGTCGGCCTGCTCGGCAGTTGCGGCAATGGTGGCGGCAAAATCGGGGTTGTAGCGGATGCTCCCCGTCGCCTGGCGGCTGACGAGATCGAACGACCATTTCTGCAGCCAGCTCAGGATCCGTGCAGGCGCGAGATCGCGAAACTGCTCGGCAACCGCCAGGGCATCCATTCCCCTGCCGCTCAACGCCTTCAGGAACCCCATGCGTTGCTGCCAGTAATCCTCGTCGTAGGTCGCTGCCAGCAGCGGCGCGCCGCCCGCCTGCGCCAAGGCCAGATCGGGATCATGCGAACCTTGCTGCTTGAGCCAGTCGCGCGCTGCTTCGGCTGCGGGCGGCGGCAGGGCAATCTGCTGGCAGCGGCTCTTGATCGTTGGCAGCAACTGGTGCCAGCGATGGGTCACCAGCAGAAAATGAGTGCGCGGCGGCGGTTCCTCGAGGTTTTTCAGAAGCGCGTTGGCCGCATTGGCGTTGAGACTTTCCGCGGGGTGAATCAGCACGACTTTCACGCCGCCGCGGTGGCTGGAGATATTGATCAAGTCCGCGATCGACCTGACCTGTTCGACCGGGATTTGCGAACTGGCCTTTTCCTTCTTCTCGCCGCCCTGCTCCGCTTCCCTGGGTTCCGCAAGGCTGTCGGGTTCCAGCCGCCGGAAATCCGGGTGACTGCCCTGCCCCATCCAGCCGCAGGCAGTGCAGCGTCCGCAAGCCGAGCCGTCCGGCCGGGGGCTCTCGCATAACAATGCCTTCGCCATGGCCTCGGCAAAGGCCAACTTGCCGATGCCCTGGGGCCCGCGCAGCAACAGGGCGTGCGGCAGCTGCGCCTTGCGCAGGAGCAGGCCGTCAAACTCTGTTTTATGCCAGGAATAGGCCATAATTAACAATAGGATATCAGAACATCTTCCAGTATTTTATGAATCATGGCTATGCTCAGGCTCGCGTCGATCACGCGCACCCGGCGGGGACATTCCCGGGCACGCTTCAAGTAAGCCTTGCGGACTCTGGCGTAGTAGCGGCTCTTCTCTCTTTCGAAGCGGTCGGGTTTTCTTCGCCGTCCCGCCCGCTGTCGCCCCAGCGCCGGGCTGACATCAAAGAGGAGCGTGAGATCGGGTTGCAAGCCTTCCTGCACCCAACGCTCAAGGGCGCCGACCTTCCTCCAAGCCACGCCGCTGCCTGCCGATTGATAGGCATAGGTGGCATCCGTAAAACGGTCGCAAAGCACCCAGCGGCCGGCCTTGAGCGCCGGTATGACCACCTTGTCGAGGTGCTCCCGCCGCGCCGCGAATAGCAGCAGTGTCTCGGTCTCCGGGTGCAGCCCCTGGCGCCCCCCGAGCAGAAGGCGGCGCAGTTTCTCCCCGGTCGCAGTCCCGCCCGGTTCGCGCGTCAGCTTGAGTGCAATCCCACGGGCCCTCAGGAAACGCGCGACCCAGCGCAAGTGCGTGCTCTTGCCCGCTCCGTCTATGCCCTCGAGCGTGATGAATTTTCCGCGCATCAGCGTCGTCCCGATCTCTGATATTTTGTCACGGCGCGCTCATGCTCACCCAGTGTGCGTGAGAACTGCGAGGAGCCATCTCCCTTCGCCACGAAATACAGGACGTCGCTCCGGGGAGGGTTGAGCGTGGCGGTGATGGCAGCGAGCCCCGGCATGGCGATAGGGGTCGGCGGAAGACCGGTGCGCGTGTAAGTGTTGTAGGGCGTGTCCGTCGTGAGGTCGCGCTTGCGCAGGTTCCCGTCGAATGCCTCCCCCACCCCGTAAATCACGGTAGGGTCGGCCTGCAACAGCATGCCCTTGCGCAGCCGGTTGACGAATACCGCGGCCACCAGTGGGCGATCCTCGGCGCGACCGGTTTCCTTCTCGATGATGGAGGCCAGTATCAAGGCTTCGTAGGAGCTGGCAAGGGGCAGATCCGGCGCCCGCGCCGCCCATTGCGCCTCGAGTTGCGACAGCATCAGGCGGTGGGCCCGCCGCAGAATCAGGAGATCGCTGCTGCCGTTGCCGAAATGATAGGTATCGGGAAAAAACAGGCCCTCGGGCGACGGCTCCTTGATGGACAGTTTCTGGAGAATGTCGGCATCCCGCAGGTCCTGCGTCTCATGCTTGACCGCCGGGTGCTCGTCGAGGAGCTTGCGTATTTGCCTGAACGTCCAGCCCTCGGGGAAGGTAACGGACACCAGCGTAACTTCGCCTTGCGTAATCTTGGCGAGCAGGCGGTAGGGCGTCAACGGCGCCTCGATTTCATAATTGCCGGCCTTGATGTTGCCGGCCTCGCCGAGCAGCCGCGCCATTACCACGAACGGCCCGGGATGCCGCAGCACCCCTGCTCGTTCCATCTGCTTCGCGGCGCTGCGTAAACCGCTTCCCGACATGAGACTGAACTGCAGCGGCAGCGGGGTGGTTTCGAGCGGGGTCAGTGCGTAATACGCAAAGGCCCCGCAGAAAATCACGGCGCTCGCGACCAGGGCTCCGAACAGAATACGCAGCGGGTTGTTAACTCCCATCTTCATCGAGCCATTCTCTCACGCGACCCACAAATGCCCCGGGCGCCCAGCTCCGGCCGGCGCACTCCCTGATCTGCCAGACGCCGATGACGCTGTTGACCAGCAGCGCCTCCCGGGCGTCCAGCAACCGGGCCGGCGTGACGGCTTCTTCCCGGCAAACCATGCCCGACTTTGCGGCAGCCTCCATGACACGCGCAAGTGTCACGCCGGCAACACCGCAGTGGGTGAGCGCCGGTGTCACCAGCCCGCCCTCCTCGAGGATAATGAGGTTGCTCATGGTGCCGCCGACGATATGCTCTCCCTCATCGAGCACCAGGCCTTCGGGCACCCCGGGGTCGTTCCACTCGGCGCGGGCCAGCACGTTTTCGAGCCGGTTGAGGTGCTTGATGCCGGCCAGCCGTGGCTGGGAGGAAAAACGCGTCTGGCACAGGTGAGCCTTGATTCCCGAACTTGAAAACTCCTCCGGATATTGCGGCAGGGGCGCGGCCATGACGATGCGGGTGGGCGACGGCTTCTCCGGCGGCGCATAGCCACGCGACCCGCTGCCGCGGGTGATGATGATCTTGACGACGCAGTCTCGGGTAGCGGTCGCGGCGCGGGCAGCCTCTTCCGCCAGCACTGTTTCCGCCGGGCAGGCGATAGCGAGCGCCCTGCAGTCGCGGTCGAGCTTGCGATATTGCTCCAGCCACCAACGGGGTTTGCCCCGCTTCCACAAAAGAGTGCGGAACACACCGTCACCGTAGGCGAGGCCGCGATCGGTTGCGGCGACGCTGTCAGCCGCGACGCCGTTGACCAGGATCATGGAAATTCGCCCAGAGCTCGGGCGCGATCAAGACTTCTTGAAAACCAGGCTGCCGTTGGTGCCGCCGAACCCGAACGAATTCGAAATAGCGATGCTGATCTTCATCCTGCGCGCGGTGTTCGGCACGTAATCCAGATCGCACTGCGGATCCTGGTTGAAGAGATTGATGGTGGGCGGCGCGACCTGGTCGCGCAACGCGAGCGCCGTGAACACGGCCTCGATGCCGCCGGCGGCCCCGAGCAGGTGCCCGGTCATGGATTTGGTCGAGCTGACGGCAAGCTTTTTGGCATGGTCGCCGAAGCAGTTCTTGACCGCGATCGTTTCGGCGACATCGCCCAGGGGGGTGGAGGTGCCGTGCGCGTTGACGTAGTCCATCTGGTCGCGGTTGACCCCCGCGTTTCTCATGGCGTTGGCCATGCACCGCACCGCGCCCTCGCCGTCCTCGCATGGGGCGGTGATATGGTGAGCGTCGGCGCTCATCCCGTAGCCCGCCAGTTCGCAATAGATATTCGCGCCCCGCCGCTTCGCGTGCTCGTATTCCTCGAGCACCAGTATCCCGGCGCCCTCCCCCAGCACGAAGCCGTCGCGATCCCGGTCCCAGGGGCGGCTTGCGGTCGCGGGGTCGTCGTTGCGCCCGGACAGCGCGCGCGCGGCGCAAAAACCGCCGACGCCAAGTTGCGACACGCACGATTCGGATCCGCCGGCCACCATGACGTCGGCGTCTCCGTATTCGATCAGCCGGCCGGCTTCGCCGATCGAGTGATTGGCCGTGGTGCACGCGGTTACCACGGCGAGATTGGGGCCCTTCAGCCCGTACATGATCGAGAGCTGGCCGGAGATGAGATTGATGATCGAGCCCGGCACGAAAAACGGCGTGATCTTGCGTGGCCCGCCGGCGAGAAAGGCGTTGTGCGTGTCCTCGATCAGCGGCAGCCCGCCGATGCCGGAACCGATGCACACGCCGATCTGCTCGCGAGGTTCGCGTTCGAAGTCGAGCCCGGAATCCTTGATCGCCTCGATCGAGGCCGCCAGGCCGTAATGGATGAACGTGTCGAAGCGGCGCGCTTCCTTGGCGGACAGGTATTGCGCCGGGTCGAAGCCCTTTACCTCTCCAGCAATCTGCGAGCTGAAGGGGGCGGGATCAAAACGGGAGATGCGCGTGATACCGGACTGGCCGGCCAGGATGCTGTTCCAGGCTGCCGGCACCCCGGTCCCGACCGGGGAAACAATGCCGAGACCGGTGACGACGACTCTGCGTCTGGACAAATTTGCTCCGGGCAGGGACGAAAATCAGGATTTCGAATGGCTCTTGATGTAGTCGATAGCTTGCTGGACCGTGGCGATCTTCTCGGCGTCTTCGTCGGGAATCTCGGTCTCAAACTCTTCTTCGAGCGCCATCACCAGTTCCACGGTGTCGAGTGAGTCCGCGCCAAGGTCGTTGACGAAGGACGACTCGTGCTTGACGTCGGCTTCGTTGACGCCCAGCTGCTCGGCAACAATCTTTTTGACGCGTTGCTCGATATTTTCCATTTGATTCCCCTTCTCGAAAGGCTGTTAGTGCTGTTGTTTCAGACCCGGCGTTGGTTTATGGCCAGGGTGTTCAGTATCAAAGCAGGGCAATATTTTACCAGATTCGCCCAGCAAAAAAATCCCTGTAATTCAAGTAACTGCCATCATTATTCCCGCGCCATGCCGCCTGCAAACATCCTCAGTCCATGACCATGCCGCCGTTGACGTGCAAGGTGCATCCGGTCATGTAATCCGCGCCGGGTGAAGCCAGGAACGCCACGGCGGCGGCCACGTCTTCCGGCCGCCCCAGGCGGCCCAGCGGAATTTGCCCGATCAGCGCCTGCCGTTGCCCGCCGCTCAGCGCCCGCGTCATGTCGGTGTCGATGAAGCCCGGCGCGATGCAGTTGACGGTGATGTTGCGGCTGCCGATCTCGCGGGCGAGCGACTTGGAAAATCCGATGATGCCGGCCTTGGCGGCGGCATAGTTGGTCTGGCCGGCATTCCCGGTCACGCCCACTATCGAGGTGATGTTGATGATGCGCCCAAAACGGGCTTTCATCATCGAGCGGAGCACCAGCTTGGACAGCCGGTAGATCGACTTCAAGTCGGTCGCCATCACCGCATCCCATTCCTCTTCCTTCATGCGCACCAGCAGGTTATCCCGGGTGACGCCGGCGTTGTTGACGAGAATCGAAATGTCTCCGAACTCTTTCTGGATCCCCGCGACGGCGGACTCGCTTTGCTGGGCGTCGTTGACGTCGAGCACCACGCCCGCGCACTTGACGCCGGCCGCCGTGAGCCGCTGCCGGATGCCGTCCGCGCCGAGCTGGGTGGTCGAGGTGCCGATGACCGCGGCGCCCTGCTTGCCCAGCTCCAGCGCAATCGCCTGGCCGATGCCGCGGGAGGCGCCGGTAACGAGCGCCACTTTTCCTTCGAGATTCATGATCTGAATGCCTGCAGGGTTTGTTCCAGGGATTGCGGATCGGTGATGGCGTAACCCTGGAGCTTGCCGTCGATGCGCTTGGTGAGCCCGGCCAGCACCTTCCCCGGACCGCATTCTGCGACGTGCATGACGCCCGCCCCGGCCATGTGTCGCACCACTTCCACCCAGCGCACCGGCCTGCATGCCTGGCGTGACAGGGCATCCTTGATGCGCTGCGAGTTGTTTTCCGTCGCCACATCCACATTGTTCACGACCGGAATACGCGGAGCGCTCACGTTGATCGTGCGCAGATAGGCGGCCAGTTTTTCAGCGGCCGGCTTGAGCAGTGAGGAATGAAAGGGTGCGCTCACCGGCAGCAGCACCGCGCGCTTGGCGCCTTTCGACTTGGCTGCCGCCATGCCCCGCTCCACGGCCGGCTTGTGACCGGCGATCACGACCTGGCTCGGGGCATTGAAGTTGACCGGTTCCACCACCTGTCCCTGCGCTGCTTCCTCGCATGCGGTGCTGACGGCGCTGTCCTCCAATCCTAGTATGGCTGCCATCGCGCCTTCTCCCACCGGCACTGCTTCCTGCATCGCCTGGGCGCGAAAGCGCACCAGCGGCAGCGCGTCGCGGAACGCCAGCGCGCCGGCAGCCACCAAGGCGGTGTATTCGCCCAGGCTGTGGCCGGCAACCAGCAGCGGCTCGGCCCCTCCCGCATCGCGCCACGCGCGGTAGACCGCGTAGCCCGCGGTCAACATGACTGGCTGGGTGTTGACGGTGAAATTGAGCGCTTCAGCCGGCCCCTCCGCCACCAGTTGCCAGAGGTCCTGGTGAAGCACGTCGGAAGCCTCGGTGAATGTTTCACGCACGACCTTCGCAGCGGTGAATGCCTGCATCATTCCGACCGACTGTGAGCCCTGCCCCGGAAACACGAACGCAAACTTCATGACACGTGACCGGCGAGGAGAGGCAAAAGAGGGATAGCTACCATTTTACGAGCACAGCCCCCCAGGTGAATCCGCCGCCCACGCCTTCCATCAGCACGTGGTGGCCGGAGCGGACGCGCCCGTCGCGCACGGCTTCGTCGAGCGCGAGCGGGATGGAAGCGGCGGAAGTGTTGGCATGTCGATCCACCGTCACCACCACCTTCTCCATGCTCATTCCCAGTTTCCTGGCCATGGCCTGGATGATGCGGATATTGGCCTGGTGCGGGATGAGCCAGTCGATGTCGGACTTCCGCAGGTTGTTTGCCGCCAGGGTCTCCTCGACGACGTCATCGAGCACCTTGACCGCGAACTTGAACACGCCCCCCCCATCCATCTGCAACAGCGGCCGGCCAGACACCTTGCCGCCGCAAATTGTTCCCGGCACCGACAGCATATTGGCATGGGAGCCATCGGCGTGCAGCCGGCTCGACAGGATGCCCGGAGTGCTATCACGCCGGAGCACGACGGCGCCGGCGCCGTCGCCGAACAGCACGCAGGTTCCGCGATCCTTCCAGTCGAGAATGCGCGAATAGATCTCGGCGCCCACCACCAGGGCGTTGCGGTATTGTCCCGAGCGCATGAACTGATCGGCCGTGGCGAGCCCGTAGATAAAGCCGCTGCAGACCGCCTGCACGTCAAATGCCGGGCAATTGCGCGTGCCGAGCTTGGCCTGCAGGAGGCAGGCTGTGCTGGGGAAAATCATGTCGGGCGTGGTAGTGGCGACGATGATGAGATCGAGATCGGCGGGGGCGACGCCGGCCGCCGCCAGCGCCCCGCGGCTCGCCGCCAGCGCCAGGTCGCTCGTTTTTTCGTCATCCGCGGCGATGTGCCGCTGCCGTATGCCGGTGCGAGTGTAGATCCACTCGTCGGTGGTATCCACCATCTGCTCCAGGTCGCGGTTGAAAAGCACCTTGGCGGGAAGATAGCCGCCGGTGCCGATGATCCTGGAATAATGGCTGCTCACGCCGCGCTCTTGTGGATTATCGCCATGCGCTCGGTGATGTGCGCGAGAACGCCGGTGCGCGCTTCGGCGATCGCGCGCCGGATGGCGAATTCGAAGGCGAATGTGTCGGCCGAGCCATGGCTTTTCACCACGATGCCGCGCAGTCCCAGCAGGCTCGCGCCGTTATAGCGGCGGTGATCCACGCGTTTCTTGAATGCGTTGAGAACCGGCAGCGCCACCAGTCCGGCCAGCCGGGTGAAGAGATTGCGGCCGAATTCCTGTCGCAGGTAGGTGGCGAGCATCTGCGCCAGCCCCTCGGATGCCTTGAGAGCGACGTTGCCGACAAACCCGTCGCACACCACCACGTCGGTCGTGCCCTTGTAGATGTCGTCCCCCTCGACGTAGCCGTGAAAGTTGAGGTCGCTCGCGCGCATCAACTCGGCGGCGCGTTTCACCTGCTCGCTGCCCTTGATATCCTCCGCCCCGATGTTGAGCAGGCCCACCGTGGGGCGCGGCTTGCCCTCGACCGAGCGCACCAGTTCCGAGCACATGATGCCGAACTGCAGCAGGTGCTCGGGTTCGCAGTTCACGTTCGCACCCAGGTCCAGGATGTGGGTATGCCCCTTCAGGGCGGGCAGCTGGGTGGCGATCGCGGGACGGTCGATGCCGGGGAGCATGCCCAGCACGAAGCGGGAGATGGCCATCAACGCGCCCGTATTGCCCGCGCTGACGCAGGCCGCCGCCTCGCCCTGCTCCACCAGGTTGATCGCCACCCGCATCGAGGAATCCTTCTTGCCGCGCATGGCGGAAGCGGGCGGCTCGTCCATTTCAACGACCTGGCTTGCGTGCCGGATCATCAACCGGCCGCCCGGCGCGGAGCCGTGGCGGGCCAGCTGCTGTTCGATCGCATCCTGCCGGCCGACCAGCAGGAAGGACGCTTCCGGATCGCTTTTCAGAACGCTCAGCGCGGCGGGCACCGTGACGTGCGCGCCGTGATCGCCACCCATGCAATCGATGGCAACCTTCACTTCCATCCGCACCCCCCCTTCCTGGCGCGCACGATGACAACGCGCGCCGGCCGTATTGCCATGGCGGGCAAAACGCCTATTCGCCCTTGGTCTTGACGACCTTCTTGCCGCGGTAATAGCCGTTCGGGCTGATGTGATGCCGCAGATGCACTTCTCCGGTGGTCGGCTCGAGCGCCAGCGGCGGGTTGGTCAGCGCGTCGTGCGAGCGGTGCATGCCGCGCTTTGAGGGGGACTTCTTGTTCTGCTGTACTGCCATGTCTCACACTCCTTGAGTATCTAGCTTCTGTTCTGCTTCAGCGCAGCCAGCTTCGCGAACGCTGAAACCCTGGCGTCTGCCGCCGTGGAATCCGGACCCTGTCCGCAGCTTCCTGCCTCATGCCGCGGGGCATAGGGCAGGCTCAACAGGATCTCATCCTCAACCAGTCCCGCAACATCGAGCGTTGCACTGTGCTCGACCCATTCGGCGTCATCCGCCTCGAAATCTTTCGCGCTGCCCGGCTCGGCCAACAGCAGCACGTTGGAGAAGCGCAGCGGGTAATCGAGCGCCTCCAGGCATCGCTGGCACTGCAAGTGCAACACGCCGCTGACATCGAGCCGGAGAATGAGACGCCGGCGATGATCGCGGCCGCCTTGCACCACGAACTCGACTTCGCCGAGCGTATCAGCGAGGCTCTCCCGCAGCCGCGTCAGCCCCGCTATCGGCAGGCTGCTACGCAGGCTCTGTCCGGTCTGGGCAAACTCCAGACTGTCAATGACAGTCATAGGCCGCGCATGATAGTATTTTTGCACCGCTCTGTCAAAAAGATTTCGGTGAAAAAACCAGATTTGGCAGAGACTTAGCAGGGTTCCCCGGGCCTTGAATCCCCCCCGCATCGTGCTCGCTTCGACCTCCCCCTACCGCCGCGCATTATTAGAGCGGTTGCGGTTGCCGTTCGAGGTGGTGGCGCCGGACACGGATGAAACCGCCCGGCCCGGAGAAACGGCGCGCGATACCGCCATGCGGCTCGCGCAGGCCAAGGCGCGCGCGGTGGCCCCGCTTTATCCCGATGCGCTGGTCATCGGCAGCGACCAGGTGGCGGAACTCGACGGCGCGCACCTCGGCAAGCCGGGCAACCACGGCAATGCCGTGGCGCAACTTCTCGCTATGCGCGGCAAGGGCGTGCGGTTTCACACCGCGCTGACGCTGCTCAACACGGCAAGCGGCGCCCTGCAGGCGGCGGAAGTGCCGACCACCGTGCACTTCCGCCATTACACCGAACGCGAGATCGAGCGCTATCTCGAACTGGAACAGCCCTACGATTGTGCGGGCAGCGCCAAGATCGAAGGGCTCGGCATCGTGCTCGTCGAGCGCGTGACCGGTGATGATCCCAGCGCCTTGATGGGGCTGCCCCTGGTGCAGCTTGCGGCCATGTTGCGGAAGGAAGGCGTTGCCATTGTCTGATTCGCAACCGGGCAAGGGAACGCTCTTCCTGATACCAGTCACACTGGGCGGAGAGGACGCTTTATCCTTGCTCGCGCCGGCCACGCTCGGGCCCGCACGAGCCTTGCACGCTTTCATAGCGGAAGATGCCAAGTCCGCGCGGCGCTTTCTCAAGGCAATTGCCCATCCCGGTCCACTGCAGGAGATCAACATCCAACTCCTGAACGAGCACACGAGAGCGGACGGTCTTGAATCCCTGCTCGCGCCGCTGCTGGCAGGTGTGGATTGCGGGCTGATATCCGAAGCAGGCTGTCCGGCGGTGGCCGATCCCGGCGCCGAACTGGTGCGGCGCGCGCACGGCGCCGGCATCCGGGTCGAGCCGCTCGTCGGCCCCTCTTCCATACTGCTCGCGCTGATGGCTTCCGGCATGAACGGACAGCGCTTTGCGTTTCACGGCTACCTTCCGGTTGAGAGAAGCGAGCGGGCGCAGAGGCTGAAGGCCCTCGACGTGCAAGCACGCGGCGTGACCCAGATATTCATCGAAACGCCTTATCGCAACGCCGTGCTGCTGGACGCGTTGCTCGAGCATTGCCGCGGCGATACGCTGCTCTGTGTCGCGGCGGACCTTACGCTCCCCACCCAAACCGTGGCAACTCAAACGATTTCGGAGTGGAAAAAAAAGCCGCCGGCGCTCGACCGGCGGCTTGCCGTGTTCCTGCTCTATCGGGAACAGAACTAAAGATACCTTGATTACCGGATCTTCATCCCCTCCAGGACGCCGAATCGCACGAGGCCTTCCGCCATTCCCGCGCCGAAACGCTTCGCGAGGCGCTCGGCCACGTTCTCCCGGGGCGTGAAATCCACGATGTCCTCGGCCTTGATCACTTCGCGCGCCACATAGTCGACGCTACCCAGCGCGTCGGCAAGGCCGAGATCGATGCTCTTCTGGCCGACCCACAGCAGGCCGGAGAACATGTCAGGCGTTTCCTTCAGCCGCTTGCCGCGGCCAGCCCGCACCACGCTGATGAACTGTTGGTGAATCTGGTCCAGCATCTGCTGGGCGTGCTCCTTTTGCGGCTCGAGCACGGGTGAAAACGGGTCCAGGAAACCCTTGTTTTCCCCCGCCGAGAGCAGCCGCCGCTCGACCCCCAGCTTCTCCATCGTTCCGGTGAAGCCAAAGCCATCCATCAGCACGCCGACCGAGCCGATGATGCTCGCCTTGTCCACGTAGATGCTGTCGGCGGCCACAGCGATGTAATACCCGCCGGATGCGCAGATGTCCTCGACCACCGCGTAGAGCGGGATATCGGGATATTTCGAGCGCAGCCGCCGGATCTCGTCGTTGATGTTCCCGGCCTGAACCGGGCTCCCGCCGGGGCTGTTGATGCGCAGGATCACGCCTTGCGTGCGCTTGTCCTTGAAGGCTTCCTGCAGTCCGGCGCTGATATTGTCCGCGCTGGCATTGCTGTTGGAGGCGATGACGCCATTCACCTCGACCAGCGCGGTGTGCTTGCCGGGACTCACATCTCTCTTGCCAATCCAGCCCATGCCGATGATCAGCAGGGCGAACAGGTAGATGAAAGCGAGAGACTTGAAGAAGATGCCCCAGCGCCTCCCCCGGCGCTGCTCATCGAGTGCCGCCTGTGCGAGCTTTTCGATCGCCTGGCGCTCCCAGCCTGTTCCTTGTGCGCCGGTTTGCGGTTCAGTCATGTTTGCCGTCCTCAGTCAAAAATCGCCATGGGCACGTTCGAATCATCGTGGCAGCGCTATTTTAGCCCGTACCCACGCCGCGCGGACCGGAGCTGCATTCAGGCGTTCTGCGCCAGCCATCTCCGCAAGCCGTCGAAATCCTCCACGCAAGCTACCGGCGCGTAACCCAGCAAGTCCTCTTTTGCGTGCGCCCCGTAGGCGGCGCCGAGACGGGATACGCCCGCGGCATGGGCCATTTCCATGTCGTGCGTGGTGTCCCCGATCATCAAGGTTCGCTCGCTGGCGATGCCCAGTTCTTCCATCAGCCCGAGCAACATTCCGGGATGCGGCTTGGAGTGCCCTTCGTCGGCGCAGCGCGTCGCATGAAAAGAGCGTTTGAGGCCGGTGGCGGCGAGCGCCCGGTCCAGGCCGCGGCGGCTCTTGCCCGTCGCCACGGCCAGCAAATGGCCGCAGTCATGCAGCGTCGCCACCATATCGGCCGCGCCGGGAAACAACGTGGTGCCGGAGTCGCGCTCCAGGAAGTGAACCCGGTAACGCGCCTGCACGTCCTGGTAACGCGCCGGGTCCAGTCCCGGCAGGATATGGGCCAGCGCGTCGCCCAGCCCCAGGCCGATGACGTAGCGCGCCTGCTCCTCGCTCGGAACGGGAAGATCCAGGTCGCGACACGCCGCCTGAATCGATGCGGCAATCGCCGCCGCTGAGTCCATCAGCGTGCCATCCCAATCGAACACCAGCAGCTCGAAACGCCTGGCCACTGCTATTCCCCCGAATCGAGCGCGGCGAGAAACGCTTTCAATCCGGACGGAAGAGGTGCATCGAGTGTCAATGCAACGCCGCTTTGAGGATGGACAATCACCGCCCTGGAAGCATGCAGGAACATCCGTTTCAGCCCCTGCTTCGCCAGTTGCTTGTTGAGCGGAAAATCGCCGTATTTGTCGTCACCCGCCACCGGGTAGCCCAGGTGCGCGAGGTGCACCCGGATCTGGTGGGTGCGGCCGGTCTTGAGTTCGGCTTCGAGCAAGCTGAAGTCGTTCCAGCTTCTTTGCAGCCGGAACACGGTATGGGCGGACTGCCCGTCGCGGCCGACGCTCACGCGGCGCTCGCCGGAAGCGAGCACGTATTTTTGCAGCGGCAGCTTGACGCTGCGCTTCTCGTCCCGCCAGGCGCCTTTCACCAGCACGAGATAATGCTTCTGCACCTGCCCCTCCCGCAGCTGCCGGTGCAGCTCAGTCAGCGCGGAGCGCCGCTTGGCCAGCATCAGCACGCCCGAAGTTTCGCGGTCGAGGCGGTGGACGAGTTCCAGGAACCGCCCCTCGGGCCGCTCCGCGCGCAGCTGCTCGACCACGCCGCGGCTGATGCCGCTGCCGCCGTGCACCGCGACGCCCGAGGGCTTGTCGATCACCAGCAAGAGCTCGTCTTCGTAGAGGATGTCGGCTTTGAGCCGCGGTCCCGGCGGCGCCGTGGCCGCGGCGGTTGGCTTGGCGGTGCGCACCGGTGGCAGGCGTAGGCGGTCGCCGGCCTGAATCCGGTAATCGGGGCCGATCCGGCGGCTGTTGATGCGCACTTCGCCGCTGCGCAGGATGCGGTAGATATGGCTTTTCGGCACCCCTTTCAGCCACTTGGTCAGATAGTTGTCCACGCGCTGGCCGGCCGCTTCCGCCTCCACCTCATGCCAGGTCGCTGAATCTTTACTTAACTCTTTCATTTGTTTATACTATTCCACGCATGCAAATGTTCGCCGGAAAGCGTGATGCGAAGAGCTCCGCCAGCCGGCTTGCACCCGCCTCAGAAATTGGCAGCGGGCTAACGCAAGTATGACGGGCATGCGCAACGCGATTCGCAGGTGCCGGTTGAGCGGCTACAAGGAAGCCGCGCCGGTTGCGAATTCGCCGCAAGGCATGGTTAATGTCGCTCACCACGCAGAAGTAGCGATACTAGACGATTACGCGCTCACGACACCACAGGAATTCCCGGGAACCGCTGCCTGGCAGCGGGGCCCCAGGCAAACCGCACGAGACACCCGAAACGCCATGTCCATTCTGCTGACGCCTCGCGACTGAAACGGTCGGCGCAGCCTGCCTAGACGCAGGCTGCGTGGTTTGCTCTATCCCGTGTTTGAGCGCGGGAGAGAATAACAATGAAACGCATGTTGTTTAACGCGACGCAGGTCGAAGAGCTGCGCGTGGCAATTGTTGATGGTCAGAAACTGGTCGACCTCGACATCGAGATTCCCGGCAAGGAACAACGCAAGAGCAATATCTACAAGGGTGTCATCACCCGCATCGAGCCCAGTCTCGAGGCTGCTTTCGTGGATTACGGGGCCGAGCGCCATGGCTTCCTCCCTTTCAAGGAGGTCGCCAGGGCCTATTTCAAGCCCGGGGTTGACGTTGGCCGCGCCAGTATCAAGGAGGCGCTTTCGGAAGGCCAGGAACTGATTGTCCAGGTGGACAAGGACGAGCGCGGCAACAAGGGCGCCGCGCTCACCACCTTCATCAGTCTGGCGGGCCGCTATCTCGTGTTGATGCCCAACAACCCGCGCGGCGGCGGCGTGTCTCGTCGTGTCGAAGGCGAGGACCGCAACGAACTGCGGGATGTTATCGACGAGCTTCCCGTGCCCCAGGGCATGAGCGTCATCGGCCGCACAGCGGCGATTGGTCGCGCGGCCGAAGAACTCACCTGGGACCTCAACTACCTGCTGCAGTTGTGGCGGGCCGTTGAAAGCGCCGCCCAGCAGCAGACCGGCGCTTTTCTGATCTACCAGGAATCGAGCCTGGTGATCCGCGCCATTCGCGACTACTACCACCAGGATATCGGCGAAGTCCTGATCGACACCGAGCCGGTCTACGAGCAGGCGCGGCAATTCATGAGCCACGTCATGCCGCAGAACGTCGACCGCATCAAGCTCTACCGCGATGATGTGCCGCTGTTCTCGCGCTTCCAGATCGAGCACCAGATCGAATCGGCCTACTCTCGCGGCGTCAACCTGCCCTCGGGCGGCGCGGTCGTGTTCGACCACACCGAGGCGCTGGTCTCGATCGACGTCAACTCCGCCCGCTCGACGCGCGGTTCCGACATCGAGGAGACTGCCTACCGCACCAACCTGGAGGCCGCTGAAGAAATCGCGCGCCAGCTGCGGCTGCGCGACCTCGGCGGGCTGATCGTGATCGATTTCATCGACATGGAAAGCGGCCGCAATCAACGCGAGGTGGAGAACTGCCTGCGCGACTCGATGCGTTACGATCGGGCGCGGGTGCAAATGGGCAAGATCTCCCGCTTCGGCCTGATGGAGTTGTCGCGCCAGCGGCTGCGCCCCTCGCTCGGCGAGACCGCGCACAGCCCGTGCCCGCGCTGCCACGGCACCGGCCACATCCGCGGCACCGAATCCACCGCGCTGCACATCCTGCGCATCATTCAGGAAGAAGCAATGAAGGAGAACACCGGCACGGTGAACGCCCAGGTGCCGGTCGATGTCGCGACCTTCCTCTTGAACGAGAAGCGCGTCGACCTGCAGATGATCGAAACGCGTCACCGCGTCACGGTCATGCTGATACCCAATGTGCACCTGGAGACGCCGAACTACACCGTGACGCGGATGCGCCACGACGACCTCAACAAGACCGAGCCCCTGCCCGCCAGCTACAACCTCGTGGCGGCACCGACCGAAGAGGAAGCCAAGTCACAAGCCGGTAAGCCGGAAGCCGTGACGCCGCGCCAGGAAGCCTTGGTGAGGGGCATCACACCCCAGCAGCCAGCTCCGGTGCCGGTAGCGCGGGAAGCACAGCCCGAGCAGCAGCAGAAAGCCACCCCGGCCGCGACCGGGGACGCCTCGATCATCGGCAAGATCTTCGGTTTTTTCAAGCGCAAGCCCGAGGCGCCAAAACCGGCTGGAGAAACACCGCAAGCGACGCAGGAGCGCGAGCATCGCCGTGGACGGCATGAGCGCGGTGAACGAGACGGTCGCCGCAATCGCGAGCAGGAACGGGGCCCGCAATCCGGCGGCCAGCGGCAGGCCCAGCCGCATCAGGACCGGCAACGCGACGGCGGCCGGCAACGGCACAATCAGGAGCGGCGCCCG
Source organism: uncultured Streptomycetaceae bacterium (assembly GCA_964521405.1). Lineage (GTDB taxonomy): Bacteria > Pseudomonadota > Gammaproteobacteria > Burkholderiales > SG8-41 > SG8-41. The sequence goes on along the minus strand of CAZFRR010000271.1, from coordinate 10,882 downwards.
GACGCCCGCCGGCCTGAAAATCAGGGTCAGCGCCAGCCACAACAACCGCAACCGCAGCAACATCAGCGGAGCCCGGCGCCGGCGGATACCGGCCATCCCGCGCAGAACCAGCAAGCGCCTCGCGAGCACGGCGAGGCGCGTGAAGGCCGCGGCAGAAGGCGCCGCCGCGGCGGGCGCGACCGGCACGAACAGCGGCAGGAGGAAGGCGGCCAGCCCCGCGGCCAGCAACCGCAACGCGAACATCAGCCCCAGCGCGAGCAGAACGGGCCGGCGGCAGAACGTCACGCGCCGGCAGCGGATTCCGTCGTGGTCCAGACGGCCCCGGCATTAGTAGCCGCAATGACAGAAACCGCCGCGCCTGACAGGACGACCTACCAGGCCCCGCCCGCCCCGCCAGCCTTCGAGACGGAACACGTGCGGGAATTCCAGCCGCGCGAGACGGCGCCGCAGCAGGCAGCCCCTGTTTCTGCTCCCGGCTATGCGCCAGCAGAGCCGGTCAAGATTGAGTGGCCGGCGGACTTGCAGCAAGTCGAATCCGATCCGGGCAAGGTGCAGGCTTTTGAACAGCAGGCGCCCCAGGAGCGGGCCGCGCCGCGCCCGATGCGGGCACGTCCGCCGTTGCCGCAGATCATCGACGAGCCGCTGGTGCAAATTGAGACGGACCGTTCGGTAACGGAAACGGCCGGCGCGGGAGAAAAAGCGCCGGTTTAGGAGCCTGTCGGATCAGGATGCTGCCGGGTCGCCGACCCGGCAGCATCCTGGGCCGCGACGCGGTCACGCAAGTGCTCGAGCAGGCCGCGTGACGCCTGCTCCACCAGGTCCAGCACCCGCTCGAATCCAGCCGCGGCTCCATAGTAAGGATCGGGCACCTCGCGCATGGCCGGATCCGCGCTGAATGCCATGAAGAGCTTGAGCTTGCGCGTGTGTTCCTGCGGGCACAGGCGCTCGAGCAGCCGCAGGTTCGCCTCGTCCATCGCCAGCACGTAATCGAACTCGAGGAAATCGCGCTGGCTCACCTGCCGCCCCCGCAGCGTGCTGAGATCGTAGCCGCGACGGGCGGCGGCCTTCTGCGCGCGCGCATCCGGCGGATCGCCGATGTGGTAGTCGTGCGTCCCGGCCGAATCGCTTGCCACGCGCCCAGCCAACCCGGCCCGCTCCGTGAAATGCTTGAACACGCCCTCCGCCGTCGGCGACCGGCAGAGGTTGCCCATGCACACGAACAAGACTCTGATGGCCTGGTGCCGCATATCCTGTACCGATCCATTATTCAATTGGGCTTCCGCGCCGATGCTACAATAGCGCGCCGTAATTGAAACGTCCGCCTTCCGGCAGCGTGCAACAGCGTATTCTTCAGGATCCCAGCGCGTGAAACCGTCGCACCTGATGAACTAAGCCTGCAATAATTTCTGCGATCGTGAGCCTATGCGCTTTACCTGCCTGACGTGCTGTCTCGTTATCTTCTCGATCACTTCCTGCCTTGCGGCGGATGGCGCGAAGCCGGATCCAGGCCCTTCCGGCGGCATCCTGATGATCCAGGGCTCGCCTAACGTCATACACTTTAATAGCGATCCAGAGCATGCCGATTACTCCTGGCTGGTGGGCGTGGAATGGCAACTGCCCTCCCGCTGGCTGGCCGGATACTCCTATTTCAACAATTCTTTCGGCCAGAAGAGCCATTACGGTTACGCCGGCTACTGGTGGCCGATCTCCGAGAAAGACCTGAACTGGTATGTCAAGCTGACCGGCGGGGTGGTCCTGGGCTACAAGGAGCCTTATGAGGACAAGATCCCCGTAAACCACAACGGGGTTGGGCTTGGAATCATAGCGGCCCTGGGATACAAGATGAACCGGTTCAATGCGCAGGTAAATCTTCTTGGCACCGCCGGTATCATGATAACCGTGGGTTACGACCTGATCCGCTGAACCGCGGCGCGCCAAAGGGATCCGGGATCTGCCGGCCATTCGCCCGCTCACGCCGCGTGGCCGATGAACAACCGCTCCTTGAGCGTCTTCAGCTGGTCGCGCAACTGAGCCGCCCGCTCGAATTCGAGATTGCGGGCCGCCTCCAGCATCTCCTTCTCGACCCGCTTCACCTCCCGGGTGAGTGATTTTTCGTCCATCGCGTCGTAACGCTCCTCAACCTGCGCCGCCTTCAACTGGCTGCGCGCCTCGTCGTGATCGTAGACGCCCTCGATGATGTCCTTGATGCGCTTGTAAACTCCCTTGGGCGTGATGCCGTGGGCTTCGTTGTAGGCCACCTGCTTCCTGCGGCGCCGATCGGTTTCCCCGATGGCCCGGCTCATGGAATCGGTGATCCGGTCCGCGTAGAGGATGGCTTTGCCGTTGATATGGCGCGCCGCCCGTCCGATGGTCTGGATCAAGGACCGTTCGGAACGCAGGAATCCCTCCTTGTCGGCATCGAGGATCGCCACCAGCGAGACCTCGGGCAGGTCCAGCCCTTCGCGCAGGAGATTGATGCCGACCAGCACGTCGAACTCGCCCAGCCGCAGGTCGCGGATGATCTCGACGCGCTCCACTGTGTCGATGTCGGAATGGAGGTAACGCACCTTCACGCCGTGCTCGCTGAGATAGTCGGAGAGATCCTCGGCCATCCGCTTGGTCAGCGTTGTCACCAGCACGCGCTCGCTCTTCTTGCCCCGCTCGCTGATCTCGGACAACAGATCATCCACCTGCGTCGTGGCGGGCCGCACCTCGATGGCGGGGTCAACCAGCCCGGTGGGACGCACCACCTGCTCCACTACTTGCGCCTGGTGCTGGCGCTCGTATTCAGCGGGGGTTGCGGAAACGAATACCGTCCGCCGCAGCAGCCGCTCGAACTCGTCGAAGCGCAGCGGCCGGTTGTCCAGCGCCGAGGGCAGGCGAAAACCGTAGTTCACGAGATTCTCCTTGCGCGAGCGATCGCCGCGGTACATGCCGCCCAGTTGCGGAACGGTGACGTGGCTCTCGTCGATGATCATCAGCGCGTCGTGCGGCAGGTAATCGATCAGCGTCGGCGGCGGCTCGCCCGGCTCGCGCCCCGAGAGGTGCCGGGAATAGTTCTCGATGCCCTTGCAGAAGCCCATCTCCGCCAGCATCTCGAGGTCGAAGCGGGTGCGCTGCTCGATGCGCTGCGCTTCCACCAGCTTGTTCTCCTTCTGAAACCAGTCGATGCGCTCGCGCAGTTCAGCCTTGATCGCTTCAATCGCCCGCAGGACGGTCGCGCGCGGCGTGACGTAGTGGCTGGAGGGATAGACGGTGAAGCGCGGCACGCGCTGCAGGATGTGACCGGTCAGGGGGTCGAACAGGTGGATGGATTCGACCTCATCGTCGAAGAGGGTCAGGCGCACCGCCGTTTCCGAGTTCTCGGCCGGGAAGATATCGAGCACCTCGCCGCGCACCCGGAATACGCCGCGGCGGAATTCGATCTCGTTTCTCTCGTACTGCATCGCGGCTAGGCGCTGGATGGCATCGCGCTGGGCGAGCTTCTCTCGTTCGCGCAGATGCAGGATCATGCTGTGGTAGTCCACCGGGTCGCCGATGCCGTAGATCGCCGATACCGTGCAGACGATGATGACGTCGCGGCGCTCGAGCAGCGACTTCGTCGCCGAGAGCCGCATCTGCTCGATGTGCTCGTTGATGCTGGAATCCTTCTCGATGAAAAGATCCTTCGACGGCACGTAGGCTTCGGGCTGGTAGTAGTCGTAGTACGAAACGAAGTACTCGACCGCGCTCTCCGGAAAGAACTCTCGCATCTCGGAATAGAGCTGCGCGGCGAGCGTCTTGTTCGGCGCCATGATCAGCGCCGGGCAGCCGAGCTGGGCGAGGACGTGCGCCATGGTGTAGGTCTTGCCGGAGCCGGTGACCCCGAGCAGCGTCTGGTAGGCAAGGCCGTCGCGCACGCCCGCAACGAGCTTTGCGATCGCCTCGGGCTGGTCGCCAGCCGGCGGAAACAGCGGGTTCAACCGGTACGGGCTTTCCGGAAAGCAGACCAGCGCCGGGGTATCCGCTACGGCAAGCTTGGGATCGGGTGTGGCTCGATTCATCTCTGGTCAGGACCGTGCAGATTAACCGTTCATTTTCCCACGGCGCGGCGCCTGCCCGCCAGTTTGTCATCGCCCGGGCAGGTTCGCGCGTTGTTCGGTTACGTCCGGGCCCGGCAACAGGTACAATACGGACCTAATTGATGATGCTTTCCCTACTTTCCCTGCTTTCCCAGCACTCACCTGGAAAAAAATGAGCCAATCCCTGCTCGCTGGCGTTGAAATGGCGCCGCGCGACCCGATCCTGGGCGTCACCGAAGGCTACAACGCCGACACCAACCCCAACAAAGTTAACCTGGGCGTCGGGGTCTATTACGACGACGAGGGCAAGGTGCCCGTCCTCGAGTGCGTCCGCCGCGCTGAACAGAAGCTCGTCGAGAGACCCCTGCCCCGCAACTACCTGCCGATAGACGGAATCCCGGCCTACGACCGGGCCGTGCAGGAACTGCTGTTCGGCGCGGACAGCGCCGCCATACGCGAGCAGCGTATCGTGACGGTGCAGACCCCGGGAGGCACCGGCGGACTCAAGGTGGGCGCCGATCTCCTGCGCCGGCTGAACGCGGGCGCCCAGCTCTGGATCAGCGATCCGAGCTGGGAAAACCACCAGGCCTTGTTCGATTACGCCGGTTTCAAGGTCCAGAGCTACCCCTATTACGATGCCGCCAGCCGCGGTGTGAAGTTCGACGCCATGATCGGCGCGCTCGGCAAGCTGCCAGCCGGATCTGTCGCCGTCCTGCACGCCTGCTGTCACAACCCTACCGGGGTGGACTTGTCGGCCGAGCAATGGGAAAAGGTCATCGAAATCGTCAATGCGCGCGGCCTGGTGCCGTTCCTCGACATCGCCTACCAGGGGTTTGCCGATAGCCTGGATACGGACGCCGCCGCGGTTCGTCGCTTCACGCAGGCTTGCCAGGTTGTATTCGTGTCCAGCTCGTTCTCGAAGTCGCTCTCGCTCTATGGCGAGCGGGTGGGCGCGCTGTCCATCGTCACCGAGAGCGCCGACGTGGCGGCGCGCACGCTCTCCCAGTTGAAGCGCGTGATCAGGACCAACTATTCCAGCCCTGCCACCCATGGCGCCCAGGCTGTCACCACCGTGCTGACGACGCCCGAACTGCGCACCCTGTGGGACACGGAGCTGGGCCAGATGCGGGAGCGCATCAAGACCATGCGCCGCGAGCTCGTTGCGAAAATCCGCGCACAGCGCGCTGACTTCGACTTCAGCTTCGTGGTCAACCAGCGGGGGTTGTTCTCCTACTCCGGCCTCTCGAAGGCGCAGGTGAAACGGCTGCGCGAGGAATACTCGCTGTACGCCATCGACAGCGGCCGCATCTGCATCCCCGCGATCAACTCCCGCAACATCGATTACGTCGCGCGCGGCATTGCCAGCGTGCTCGTCTGATGGGTGATAAGTGATAAGTGATAGGTGATAGGAGCTCAAAGAGACCCGGGCTGCGGGAGCCTTATCACTTATCACTTATCACTCGTCACTTATCACTTTTTCTTCTCTTCCTTCTTGCCGAACAGGCCCTCGGTCCACTGGCCGACTTTGGAACCGATCGCGGTGCCGAATCCCGGGCCCAGTATGGCGGTTCCCACAGCGGCTCCCGTCATGGTGGCTCCCGTGGGCAGCAGCAGGGGTGACTCCACCGTGCCGCTGACGTTGAGTGGCACGGTGGCGGCCGCGACCGAGCCAGCCGCGACCTTGGCGTTGACCCGGCCCGAGAGCTCATCCTTGGGAGTGATCGTCACATTGCCATCGGCCGCTAACGAGCCTGAAACCACGTTGAGCTGGGTCAGGCGGCGGGTGCCTCGGTCGAGCACCAGGTGGCCGGAGAGCTTGTCGAAACGGGTCTCGCCGCCCTTGCCGCCGTCCTTGCTGATGAGCGAGGTCGCGGCCTTCTTGATGTCGACGCCGTGCAGCACCCCGCTCTGGACGTCGAACGGCGTCTCCAGGCGCAGTCCGTCGGCGAGCTGGTCCGCCTTGGCGGCGCTGGCTGAGAATGCGACCGGCTTGGCAGTGAGCTTCCCGCTCAACGTGGGGGGCCGGCCGAGCGCCTGCAACAGCGGCTTGATCTCGACCTGGTTGACCTCGGCATTGCCTTTGAACCGGATTCCCTTGTCCCAGCCCGCCGTCATCTTGCCGGTCATGCTGCCGCCGTAGAGCTTCGCGCGGATGTCGCTGAGGTTGGCGTCATTGAGCGTTGCCACGCCCTTCACGATGAGCTCGTCGAAATGGATGGCCGGGCCAACCGGGGGCTTCCAACCCTTCGCGCTGGCATCGATCAGGAATTTCGACTTGTCGGGCTTGATAATGACCTTGAGCTTGCCGTCCCGGGTCGCGATCGAAGCGCTTTCGGGATTGCCATCGGCGGTCAGTCTCAGGTGCGCGTCGAACGGACCGAACGAGACTTTCTGCAGCTTCACCACCGCATCGTCGAGCCGGATGCTCTCCACCCGGACTGCCGGCGGTTGGGAGGGCGCGCCGGGCTTGGCATCGGATTTCGTCCACGCCGGGATCTTGTCGATCGCCTTCTGCGTCAGCACCAGCCCGTCGATCTCGATGCTCTTGATCACCTTGGTCGAGCTGGCGAGCGACCACAGGTCCGGGGTCACGGTCACGCTTCCGACTACGATGTCCCCGGTTTTTCCGACCGTGATGCTGCTGACCGTGACATGAGGCAGCGGTAATCCAGAGGCGCGCAAGCTGCCGATCTTGACCGGCTCCATGAGCCTTGCCGAGATTGCTCTTTCCAGGGTCGGGATGTAATCGTCGAGCGAAATGAAAAACGGGACGGCAGCCAACAGCGCCACCAGCACGAGCAGGGCCAGCCCGCCAACCTTTAACCACTTCATAAAATTGGGAAATTCGGCAAAAAACGTTGACTGGGGATGGCTAAAATACTAATATATTCCTGTTTGGAAAGCGGCACCAAGCTGTTTTTCACGCTGGCTACCCCCGATCTCCCGTAATGGACGTTCCCGCAAGGCGTTTCCAGAACAGCAAATCGGTAGGAGATATAACCCAGTCGCAGGTAATGGCGGCTTTGCTCAGGGGTGGCAGGAAGGTATTGATGCCGTTTGGCGATAACTTTCGTTACGATCTGGTGGTTGAGGAAGAGGGTCGCTTTACACGGATACAGTGCAAGACCGGCAGGGTGGATCGTGGTGCAGTCGTATTTGCCGTGGCTTCGTCACAGTATCATCGGGGAGGCAAGCGTCAGAATTATCGAGGGCAGATAGACGCATTTGGCGTGTTCTGCCCTGATAACGGGAAAGTCTATATCATTCCGATAGACGACCTTCCGTTGGTACGGGAAGCAAAGCTCAGGCTGCTGCCTCCCGGGAACTCGCAAGTCAAAGGCATCAGATGGGCCGCAAAATATGAGATTTGATCCCCGATAGCTCAGTTGGTAGAGCGACGGACTGTCAAATGGCAGCATCACGGGGAAACCTGTGAAGGAAAATCGGGTGAACTCAGGGAATGTCCTTTGGGAAGAATCCTGAGCCAAGTCCGCCGAAGGGCAGGCAGTTGTAGGCGGGAAGGTGCAGAGACTAGGGGGTGAGCAGCCCAAGCAATAAGCCCCCATCAGCGCCCGACACCCTAACGGATCATGCCGAGGGTGATGATATAGTCCAGCGCGCAAGCGTTGTAATCCGCAGGTCGCTGGTTCGAGCCCAGCTCGGGGAGCCACAAAAAGACAGGGGCTAGCGCAATGCTAGCCCCTGTCTTGTACCTGGTATTAATTCACATCTCGGCGGCCATGGGCCATGCGGGTGCAATTATCTTATGCTGGCGGTGGAATCATCCATGCATACTCTTGTTTGTCCGAATTTTTAATTTCTAGAATCGGCACGAGTCTTGCTAAAATCCCGGCCAGACTGAACCACGCCACATGCGACGCAGCGATTTCGACATTACCGACAAGATCCGCACCACCGACCCCATCGAAGTCGGGGACGAAGTGAGGCGCTTGTTCCACGGCCTCTACCCCGGCGGAAAGTTCCGCCCGATCAGGCGGGCCTTCCACGACCTGTCGCTGATGTATCACGGCAAGCACCGCGATTACCATCCCTGCGATACCGGCTACCACGACATACAGCACGTGCTCGACGTGACGCTGACGATGGCGCGCCTGCTGGACGGCTACGAGCGCAGCCGCAGGAAGCATGCGCCGTTGCCGCAAACTTACTTTACTGTCGGGATCATCACCGCGCTATTCCATGATTTCGGCTATTTGCGGCGACGGAACGATCACAAGCACAGCTTCGGCGCTGAATACACGCTCACGCATGTCACGCGCGGGGCGCATTTCCTGCGGGGTTATCTGCCGCGCATCGGCTTGAAGCCCTATGCGATGGCGGCCTCGCAGATAGTCCACTTCACCGGCTACGAGCGCGATGCCGACAGTATCCGCCTCGACGACCCGGTCCTGCGCCGCGTCGGCGAGATCCTCGGCACCGCGGATATCGTCGCGCAGATGTCCGACCGCTGCTATCTGGAAAAATGCCGCGATCGACTGTACCCGGAGTTCTTGCTGGGGAGGCTCACCCGCCGCAAGCTGCCCAACGGCAGAACCGTCACCCTGTATCACTCCGGCAGCGACCTGGTTCGCAAGACCCCGGTGTTCTTTCTCAACGCCATGAAGCGCCTTGACCAGCAGCTCCACGGCGCTTACTGGTACGCGGGGACACACTTTGGCGGTCAGAACCTGTACATCGAAGAGATGAGGCGGAACGTGAAGTATGCGGCGGCGGCGGCCCGCGCCACCGAGCACGAGACTTTGCGCCGCAAGCCGCCCAGCACGCTGTTACCCAACGTGCGTTCCTACCCCGAGGATCTGGTCATCCGCTAAGAGCGCCTAACATAATGAAACACACGCTGCGCTGTCACGGTTTTGGCGACGCAAGACCAGTGGCGCGGTCAGGCCCTGCAACGGGCCAGTGCCAAGCAGGTAGCCGCGGGCCAAAACCGCGCCAGCCCAAGGGGGTTGCGGCCAGAATCGCCGCTAGCTTTGTCGCTCGGCTTGCCAATACAGCGAGTATTGGCTGCACCTCGCTTCGCGCTATCGACGATTCTGACTCACAACGCACGCGCGTTTCATTATGTTAGGCGCTCTAAGCGCCGCCGGATCGGCAGCAACAGTACCGCGGCACGTTCAGCGCAGTCGCGCGGCCATTGCCTTCCACTGAAAGCGGGTCAGGCGGCCCTGCCGGCGGTCACCGCCCCGATAGCCGTGAACAGGTCGGCGACCACCTGGCGCGGAATGCCGCGCGTGATGAAGACCAGCCGCGTGGTCCGGTCCGCGCCCGGCCATGCCGCGAGCTCCAGCGGCGGATGGAAGAGGTGCTGCACCCCCTGCACCACCATCGGCCCCTGCTTCCCTTCGACGTTGACCAGTCCCTTCACCCGCAGCAGGTCCGGCCCGCGCAGCGCGGTCAGCACATCGAGGCATTGCGTGAACGATTCCCACGGCATGGGTTTCTCGAAGCGCAGCACGAAAGTCTGAACGGTCTCGTCGTGCCGGTGAACGTGTCCGTGCTCGTCGGCCACATCCTTGCCCATCCAGCGCTCGATTTCCTCCAGCCTGGCCCCGGTGCGGCGCAGGCCGACATCCACCAGGAAGGCCAGCTCAATCTCGCCGTTCAGCGCGACCTTGACCGGAGCCCGGGGATTCAGCTCTTGAAGCCGTCCGGTCAGCTCCTGCAGCTGCTTGTCGGTGACGAGGTCGGACTTGGTGACCACCAGCCGGTCCGCGAGCGCGATCTGCTTCACGGGCTCGGTAAACTGCGTGAGTTGGCCGGGGGCATTCACCGCGTCCACCAGGGTAACCATGCAATCGAGCCGGTACTGCTCCAGCAGCAGCGAATCGGTGATGAGCGTCTGCATCACTGGTGCGGGGTCGGCGAGCCCGGTGGTCTCGATCACCACCCGGTCGAAATCGATGATCTCGCCATTGCGCCGCTTGATGAAGAGGTCGCGCAGCGTCTCCTGCAGGTCGCCGCGCAGCACGCAGCACAGGCAGCCGTTGTTGAGCAGCATCATCTGCTCGGAGGAAACCTGGACCAGATCGTTGTCCACGCCGATCTCGCCCAGCTCGTTGACGATCACCGCGACCCGGTTCATCTCGGGCTGCCGGAGCAGGCGGTTGACCAGCGTGGTCTTGCCGCTGCCGAGAAACCCGGTAATGATCGAGACCGGGATCAGGCCCGCAAGCGCGTCGCGGGTGGTGGCAGGGCTGGTTTGGGTCAGCGGCATGCTTTACTCTAAAAACTGCAATTCAGCCACAGAGTTCACAGAGAACACAGAGAGATACGAGGGGGTGAGTCAGCACGCCATACTTACCAGATGGGTGAAGCTTGAAAATGACATAGGTTCTTGATTTACCTCTGTGAACTCTGTGTGCTCTGTGGCAAAAAGCTTTTTCTAGGTTTACAGGTCATGCCGCTCAGAACGAGGTCTCCAGCGTGTAGAGCCCGCCGCCGAAGCGGTCCACGGCGTAGACCAGCCGGTTTTCGTCCACCCACACGTCGTTGATCTGCGCCGAGCCCTTGGGCGCGAGCTTGGGCGTGGCCGGGACGAAATAACCGGCTTCCTTCGGTTGCAGGGGGTTGGTGAGATCGAACGCGCGAACGCCGCCGTTGAAGAAAGTGGCGAATATCAGCGTCTCCGACCGGAACGAGCACGGCCCCGGCTGGTTCTCGTGCAAGTTGTGCGAGCCGTAGCGCCCGCCCCGCTTGACGAAGGCCTCGGCGGGCGGCAGCGGCAGCGTCGCCACCGGCACGAGGTTGCTCTCGACGCGGGCGTCCACCACCCAGGTGAGCTTGGGCCAGTCCTCGCCGTT
>CAZFRR010000270.1:0-7941 GCA_964521405.1 uncultured Streptomycetaceae bacterium | reverse complement strand
CGCCCGGATTCCCCATGGACCCCGGCGTGCCGGATCGCCCGTTCCACTACGTCACCGCGATCACCAGCCGGCGCACGGTATTCGGCCTGCGCCAGGAGGACCCGCCCGGCGCGCGTGCGGCCCGCACGGCCGTCAGAGCCGCGGCCGGGAAGACCTAGCTAGCTGCCGTCCTTGCCGTTGGGGGCGACGACGATGTGCTGCAGCTCTTCGATGCAGGTGGACGCCCGCTTGTTGATGATCTCGAAGGCGTTGGTGTTGGTCTTGGCGATCAGCTCGGCGAGTTCACGCAGCGACCCCATGCCGCGCTCCAGCGCCTGGCGGCCGGCCTCGAGCTGCGAGGCCGCCTGGACCTGCGGCGTCTCGGTGCCGCTGAGCTTGCGGAACGAACCCACGAGCTCCTCGGCGGTGTCGCGGAAGACCTGCGCCTGCCGCTGGGCCGAGGCCTGGCAGCAGTCGAAGGCGAGCTGGCAGACGGCGCTCAACGCCTCGACGTTGCGCCGCTGAGCCGTCGCCATGGTCTCCAGATCGAAGCGCGGCACGCCGAACGCGCTCGAGATCCGGCTGACGTCGAATTCGGGCATCGCCGGGCCGTACCGCGGAGTTTGGGCTTGCTGGTGGGCGGATTGGGCAGGTTTCTTGGCCATTTGAGTCCTCCTCCAAACTGTATGCGAGCGCCGCGCCGGCGCTGCGTCGTCTCGGGTCGGGTATGATGATGGTGGTTGTTGTGCCGGGTCCCTTTCGGGTCATCCAGCCATCATCACGCCTGCGCCACCTTGATATAAATCACGTTACAACAATTCGTGCGGCAACGCCAGCACGGCGACGCCGTTGCCGCGATCCGCGGTGGTCAACGATCCCCTGGCTTTTTCGCCAAGTCCTTCATCTCGTCGAGGCAATCCGAGGCGCGGCGGCTGACGATGTCGAAGGCCTGGGAGTTCGACTTGGCGATCAATTCGGCGAGCTCGCGCATGTTGGCGAGGCCGCGCTCGAACAGCTCGCGCTGGGCGTCGAGGTGGCCGGCCGAGGTGCCGTTCATCTGGCCGTCGGCCGAAAGGGTTCGCGCCGCCGTGAAGACCTGATCCACCGCCTCGGCCAGCAGGGAGGCCTGGCGCCGCGCCGATTCCTGGATGCAGTCGAGCGCGACCATGCACGCCGCCGACATCGCATCGACATTCTTGCGGTGGGCGGTGGTCGCCGCTTCCACGTCGAACTGCGGCATGTTGAGGGACGCCATCATGCGATTGATGTCGGGATCGAGCCACGGGAAACCGAACTTCATCTTGCGACTCCTTCAGGGTGCCATTGCACCGTACTATGGTTGACGAAACCCTAACGCTCCCCTTCCCAAGCCGATGTTGCGCCGATTGCGACCCGAGGGCCACAGGATCGAAGGGCCCGGTCGCCGCTACTCGCGACTCACAGGAATTTCTCCTGCAAGTCCAGGGTGGTCGTGACGCCGATCTGGTCGAAGTGGGCCCCCAGCCATTCGGCCGCGGCGGTGCGCCCGACCTCCTTGAGGTGCATCAGGAAATCCCATTCGGTGTTGAGCTTGCTCGAGACCCCGAGGCCGATCATGCAGGACTCGGATTCGATCATGTGCAGGTTGACCCGGCGGTACTTCTTGGGGTCCAGATTCTCGTCGTCGATCAGCTTGCGCACGAAGGCGATGGCGCGGACCTCGCGGTTGAGCGTCGCGTTGAAGCTGATCTCGTTGATGCGGTTCAGGATCTCGGCGGCGGTGCGGGGCGGCTCGGCGCGCTTCATCGGGTTGATCTGGACGATGATGATGTCGTCGCTGGCGCAGTTGTAGATCAGCGGGAAAAGCGCTGGGTTGCCCATGTAGCCGCCGTCCCAGTAGTGCTCGCCGTCGATCTCGATCGCCTGGAACATGGTCGGCAGGCAGGCCGAGGCCAGCAGCGCGTCGACCGAGAGCTCATCGCTGCCGAAGATGCGGACCTTGCCGTTGCCGACGTTGGTCGCGGAGACATAGACCTTGATCTTCGAGCCCGTGCGCAGGGTCTCGAAGTGGATCTGCTGCTCCAGCAGCGGCCGCAACGGGTGGGTGTTGCCGGGATTGAGCTGGTAGGGCGACATCAGCCGGGAGAGAATGTCGAACATCAGATACGCCGGCGAATGGTCCATGCTCCAGCCGCCGGAAAGCCGGTCGAACATCGTGCGCTGGATCGGGCTGTGGCGGCCGAGCTCCGAGATGCTGCGCCAGAAGCCCTCGAGCGCCGCCCGCGCTCCCGAAACGCCGCCCTCGGAATAACCCTGGGCGACGATGGCGGCGTTCATGGCGCCGGCGGAGGTGCCGCTGATGCCGTCGATTTCCACGCGCCCGTCCTCGAGCAGCGCATCAAGCACGCCCCAGGTGAAGGCGCCATGGGCCCCCCCACCTTGCAGGGCGAGGTTGATGCGCTTGACCTTGATCTTGGAGCCTTTCGCCCGTTGTGCGGGTCCGACGGGAAGAACCCGTCGGGCGCGGCGGGGCTGTGACGTGCCCATGTTGATCCCTTCGGTGCGAATGTTCAGTGCGCCGTCCAGCCGCCGTCGACCGGCAGTGCGATCCCGGTGATGCCGGCGGCGGCTTCTGTGCACAGGAAGACGGTGATGTCGCCCAGCGCGCCGGCCTCGATGAAGGCCTTGTTGGGTTGGTTCGCCAGCAGGACCTCGCGCACGACGCGGTCGCGCGGGATGCCATGGGCCTTGGCCTGCTCGTCGATCTGCTTCTCGACCAGGGGCGTCTTGACGTAGCCGGGGCAGATGGCGTTGCAGGTGATGCCCTGCTCGGCGGTCTCCAAGGCCACGGTCTTGGTCAGCCCGACGACGCCATGCTTGGCGGCGACGTAGGCCGACTTGAAGGGCGAGGCGACCAGGGCGTGCGCGGAGGCGATGTTGATGATGCGGCCCCATTTGCGGCGCTTCATCCCCGGCAGCGCGAGGCGGATGGTATGAAACGACGACACCAGGTTGATCGCGATGATCGCATTCCACTTCTCGACTGGGAATTCATCGATCGGCGCGACGTGCTGGATGCCGGCGTTGTTGACGAGCACGTCCACCGCGCCGAATTCGGCGGCCGCCTTTTTCAACATCGTCTCGATCTCCTCGGGCCGGGTCATGTCGGCGCCGTCGAAGCGCACGGCGACCTGGTGGTCCCTGGCGAGCTTCGCGCGCAGCGCCTCGATCTCGTCGGCGCGACCGAGGCCGTTCAGCACGATATTGGCCCCTTCCTTCGCGAAGGCCTCGGCGATTCCCAGCCCGATGCCGCTGGTGGAACCGGTGACGAGAGCAGTCTTTCCCTTCAGCATGCCAACCTCCGTAATCGAGTAGCGGTAGATTAACGCAAAGTTCGGGCCATGCTACGCTAGCCTGAATCAAGGATGAAGGCGGAGGGCGGAGGGATGAGGAACGGACTTAAGGCAAAAGGAAGAAGGCAAGAGGCAAAAGGAGCTTTACTTGCCCGTTGCACTCTCACGGGACTGCTTTGCGTCGCGATCGGACTCGCCGCGCCCGCTGCGATCGCGCAATCCTACCCTTCACGCCCGGTGCGCGTGCTGATCCCGTTCACGCCCGGCAGCGCCGCCGACATCATCGCGCGCGCCATGGAGCCGGCGATGCGTGAGCGGCTCGGGCAGCCGTTCGTGATCGACAACCGCGGCGGCGCGGGCGGCAACATCGCGGCGGAGATGACGGCAAAGGCGACGCCCGACGGCTACACCATCATGATGGCGACGATCGGCACGCACGCGATCAACTACAGCCTCTACTCGAAGCTGAACTTCCACCCCCAGCGCGATTTCACCCCGGTCGGGCTGGTCGGCGAGAGCCCGAACGCGCTGGTCATCAACCCGAAGGTGCAGGCGACATCGATCCAGGAGTTGATTGCGCTCGCGAAGTCCAAACCCGGAGGCCTCAATTACGGCTCCTCGGGCGCCGGCACGACGGTGCACCTGTCGGCCGAGCTCTTCAGCGTGATGACCGGCATCAAGATGACCCACGTGCCGCACAAGGGCGCGGCCGAGGCGCTCACTTCATTGCTGGGCGGTCAGACAGATTTAATGTTCGCGAGCCTCTCCTCCTCCATCCCGCTCATCAAGGCGGGCAGATTGAGGGCGTTCGCAGTTACCGGCGCGCAGCGCTCTCCTTCCTTGCCGGAACTGCCGACCGTGGCGGAAGCAGCCCACCTCAAAGGCTATGAAGCCGCTGCCTGGTTCGGCATCGTCGGCCCGGCCGGCATGCCTAAGGCCGCCGTCGCCGCGCTCAATAAGGCGGCGCTGTCCGCACTCGACGACGCGGAAGTCAGGAAGCGGCTGTTCAACGCCGGCGTGGAGATCCGCACGAGCTCTCCCGAGGACTTCGCGCGTTACATCGATTCCGAGATGCAGAAGTGGGCGAAAGTCGTCAAAGCGTCAGGCGCGCGGGCGGACTGACGCCCGCGTGATCCAAGGTAAAAGGGGACGGGCCTAATCACTCTGACGCGATATTCCGTGGATGCTCATTGTCTGTTGGTCTTGGTGTTGGTATTGGATCGGCTGTCCCACCGGCTATAGAATCAAACCTTCAGACCAAACAGGCTATCGTGTCTGCAAACGAAAGATGCGCGGTTTCAAAGATATAAGACCGTGGTTTCCGGTCAATCAAGACCCGGTCTTGATACGAGCTTCAAGCCCCGCGACACAGGCACTGGATACGCCCCAAGCAGCCTTTTCTTGCCCGGGCATCTTGTCCCAGCCGCCTTTATCAATGAACTCGGATCTCTGGTGGCTTTCCGTTCCCTGAAATTCCTTGATTTTCATCTTGTGGTTCGGGGCGCTCATGAATTGGGCGACGCAGATCTCCGCCCGGCTCGTCAGGACCGCCTCGTCGCTCATCTTCTGGGTCGTGCTGGAGATCGTCCAGCCGCCCCACACGAAGCCGATCGTCATTGCGATGCCTGCCCCGAGAACAAACCCCCAAATTCCAGCCGTTACCTTCGCATACATCTCTGGTGACATTGGTCATACCTCTCAAAGTGTGGCGGTCTCGTATTTTACGCTGTTTCGCCAATCCAGGATTTGCGTGCCACGGCTCCCGCGTTATCCGGCGCGGGAATTGGGACTTGGGCTAACCCATGTCGGTACAGAACACAATTGCCTTTTGCGTGGGTCCTGCTCAGCATCTCACGAGAGTCATCATGCGGTCCACGTTGTCCAGGGTTTCGAGCTGCTCGACCAGTTGCAGCAGTTCGTCCGCCGCGGCGGGGGACAGCCTGCGCCTGACGCAGGAATGGAATTTCTTCAGCCGCTCCTCGCGCGGGAGCGGATGGCCGCACCAGCCGGTCAGCGTGTCCACCTTCTTCTGCACGCTGCGCCCGTCCTTGAGCGTCACCGTCACCACCGCATACGTCTCATCGAAATCCTCCGGTATCGCCGCATCTACCTGAAATTCCACGCGCGGCAGCAGCGCCTGAACGTCCGCTGCAAAGCGCCGCTCGTTGGTGAAGGAGTCCACCGTCACTTCGCCATCGAGCAGCGCGACGAGCGTCGCGTACTGGATGCTGAATTTCCCGTCGAGCCCGGTCGCGGGGTTCGGGCGGTTCACGTATTGAAAGTTGGGGAAGCGGATGGCGACGCGGTCGATGTGCTCCGTCTGGATGCCATGTTCGCGCTTGAGCGCCAGCGCCGCGTCGATCGGGCGGTGGGTGAAATAGTTGGACGGGTGCTTCTTGAAGCCGACGCCCGGCTTGATCATGCGGTAGGGCGCGCCGAAGCCTTCCACCAGGCGGTGCGGTTCCGCGTCGCCGTTCCAGAACGTGTCGAAGAACCCCTTCGGCCCGAAAACGTCGGCGCTGGCGGTCCAGCCCTTTTGCGCGAGCAGCCCGCATTCCACGCCCATGCGCGCCGCATGGCCGGAGTGCGACGATTTCGTCATCGAGCCCGTATTGACCGACAGGCTCCCTGCGCGCGAGCCTGCGATGCCCATCGCCATCAGCGCCTGCGTCCGGTCGAGCCCCAGCAGCTTGATCGCCGCCGCGGTCGCGCCCATGGTGCCGGTGATGCCCGGCTTGTGAAAGTGCGCGCCGGTGGTCATGGCCGTCGCCGCCATTCGCAAGCGCCCCTGCGCCTCGAACGCCGCGACCAGCGCCTCGATCACCGCTTTGCCGCCGAGCCGGTTGCGCTCGGCGAGCGCGAGGATCGCCGGCAGCGTCGGCGAAGTCGGGTGATTGAGCGGGTACCAGGTGTTGTCGAAGTCGAGCGCGTGCGCCATGCAGCCGTTCGCGAAGGCGGCGTTCGCCACCGAAGTCTTGAACCCGCCCCCGACGACCGTCGCTTCCGGCGCGCCGCCCTGCTCCTTCACGTACTCGGTGGAAATGCGGCCGATGCCCAGCGGCTCGGTCGCGCCCGCGAGCGTCACCGCGAGCCCGTCGAGCACCACCTGCCTCGAAATATCGATGACCTCCGGCGGCAGGCGGTCGTAGCGGACCGCGAGTATGCAGTCGACGAAGCGTTCGGTCAGGGTTACGCTCATGAAGTTACTATCTCAATAAATCAAAAACATTCAGCCACAGAGATCACGGAGAACACAGAGAAAATCGGAAACACCTTGGCACATTTACCGAGGTTTTCTCTCTGTGATCTCTGTGTTCTCTGTGGCAAATGAATTGTCACTTCAGCGCCGGGTTTCTGTCTTCAACAACACGCCGTCGCATATCCGGCGAAACTCGTCGAACGTCAGATAATGCCGCCCGTAATTGGAGGCGACCGCCGCGCGCGCCCGGAACAGGATGGTCGCGAGCTCGTCCTCGTCGAACTTTAGCTTCCACTTGTGGAGCAGCTCGCGCACGAACAAGGGTTCGTCGCTATGCGCGCTGCTGCGCTCGCGGCCGAACAGGATCTTCCCGCCGATCACCGCCTCGAACTCGCGGCCGACGACGCGGGGCGCGATGCCGATGGTGGCCTCGGCGGCGGAGCTGCCCTCGAGGTGGCCGACCCCCTCCTCCTTGTTCCAGTTCTCGCCGACGATCGGTTTCCACGGCGGCAGGCTCACGCCGTAGGCATCGCGAACGTAGCAGCAAAGCTCGTAGAGCGCGTCGAGCTTGATGCCGGTGTCCACGCCATACATCTCGAACAGCGCGGCCGCTTCCTCCAGCGCAACGCAGCCGCCGCGGTCGCCGATGCCGATGACGGAAGCGTCGATCCAGGTTGCGCCGCCTTCAGCCGCCGCAATAGCGTTGGCGGTGGCGACCCCCAGGTCGTTATGGTGCTGGATGTAAACGTCGCAATCCCCCACCGCCGCCTTCACCTTAGAGATGAAAACGCGGGTCGCGAGCGGCGTGCTGTTGCCGCGGCTGTCCACGATGTACACGCCGTCCGCGCCGGCCTTTGCCATCGCCGCGCCGAACAGGCACACCGTGTCGATCGGGCTCCTCATGCTGTCCACGATCCACGGCACGACGCGCACGCGCTGCTTTTTCATGTAGGCGATGCTCTCGGCAATCGCGTCCACCACCATCGGCTTGGTCAGCTTTCCGGAGAAATCCGAGGTCGTGTCTTCGTACGACCACTTCACGATCGGCGAAATCACGTCGGCGCCGAGGTCGATGTGCCGGTCGATTGCGCCGCGCCAGTCGCCTTTCAGCGGCGGGGTGACGCCGGGCCCTTTCGCGACCAGGCGCGTCTTGACCCCCATGCGGCGGCAGGCGCGCACCATGTCGGCCTCCTCCCGGAACGTCGCGTGGCTCGGCAGCGTGATCTCGCCGACCCCGACCGCGTCCAGCCGCTCGATCAGGCCGAGCCGGGTATTCCAGTTGAGCTGGTGGCCGACGCAGTCGTCGCCCTCGCTTAACGTGCAGTCGATGAAGTGCACCCGTCGGGGCAAGCCGGTGCGCTGCGCTTTGGCTTCGGCATCCCAATAAGACGGGTTGACGAGCCAGCGGCCGGGCTGGTGCCAGGGTTTGCT
>CAZFRR010000269.1:0-3746 GCA_964521405.1 uncultured Streptomycetaceae bacterium | reverse complement strand
CTATATCCAGATGATGGCCCACACCACGGCCGTCAACATCGGGCTCTACTTCGGCCTCAAGGGCCGCATTATTCCCACCAGCAGCGCATGCACCTCGGGCAGCCAGGGTATCGGCTACGCCTACGAGGCGATCCGCTATGGCAAGCAGGCGCTGATGGTGGCGGGGGGCGCCGAGGAACTGTCAGCGGCGGGCGCGGCGGTGTTCGACACCCTGTTTGCCACCAGCACGCGTAACGACGCCCCTTCCACGACACCGCGCCCCTTCGATCGCGACCGCGACGGCCTGGTAGTCGGCGAAGGCGCGGCCACGCTGGTGCTCGAAGATTACGATCATGCGGTCGCCCGCGGCGCGCGCACCTACGCCGAGGTCGTCGGCTTCGCCACCAATTCCGACGGCACCCACGTCACCGAGCCGGAAGTGGACACCATGGCCCGGGTCATGACGCTTGCCTTGCAGGACGCCGGTCTCGCGCCCGGCGCCGTGGGTTACGTCAGCGCCCACGGCACCGCCACCGAACTGGGCGACATCGCGGAGTGTCGCGCCACCAGCCAGGTGCTGGGGGAACGCGTGCCGATCAGCTCGATGAAAAGCTATCTGGGTCACACGCTCGGCGCCTGCGGCGCCATCGAAGCCTGGTGGGGCATCGAAATGCAGCGTGCCGGCTGGTTCGCCCCCACGTTGAACCTCGACCGGGTCGACCCGGCCTGCGCCGGGGTGGACCACGTGACAGGCGATGGCAGAAACCTGGAAGTTGAGTACATTATGAGTAATAATTTCGCCTTCGGCGGCATTAATTCGTCCCTGATATTCAAGCGTATTTGATCTACGTCAGCCCGGCGCCTTCAGAGCATGCTATTTTTTGTCCGGTAACAGGAGGAAACCATGAAAGCCATCGTCAATCTGCTGCTCATGCTCGCGACTCTCGCCATCGCCAGCGGCGCCCACGCGCAAAGGCTGCCCGTACCCATCGTCAACCACGAAAACGTGCTCGTCACGACATCGAGCGGCAAGCCGCCCACCGCCGAACAGGTCAAGCAAGCCATCATCAACGGGGCTGCCGCCAGAAAATGGACGGTTGCTCATACCGCCGACGGCCAGAAATTGCACGTCAAGCTGTTCGTCAACAACAAGCACACCGTGGTCTCGGAAATCGAAAATACGGACAAGAGCTACTCCGTCCGCTACGTCAGCAGCATCGACATGAAATACGCTGTCGTTGACAACGTTCCGGTCATCCACCCGTATTACAACCGGTGGGTCACCGAATTGATGAATTCCATCCGCGTCGAGTTTCAAAAGCTCTGAGCGACCCCAGGCAGGACCGCGTAGTTCGCTCGCCTTTTCGCCCCGCCGGTTCCGGGGCCGGCACCGTGCGGCGCGTAGCCGTCACCGGGATGGGAATTGTTTCCTGTCTCGGCAACGAGCTCGACACGGTCGCGCAAGCGCTGCGCGAAGGGAAAAGCGGCATCCGCTTCGCGGAGAATTACAAACGTGCTGGCATGAGCAGCCAGATTGCGGGCATCCCCGATCTGTCAGCCGAGCCGCCCATCGACCGCAAGCACCGACGCTTCATGGGCAACGTCGCGATCTACGCCCATCATGCGATGCGCAAGGCAATCGCGGATGCCAGGTTGTCGGAGCGGGAAGTATCCGATCCCCGTGTCGGCCTGATCGTCGGCTCGGGAACCGGCTCCCTTTCCCACTATCTGACCGCCATCGATACGCTGCGCGAGAAGGGGCCGCAGAAGATGCGGCCCTATACAGTACCGCAGACCATGGCCAGCACCGCATCCGCCTGCCTGTCCACTGCCTTCACCATTCGCGGCCACAGCTATTCGATCAGTTCCGCCTGCGCCAGCTCCGCGCACTGCATCGGTCACGCCATGGAATTGATCCAGATGGGCAAGCAGGACCGGGTGTTCGCCGGCGGCGCGGAGGAGGCGGAGTGGACCTCCGCTGCCATGTTCGATGCGATGGGCGTGCTCTCTCACGGCTATAACGACACGCCCCAGGCCGCATCCCGCCCCTACGATGCCGGGCGCGATGGTTTCGTCATAGCCGGCGGCGCCGGCATATTGGTGCTCGAAGCGCTGGATCACGCCAGGACGCGTGGCGCGCGCATCTATGCCGAGCTGTCCGGGTATGGCGCCAGTTCAGACGGCAGCGACATGATCACGCCAGAGCCGGAGGGAGTGGCCCGCGCCATGCGACTGGCTCTGGCCGGTGCGGGTTTGGAGCAGGTGGACTACCTGAACACGCACGCCATCTCGACACCCATCGGCGATATCGGCGAGCTCTCGGCGGTGCGGACGGCATTCGGAGCGCAACTGCCGCTCATTTCGTCCACCAAGGGACTGACGGGGCATGCCATCGGCGCCTCGGGCGCGCACGAAGCCATCTATTCACTGCTCATGATGGAGCACGGTTTTCTGGCGCCTTGCGTCAACCTGCAGGTTCCGGATCCGGCAACCGCCGGTTTTCCCCTGATCACCCGCTGCCAGGAACAAAACATCGCCAGCTTCCTGTCCAACAGCCTTGGCTTCGGCGGGACCAACGCCAGTCTGCTGTTCCGCCGCTGACCGCCCGGTGATTTTTCCGGCTCAGGCCGGACCGGCTGCTACCGGGCGGTCTCTTCGCAGCACGCCGCCGCCAGCGAAACCGGCTTGAGGCCGGACGCCGCCAAGCCTTCGAGCAATGCCGGCAGCACGGCGAGCACCACCGGCTCGCCCCTGGACGTCCGCCGGCTGGCGACATCGTGGAGCAACAGCACATCGCCGGCCGCCAGACCGCGGGTCAGCCGCCCCAGCACCGCCGCGGCGTCGTCGTCCACGGTATCGAAACCGCGCCGCGTCCAGGAAACGTAGCGCACGCCGTACTGCGCCAGCACCTCGTCCAGCAGGGGGCTGCGGAATCCCGCCGGCGCCCGAAAGAAAGCGGGTGTGCGACCGGTGATGCCGGCGATGAGGGCCTGGGTCTCCTCCACTTCGCTGCGCAGCCGCCCGGGACCGTAGAAAGCAAATGCATGGGCGTGCCGATAGCTGTGGTTCTCCACGCTGTGACCGCGGTGTGCGATTTCCCGCACGATTTCGGGGTGCGCCGCGGCTCTCTCTCCGATGCAGAAGAAACTGGCCTTTGCCCCGATGCCATCGAGCAGGTCGAGAACGCGTGGCGTCACTTCCGGATCGGGGCCATCATCGAAGGTCAGGCTGACTTCGCTGCGCAGCGCGGCGGACGCCGGCAGGCGCACCAGGTTGGCGCCGAGCATGCGGCTGCGCGGTGACAATACCGCGGCGCCCAGCAGCAGGTGATTGCCGGCCAGCGCGCCGAGCACCCATGGCCACAGCAGCGGCTCGATCGCGCAGGTAGCGGCGCCGGCGGCGTGAAACCACTTGGAATACTGGAGCGCAGTCGTCGGGCGCCGCCGGCCATTCGCGTTCTCGCCACCGCCAGCGGAATCGAAAGGAAACTTCACGGGCTTAGCGCCGGTCAGGCGAACAGGCGCCGCCCATCAGATCTTCACGCCCGGGTTGAGCGAGTAAATACCGGTCAGCGTCGCCTGTTCCAGCACGTGGCCGCGGATCGCCGCGAGCACCTCCGTGCCCTTGAAGGCGCCGCCCACCGGGCAGCGCGCGAATTCCAGCGCGTAGAGTGTGAACACGTAGCGGTGGGGACGCCCTTGAGCGCGACCCGCAGGCTCGTGAACAGGCTGTCGAGTATGTTGGCGCGCTCTACCAGGTAGCCCATC
>CAZFRR010000268.1:0-13124 GCA_964521405.1 uncultured Streptomycetaceae bacterium | reverse complement strand
CGGCGATGGCGTCGACCACGAGGACTGCGATGGCAAAGAGCAGGGCATGACGGAGCAGACGGCCAGCGCGGCTGGCGAGCGTCGCACGGAGCGACCGGGCGGGCGAGGGCGGCTGCGGCGGTGTTTCGTCGTCCATTGCCGTTACTCGCGGCCCGTCGTTCGGGTTGGCGCAGGCCGCTCGCGGCCCAGGTAGTCTTCGAGGGCGCGAATCAGCACCGAGCGCAGGTCGCCGCGCTCGTCCATCGCGCGGATCTTCGCCGCCCGCCAGAGTTCTCCCGGCAGTTCCACTGTCGTCTTGACCTTGTCGCTCTGGGGCCGCCTGGGAGTCACCGGGGTGCAGCTTGCCATATCAGCGGCAAAACGGCAATACGGTAAATCAGCAATACGGTTATACGGTTATACGGCAAGTGGCTGATCCCTGATCCCTGACCCCTGACCCCTGATCCCTGACCCCTGATCCCTGACTACCGTTAGTATTCGCCGATGGATCCAGAACAGGTCGTGGTGGTGCTCACCACGCTCCCCTCCGACGCGGACGCCGAAGACCTGGCGGCCACCCTGGTGGGGGAGCGGCTGGCGGCGTGTGTGAGCGTGATGGGCGCCATGCAGTCGATCTACCGGTGGCGCAACGAGGTCGAACGCGCCGACGAACGCCAACTGATCATCAAGACGGCCGCCGCGTGCGTTCCCGCCCTCGAGGCGCGGCTCAAAAGCCTGCATCGGTACGAGGTCCCAGAGTTCCTCGTCCTGTCTGTCGCAACAGGGAGCGACGAATATCTGTCGTGGCTGCTCGAGAGCTGCCGATCGGAGTAGAGGTCTGGCGCGCCTATTTCTGAAACACCACGATGCGATTCGTGTTGGTGCCTTTGGCGTTGTTCGACACGCCCCAGATGTTGGCGGTCTTGGTGAAACGCTGGGCGTTGATCAGGATCGCGGAGCACTCGAAGCCGGCGTTGAGCCCGATCGGCGCGACGATCTCGTCGAGCTTCACCGTGCCGCGGCGCACTTCGCCGACCTCGAACGCAACCCAGCCTCCGGGGCGGGTGACGCGGTAGAGCTCCTGGAAGACGGCTGCCATCTCCGCTTCCCATTCCCCGACCGTTTTGCTCATGGTGATGCGGCTGCCGACCTTCTCGGCGTCGAAGCCGTTGAACCAGCAGCGCAGCCAGTTGTCCCGCGTGTACTGCACGACATCCAGGAACGGGGGCGAGGTCACGGTGAGCTGGACGCTGTTGGCCGGGATGTCGCCGGTGGCGCAGGCGTCCTGGGAGAGCAGCACCGCTTCGGTCGCGGCCTTGCGCAACCGCCACCGCTCGGCGGCGCCGAGGCGTCCCTGCAGTTGCATGGATTTCTTGAGTATCAGCGCGCGGATATCGCGGTACTCGGGCTCCTGTTTCAAGCGCGCGTTGATGCGGAGCTGGTCTTCCTGCGAGACCGCCTGGTTGGGCGGGAGCGTGTAGACCGAGAAAAATCCCGGCGAGTGTCCCGTCAGCCGGTTGGTCGCCACCATGCGTATCCAGCGGTCCGCGCTGTCCTCCCTCCCGCCGTTCATGCGCTGGTAGAGGTATTCGCGCAGGCCGAGGAGCTCGTACTCGGTATCGGGGTGGAAGAACATCGAGAGATCGATCTCTCCGCGCGGCCGGACGGCGAACTTGAGCGATCGCAGCCGCTTGTCGATCTCGGTCACGTTCGGCAATTCGAGCCGGGGATAGGTCAGGATGATCGACAGGGGATTGACGTCGTTGACGATCACGTTCCGCCCGCGCAACGCCGCCTCGATTGCGGTCGTGCCGCGCCCGCTGAACGGATCGTAGACAATGTCGCCTTCGCGCGTCAGCCGCTCGATGAAGTAAGCCGGCAGCTGCGGCTTGAAGCAGGCGCGGTAAGAAATCTCGTGGATCGGGCTCGCCTGCCGCTGGCGGCTGGTCCAGAGCTCCGCTTCGTAGACCGGGACGTTGAGCGACGTCCTGCCGTCGCCATCCGTTTTTTCCGGCCGGTCGGGCCGGCGCGCGACGTTCAGCATGCGCGAGACGGTACGCGGGTTCAGCTGCAGCATGATCGATGCGCCCTCTCGTGTCGACTGCGGTGAAATGTACGCCTGGTCGGGGAAAAGTACAAGCTCGCGCAACTCCCGCGAATGAAACGCGGTGAATCGTACGCCGGTTCGGGGAAAAGTACAAGCCCCAAGCGGTTCGTCGGCCGCGGCCGACGAACCGCTGAATGGAACAATCTATGTGACGGGGATTACGGCGGGGTGAGGATCAGCCCGCGGTGAGTCGCGTGCTTCGAATCAGACTGCCGCAGTGGTGATTGCTGGTTGCGCGTACTTCAGCTCCGGCGATAACCGGGTCATCCGCAATTCGGCTGCTGGCAGGCGACTATTCTGCCAGCGGCTTCTCGAAGAATAAACACTCGGGCAGGAACGCCGATGCCATGTAATCGGCATCCTTTTCCGACACGCCGCAGGCGCGAAAATGGTCGCGCCAGGTGCGGACGGTCGCTACGACGTTCTCGATCTCCTTCCTCGCTGCTTCGGTCGTCAGCCCGAATCGCTCGCATTGGGAAAGCAGGTTGTAGATGCTTGCCGAGCGGCCGAAGGTCCCGACGGTCATGGCAAGGTCCCGGCGTTCAAGGCTGACCAGCGGCGCAGGCACCAGGTCGTATGCTGGTGTAAGGCGCCATCCCTGCCCGGTGCGAAGCACTGCATGGTTGCGGGGATGGTCATCGTTGTTAGTCACGACGGCGTTGAAGACGATGCGCCGGAATAGCTCCATGCGATCTGCGTCGGGCTTCTCCGACCAGCGGCGGAGTTGATCGGCAAGCAACGGATAAGACCAGCGCTCCCGATCCAGGTGGCTGTCCTCGCAGTCGAGCAGGGAGAGTCCGCTGACAAGTCCGAAGCGGAGATAATTTCCGTCCGCGTATTCCCGGTCAAAGCGTTCCACCATGAGCACATCCTGTCCCGCGACGGACTGCAGGCGGGAATTGCAGACGGTGATGCCGCAGCGGCGTGCAAGCTCAAGCGTCGCATATTCCACTCGCTGGAGGTTGTAACGGTCACCTTTCTCCGGGAACTTACCAAGCCACAGGCGATTGCCGTCTTCGATCGTGGCCTTGGGCCTGGCGCCACCCATAGAGGTGCCAGGCTCTAGTTGCTCGAGAATGTGGACAGGCACGCGTTTGCCTTCTTCTATTGCTTCCGCGGCGGCGATCAGCTCCGCCAGTTGGTGCGTGCGGTTGTATCGGCGTTTCGGCGCGGTGGGCTCCAGCTTGGAGCCGAAGCTCAAATAGCCGGCGCCATCCTGAGGTCCATTCAGCAGGTAGTCGATTTCCTCCAGGTCACCAGCGCTGCGTTGCAGCTTGTGCTCGATCACGCGACGTCCCCAGGCATCGGGGCCGGCGTCGCGAACGGCGCCGGGTATGCCCTTCAGCTTGGTGAACTCGTGGACGGTGTTACCTAGCGGGAGCCGGAAAGGATCGAACTCGATCGCGTCCCTGCGTTCCAGGTAGCGGTCGCCGTAGCGAAAACGGCCGACAAATGTGCCATCGGGCAGCTTTTCGACCTTCAGCAAGGCCGCCGGCACGGTGTCGAGAGTGCCCGGCAACTGAACGTACACATAGGTCTGGCGCTCAGAAGTCATATTCGTTCCTCGACTTCTGCGACTTGCGGACGCGCTCGGGCCGGCGCGACGCCTCCAGGGTCTTGCCGTGGGTATCAGCGTCGGGGTGAGCGACTCCGTCCAGCGTTCTGTCGAGACCCAGCGCCCACAGGACGGTGATGTAGGCCCCAATCGCGACGCCGGGTTTCCCGAGCTCAAGTGCGTTGAGGGTGTTGCGATTGATGCCGGCCTTGACTGCGACTTCGGCGATCGACATGCCGCGCCGGGTCCTGGCCAGCCGCACGCGGTAGCCAAGCTGCTTGGTACGCTCGGCTGCCTCTACAGGGATAGTTTTACGTTTAACCATAATATTAGGCGTTAAACTGTATAGTGCCTAATATATTAGGCTAAATATTGTATATACGTCAATCTGTTTAATTGACAACCCTCTAAACAGCTTGCCGCTGAGGTCTTATCCAACGTGCAGCTTGGGCCAGTTAATTCAGGTAATTCACTCTCAAAAAGGGCCTGGCGTGGGCCATTGCCGGCACCGGGCAATGTAGCTACAATATGTTCCTACATTAAGAGGGAACAGCATGAAGGCCGTCAACGTCCGCCAGCTCAAGAACAACCCCTCGGAGGCGCTGCGCATGGCGCGCAAGCAGCCGGTGGTGGTGATGAACCGTGACCAGCCCGAGGCCGTGCTCTTTCACCTCGACGACGAGGGCCTGCTCGGCGAGCCGGGGGTGCGGCTCGCCCTCGCGACGGCCCTCTACAAGAGCGAAAGCCTCTCGATCGGGCGGGCCGCCAGGGTCGCCGGCATACCGCTCGAAACATTCATGGTGGAGATGGGCCGGGCGGGCATCCCCGTGATCCGGGGTAACGCCAGGACGCTCCGGGAAGACCTCAAGAACATCAAGGCGTGGCGCGCAAGGTAGTCCTGGCGGACGCCAGTCCGCTCATCGCGCTTGCCCGCGTCGGCGGCCTTCCCTGGCTGCGCAAGCTCTACAAGACGATCTCGATTACCAAGGAAGTCCAAGGCGAGGCAACCGGCGCTCGCGAACTGCCCGGAGCGGTCGCGATTGCCGCAGCGCTGAAGCAAGGCTGGATCCGCGTGCTGCGGCGGGAGTGGATCGAGCCGCCGTTGCCGCAACTCGACACCGGCGAAGCAAGCACCTTGCGCGCGGCCATCGCCCTCGGATCGGGGACCCTGGTGCTGCTCGACGATCTGCAGGCCCGCCGGGAGGCACAACGGCTCGGAATCGCGATGATCGGTACCGCGGGAATCATCGTGGAGGCCCGGCAAGCCGGATTGATTCCGGCCGCGAGGCCGGTTTTCGCCCGGCTCGTGGAAGAGGGATTTCACCTCGGCGACGATCTGCTCCAGGCGATCCTGGCCGAATTGGGCGAGAAGTAACCAGCTTGACGATAAGCTTGATCAGCGCGACGGCGACAGGCTTTCGTCGATCGCTTCGATCCAGTGGCGGACGGGAAGCTTTGTTGCGGACTGGAGGTGCATCTGGCAGCCGATGTTGGCGGTGAGGATGGCGGCGGGCAAGCCGCTGGTCAGGGCGGCGATCTTGTTGTCGCGCAGCCGCTGCGACAATTCCGGCTGCAGGATGGAGTAGGTGCCGGCCGAGCCGCAACATAAGTGCGCGTCGCACACTTGCGTCAGCGTGTAGCCAAACTGCGCCAGCAGTGTTTCCACCGTCCCCGTAATTCTCAAGCCGTGTTGCAAGGAGCAGGGGGAATGAAGGGCTACTCGCTGACCAGGGATGAGGGCGGAGGGATGAGGGATGAGGGATTTCAGCTTTGCGCCTTCGGCGGTCACGATCTCGCTGATGTCCTTTGAGAGTTCGGAGATGCGCCGGGCCTTGTCGGCGTAGGCGGGGTCGTGGCGGAGCAGGTGGCCGTAGTCTTTCACCATGGTGCCGCAGCCGCTGGCGGTGATGACGATGGCTTCGGCGCCCCGCTCAATGTGCGGCCACCAAGCGTCAATGTTGCGGCGCATGTAATCCAGGGCATCGTCCTGAGCGTTGAGGTGAAACGACACGGCGCCGCAGCAGCCGGCACCCGCCGCGCGTACCAGTGATATGCCGAGTCGGTCGAGCACGCGGGCCGCAGCGGCATTAGTGGCGGGCGACAGGCTCGGCTGCGCGCAGCCTTCCAGCGCCAGCATCTTGCGCGTATGGGACGCCTTTGGCCACGAACGCGCCACGGTGCTCTGGGGAATTTTGCGCGACAGTGAACGCGGTAGCAGTGGCCGCGCAAGGCGTCCCATAAATAACAGCGAATTGAATAGAGCGGGCCGGGGAATCACCGCATTCAAAAGCGAGCGCCAGGTCGACTCGATAAGGCCGCGGGGCACGCGTGCCTCCACCAGGTGCCGCCCGATATCCGCCAGGCGGCCATAGCGCACCCCGGTCGGGCACGTGGTCTCGCATGAGCGGCAGGTGAGGCAGCGGTCGAGGTGCAGCTGCGTCTTCGCCGTCGGCGCGGCCCCCTCGAGCACCTGCTTGATGAGATAGATGCGGCCGCGGGGGCCGTCTAGTTCGTCGTTCAAGAGCTGGTAAGTCGGGCAGGTCGCGGTACACATGCCGCAATGCGTGCACTTGCGCAGGATCGCATCGGCCTCTTTTCCCTCGGGCGTGTCGCGGATGAACTCAGCGAGATTCGTTTGCACGAGAATTAACCGCCAAGACGCCAAGCCCGCAAAGAAATGCAGGAATTTAACCGCCAAGACGCCAAGACGCCAAGGGAATCAAAAATAAATAGTTTCAAGATCGACGGCACGTCCCTAGATTTTTTGAAGGGGAATTCTTGTTTATTGATCTGGTATTTATGGCGTCTTGGCGTCATGGCGGTTCAATATAGTTCTTGCTTCGCTTTGCGGTGTGTATTGATCTGGTACTCATGGCGCCTTGGCGCCTTGGCGTCTTGGCGGTAAACAATTGTCTTCGCTTCTCTCGGCGTCTCGGCGGTTCGATTGTTATTCGCTTCACTTGGCGGTTAGAAATCGTACAGCCGGCCGGGATTGAAGATACCCGCCGGATCGAAAGCGCGTTTCAGGTTCCGGTGCAGCGTCATCAGCGCAGGCGGCAGCGGGTGAAAAACACCCGCTGCCCTGTCGCCTCCACGAAACAGCGTGGCATGCCCGCCGGCGCGCGCCGCAGCCTCGCGTATCGTTTTGGGATCTGCATCGGACTTGAGCCAGCGCAGCGCGCCGCCCCATTCGATGAGTTGCGCACCGGAAAGTCCCTGCGGTGGAGTGGTCGGCTTGACCGACAGGCGCCACAGCGGCGCATTGCCCGAGAAGTAGGGATCGGTCTGCTCGCGGATGCCGGTCCAGAACCGCTCCGCTTGATCGGGATTCACTCCGGTTCCCCCGAGCTTCTTGATCGCGGCCTCGACCGCGATGCGCGCCCCCGAGAGCCGCACAAGTAGCTCGCCGTCACGATACGCTGTCCCTGTCACGGGAAGCGGTTTGCCCGCCCACTGATTCATTAGCAGAATCGCCTGCTCCTGCCCGCACTCGAGCCGGAGCGTTGATTCTGTGGCAGGGGCGGGCAACACCTTGAGCGAGACTTCGAGCAGCACGCCGAGCGTGCCGAGCGAGCCGGTCATCAGCCGGGAGACGTCGTAGCCGGCGACGTTCTTCATGACCTGGCCGCCGAATTTCAGGTCGTCGCCCTTACCGTCGAGGACGCGCACGCCGAGCACGAAGTCGCGCACCGAGCCGGCGTAGGCTCGGCGCGGCCCGGAAAGCCCGGCGGCGACACAGCCCCCGAGCGTCGCAGTTGCTCCGAAATGCGGCGGCTCGAACGGGAGCATCTGGCCTTTTTCCCGCAGCACGGCTTCGACTTCGGTGAGCGGCGTGCCGGCGCGCGCGGTGATCACCAGCTCGGTCGGCTCGTAGGCGACGATGCCGCGGTAAGCGAGGGTGCTGAGCTCTTCACCCTGAACTGCACCACCATAAAAATCCTTGGTGCCGCCGCCGCGGATGCGCAGCGGGCGCTTTCGCGCAGCCGCGTCGCGTATCGCCGCCGCGAGCTGATTGATGATTTCAGACATTAACCGCCATGACGCCAGGTAACCCCGGAATTGAACCGCCAAGATGCCAGGCAACCCCGGAATTGAACCGCCAAGACGCCATGACGCCGAGACAGAATAATAAATAAAAACAGCATCTTTCTATTTGAGTAAGCAGTTCCCGGCGCCTTGGTGTACTGGTCGTGTTCTTTTATTGGTTGAGCAATTCATGGCGTCTTGGCGTCATGGCGGTTAATAGGTTTAGATCTCGGCGCCTTGGTGTACTGGTCGTGTTCATTTAATGGTTGGGCAGTTCATGGCGTCTTGGCGTCATGGCGGTTAATAGGGTTTAGATCTCGGCGGCTTGGCGGTTGATCAGAACCTGGGCAAGTCGGGGAATTTTTCCTGCCCGGCGTGAACATGCATCCTCCCGAACTCCGCGCAGCGGTGGAGCGTCGGCACCGCCTTCCCGGGGTTGAGCAGCCCGTGCTCGTCGAAGGCGCGCTTCACCGCATGGAAGGCTTCGAGTTCCGCCGGCTTGAATTGCACGCACATCGAATTGATCTTCTCGACGCCGACGCCGTGCTCGCCGGTGATGGTGCCGCCGACTTCGAGGCACAACTCCAGGATCTCCGCGCCGAAGGCTTCGGTGCGCGCCAGCTCGCCCGGCTGGTTGGCATCGTAGAGGATGAGGGGATGGAGATTGCCGTCGCCGGCGTGGAATACGTTGGCGCAGCGCAGCCCGTGCTTCTTCTCCATCGCCATGATCGCGCGTAGCACCGGGCCCAGTTGCTTTCTCGGGATCGTGCCGTCCATGCAGTAGTAGTCGGGCGAGATGGATCCCGCCGCGGGGAACGCCGCCTTGCGGCCGGCCCAGAAGCGCAGCCGCTGAGCTTCGTCGCGCGACACCTCCGTCTGCACCGCACCGCTCGCGTCCATGACTTCCTGAACACGCTGGATTTCGTCAGCCACTTCCTCGCGGGTGCCGTCTACTTCGCACAGCAGGAGCGCCGCGACGTCCGTGCGGTAACCGGCGCGCGCGTAATCCTCCACCGCGCGGGTGGCGGCCTGGTCCATCATCTCGAAGCCCGCGGGGACGATGCCGGCGGCGATTACATTTGCTACCGCCTGGCCGGCCTTCTCGATGTCGTCGAACGCCGCCATCACCACCTGGGCGTATTCCGGTTTCGCCAGCAGCCGGACCGTCACCTCGGTCGTCACCGCGAGCAGGCCCTCGGAGCCGGTCAACAGCGCAAGCAGATCGTAGCCGGCGGCATCGAGCGCCTCACTCCCGATCTCGAGAATTTCGCCTTCGATGGTGGCGACGCGCAGTTTCAGTATGTTGTGGACGGTGAGCCCGTATTTGAGGCAGTGGATGCCGCCGGAGTTCTCGGCGACGTTGCCGCCGATACTGCAGGCGATCTGGCTCGACGGATCGGGCGCGTAGTAAAGCCCGTGGGGTTCGGCCGCCTCGGAGATGGCAAGGTTGCGTACTCCAGGTTGGACCCGGGCAGTACGCGCCCGATTATCAACATCCAGAATTCGCATGAACTTCGCGAGGGAGAGCAGCACGCCGTTGCCGAGCGGGAGCGCCCCGCCGGAGAGACCCGTGCCCGCGCCACGCGCGACCACCGGCACGCGCATCTCGTTACAGATCTTGAGGATGCGGCAGACCTGTTCTTCGGTTTCAGGCAGCGCGACCACCATCGGCACCTGGCGGTAGGCGGTCAGCCCGTCGCATTCGTAGGGCTTCACGTCCTCGTGGTCGAACAGCAACGAAGCCGGGGGAAGAAAACTGCGCAACGCGGCGACCACCTCGCGCTGGCGGGCAGAATCGACGACGACCTGTTCGACTACCGCGGTCATGAGTAAATTTTACCTCTACAGTACGATTGCGCGCGGCGGATTGCCCGATAGATAGTTCTCCCACATGCGGGAGTAGGCGGTTTCCAGCTGCCGGGTGAAGGCCGGCGTGTCGAATAGCGGGGTGGTGGCCCGGTTCCGGGCGAGTTTCATGCGCAGCGCCGCCAGTTCCCCGGGGTTGCTCGCCAGGCGGCGCGCCAGCGCTTCGTATTCCTGCATCGTGCGCGTCACCAGCTCCGGCATCCCTACCGCCGTCAACAGGCTGCCGGCGACCCGGGAGGCGAAGGTATTGCCCGCGCAGGTCACCACCGGCAGCCCGGCCCAGAGCGCATCGCTGGCAGTCGTGTGGGCGTTGTAGGGCAGGGTATCCAGGAAAAGATCTGCGGCCGGAATCCGACCCAGGTGCCGTTCCTGCGGCCAGCCCGGGGCAAAGATCAGGCGTTCCGGGGCGATGCCATGGCGCTTCGCTTCGCGGCGCAGGTTTTGCTCCGCCCAGGCATTGCTTTTCAACAGCCACAGCACGCTCTCCGGGACAGCCTTCAACAGCCGCGCCCAGGCCGCGAACACGTTCGGCAGTATCTTGTAGGTGTGATTGAAGCAGCAGAAGACAAAGGCCTGCGGCGGCAAGCCCAGCGCGCTGCGCGGCGGCGTGTCGGCCACGGCGCGCTTGCGGTCGTTCGCCTGGTAGCTGCCCGGCAGGTAGACGGGCTGCTCGCTGAGATGCGCCTCGTGACCCGGCGGCGTGATGAAGCGGTCGGTGACGATGTAATCGATGAAATCGGCGCCGAGGGTGCCGGGATAGCCGAGATAGTTGACCTGGATCGGGGCCGGTCTCAACGCGGGGATCTCGGTGCGTCCCAGCGAGGTGTAACCCGTCAGGTCCACCAATATGTCGATCCGGTCGGCATGGATCCTCGCAGCGGCATCGGCGTGCGACATCGCGCCGATTTCCACGAAGCGGTCGAATGCTCCCTTCAACCGCGTCCGCATCGGGCTGCCGTCATCGGGGCCGCAGGAATAGGCAGAAATTTCAAAGCGGCCACGGTCGTGCAACTCAAAGAGCTCCGCGATCAGGGCGGCCACCGGGTGCTCGCGAAAGTCGGCGGACAGGTAGCCGATCCTGAGCTTGCCCGCCGGGCGCCGCTCGTGGTGGAAGTCGAGGTGCTCGCGGTCGCGGGCAACGGCCAGCGCCTGGCGCTCCGCGTAATGCCGGGCGCATTGCAGTTGCTCCTGCGGCGTGGACGGGATTGAGAGCAGGCTGAAGGGAAGAATTTCCTGCTCGGACTTCGTCAGGGCGGCTCTCCGCTGCTGCCCGGACAGTTCCTCGAATCGCGACCAGTCGCAGACCCGCTGCATCTCGAACAACAGGCTGCCCCGGGCCGCTGCATTCCCGGGCTGAAGCTTCAAAGCCGCCTCGTAACAGCGCAGCGCCTCGTCGTACGCGCCCATCACCCCGTGAGCAGATCCGAGATTGAGGTGAGCAAAGGCGAGCCCCGGGTCGAGTTCATTCGCCTTGCGATACCACCCGATCGCCTCGCCCGCGCGGCCGCCCTTCACCAGGGCATTGCCGAGCTGGCAGTGGATCATCGCGTTCTCAGGCGCGTGCTGGAGCGCGGTGCGGTAATGCGACTCGGCCTCGTCGAGCCGGCCTTCGGCCTGCAAGGTGACGGCCAGCTCGTGGTGCGCGTCCGCAAAATCCGGCTTGAGCTCGAGGCACTGGCGCAGGCACCGGACCGACTCTTCCCGGTGGCCGGGAAGCTGGCGGCAGGCGAGCGCAAGGCCGAACCAGACAAAAGGGTTTTCCGGCGTCAACTCCAGCGCGCCGCGATACCATTTCGCCGCCTCGGCAAATTGAGAACGGTCGGCGGCGATGAGCCCCAGGTGGAAAATCACTTCCGCATCGCGCGGGTCGAGTTCCAGTATCCGGCGGAAGTGCTCTTCCGCCTCCCGCGGCCGGCCCAGCTCGAGGAGAACCAGGGCGAGGTTGTAGAGGGAGGCCGTGTTCCCGGGAGCCAGCATCACGGCGCTTTGAAAACTGGCCATGGCGCCGGCGAGGTCGCCCGTCGCCTTGCGGGTGTTGCCGAGACTTTTCAGAAACTCGGCGTTGGCGGGGTCCAGCAGGACGGCTCGTTCGAACTCGGCAAGGCTCAACGACGGCTGATCGTTCTTCAACAACTCGAGGCCGCGCCGGTGACAGGCGGCCGCCTCCGCGCTCCCGGCGGGCCGTTGCGGCTCCGTCATCTCACTCCGGCTTCGCGCCGGAAGCTTTTACGACGCCCGCCCACTTGGCGATCTCGGATTGAATGTATTTTGCAAAGACGTCCGGCGTGTTGCTGACCGGTTCCATGCCCTGGGTCAGCAGCCGTTCCCGCACGTCGGTGAGGCGCAGCACGCGGCCGATTTCCTGGCTGAGCCGCGCGACGACCGCGGGCGGGGTCTTGGCCGGCACGGCGGTGCCGAACCAGTTCGCGGCTTCGTAGCCCGGCACGCCCGCCTCGATCATCGTGGGGAGCTCGGGCGCCGCAGCGGCGCGCATCGCCCCGGTGGTTGCCAGCCCGCGCAGCCTTCCGGCCCGATAATGCGCGAGCGCGCCGAGGATAGTGGGGAAGCTTATCTGGACGTGGCCGGCGATGAGATCGATCATCGCCGGTCCCTGCCCCTTGTACGGCACGTGCAGCATGTCGGTGCCGGTGATGACCTTGAACAGCTCGACGGCGAGCTGGCTGGGCAGGCCGGCCGATCCGTAGGTAAGCTGCCCGGGCTTCGCGCGGGCGAGCTGGATCAGCTCCTTGATGGAGCGGGCGGGCAGCGAAGGATGAATCACCGCGATCGCCGGGCCGGACGTCAGCTGCGACACCGGCGCAAAATCGCGCACGCTGTCGTACGGCAGCTTCGGGTACAGGCTCACGTTGATCGCGAACCCGGCGGAGATGACCTGGATCCAGTGGCCATCGGCATCCGCCTTCGCGGTCAACTCGGTCGCGATGATGGTATTGCCGCCGGCCCGGTTCTCGATCACCACCGGCTGGCCCAGCGACTCGGTGAGCTTCGGCGCGATCAGCCGCGCCTGGATGTCCGCCGGCCCGCCGGGCGCGAACGGCACGATCAGCCGGATCGGCTTCGAGGGAAATGCCTGCGCGTCGGCGCCGCTTGCTGCGGCGAGGAGGGCGAGCGCAGCGAGTAAACGGGACCAGTCACGAGTCACGAGTCACCAGTCACGCCTTCGAGACCTCGTGGTTCGCCATCTTCTCCAGCGCGCGCACCATAGCCGAGTGGTCCCACTTCGCACCGCCGCTCGCAACGCATGAGTTGAAAAGTTGTTGCGCAGTGGCGGTATTCGGCAGGCTCATACCCATCGCACGCGCGCCCGAAAGCGCCAAGCCGAGATCCTTCTGATGCAATTCGATCCTGAATCCCGGATCGAATGTGCGTTTGATCATGCGCTCGCCATGCACTTCGAGGATGCGCGAAGCCGCGAATCCGCCCATCAGGGCCTGGCGCACCTTGGCCGGGTCGGCGCCGGCCTTCGATGCGAACACCAGCGCTTCGCTCACCGCCTCGATGTTGAGCGCGACGATGATCTGGTTGCACACCTTGCAGGTCTGCCCGTCGCCGTTTCCGCCGACCAGCGTG
>CAZFRR010000267.1:0-4475 GCA_964521405.1 uncultured Streptomycetaceae bacterium | reverse complement strand
CTGATCCATTGATCGGTGTTCGCGTCGGATGGCTGAAAAGCACCTCGACCCTGTCGGGATCTATCGCCTTCTATGGCCCCCAAGCACTGTTTTTTTGCCGGTAAAGGTGACGGTAAAATTAGCACGCTCCGACACGAAGTCACGTGTTTTCAAATGCTTATTCGTGATGGAGACGATTGAGTGCGAGTGAGGGCGGCTTCGGGCCCCACCGCACCTAGATGACTTGATGGTTCCAATGGTGCGCAGGCACGGCGCGAAATGCAGTGCCTGGATTCATGGAAAGTATCGGGCAAACGCGACGGCCTGCGGATGTATTTCTGCCAGAACGCACGTGTTTACGTCAGCCTGTTCCAGAAGGCTCCCGAGTAGCCTGCATGGCCCCAGCCGGCTTCCGGGACACGCGCCATGCACGCCGCCGCCAGCGCGCGGCGGTCGCGCGCTCCGGGTTTCGTCGATCCGCCAGGTTATGCACGCCATCGGCCCGAGACCACGCTGCTGTATCAGCTCGTCGAGCAGCACTACCCCGCATTCCGCGAGATGCGGATCATGGCCGCTCGGCCATTGCCCGTTTACGTCGAGGAAGAGTTTGACGGCTACCTGAAGTGCGGCCGGATGGAGGAAGGCTTCCTGCGCCTGCGCTGTGAGCAGTGCCACGCCGAGAAGTTGGTGGCGTTCAGCTGCAAGAAGCGCGGCTTCTGCCCCTCCTGCGGCGCAAGGCGCATGGCCGAGACCGCAGCGCTGTTGGCTGACGAGGTGTTGCCCGCACGTCCGCTGCGTCAGTGGGTATTGTCACTGCCGATGGCGCTGCGGTTTCTGCTGGCCACTCACCCCGCCGTGCTCTCGCAGGTTCTGGGCGCGGTGTATCGCACGATCTCAAGACGCTGATCCAGCGCTTTGGCTCGGCGTTGAATCTGAACGTGCACTTTCACATGATCTTTGTCGACGGTGTGTATCTCACCGATAGCGCCGATCCACCCGTGTTTCGTCCGGTGCCAGCGCCAGGCACGGCCGAGCTGCAAGCACTGGTTCAGAACATCGCCGAACGCATCGGCCGGCTGCTTGAGCGGCGCGGACTGATCGAACGCGATGTCGAGAACGCCTGGTTGAGTGGCGATCCGACGCTTGCCGGACCACTGGATGATCTGATCGGCCATTCCACTACCTACCGGATCGCGGTCGGGCCGCGAGCCGGTCAGAAGGTGTTCACGCTGCAGACCGTGCCGGCGCACGGCGATGGGGAAGGGCATAACGGCGCCGCCCAGGCGGGAGGATTCTCCCTGCACGCCGGGCTCGATATTCAACCCGCTCAGCGCACGAAGCTCGAACGGCTGTGCCGCTACGTCAGTCGTCCGCCACTGGCGCTGGATCGCCTGGCACTGACCTCATCCGGGCAGGTGCGCTACCAGCTCAAGACTCCCTACCGCGACGGCACCACCCACATCGTGCTGGAACCGCTGGATTTCGACGCGCGCGACGGCCGCCCGCGCCCTCGGTCAGCGCACCGACTCCGCCAACGCGCGGGGCTTCTACATCACGGAGGCGCTGCAGATGGAGGGTAAGCTTCTGATGCAGGGGCAGCCGGTCACGCTAGATGCGATCCGGACGTTCCTGAATACGCCGCGCGCTGACCAGTTGGCGCGCGCCTCCCTCGACCAGAACCTGCAGTTCGTCCGCTACCTCGTCGATCCGCGCAAGGCCGAGGGCCAGCGTCTCGTCTTCACTATCGCAGCCGAGGGCGATCAGCAGATCAGGCAAGTAGAATTGCGCAACAGCGTACTCGTGATCTCCCCGGTCGCCTCCCGGGGCGCTCGTCACGTCGACGTGACACGTAGCGAGTTGGCCGACTTCGTGCTCGGCAAAGGCGCCCCTGCGAGGGGCGGCGATGCGCTGGCCGAACTGGATCGCGTGCTGGATCGAAGCCGGATGCTGCCTCCAACGACGGCCACGCCGGCGCTGCTCGGCGCGAAAGGTGACCTGAAATACAACGACGGTCTGGAGCATTGACCACGCTTCGCACGTGTTCAGCGCGAGCCGGGAATTCCGCGTGGCGATTGGGCGCCGGTGGCGAACGCCAAGCCAGCGAATCGTTCAAATGGCGATTCACCACGGCGCTGCTCTACGGCGGCAACGTGGACTTCGACGAGCGCAGCACGCCGCCCCGGCGTTCGGCAGGCGCGGCAATCTGGTGGGCTCGTACGACCAGTCGCTGGCCGTCGTGCTGACCGTGTACGGCAACGGGTCCCTGTGACCGGGCACTTTTCCGCCGAGCACCGTTCGAATCGTTACGCTCGCGCTGGCGGCGCGGGCGGGAACTTCGAGCGGACGGCCGGCAAGCTGCGCCTGCCGGTTCGCTCCGTGCTTCGCGCTACGCCGGCCCCTCAAGTTGGATGTTGGGCGTCCGCTTTGTAGCGCGACGAACTTCTTCTGTGGGTCGCTTTCCACCGTCCAAGGTCTGCTATCGGGTGAGTGATGCGGGTCGCGCGGGAGCAGGAAGGGTGGGGAGGACCGGGGTCTCCGTGAGGTGCTCAACTTCGCGGCTCACTCTGCGCAACAGTTGTCTTTGACAAGTATACGAACTCTCGTATACTAACCGCATGAAGCCGGTCCGATTCGTCGGCAGCGCCAGAGACGACCACGCCGCGTTTCCGAAATCAGTGCGCACTCGTGCCGGCCATGAATTGTTCATGGTCCAGGCTGGGCGAGATCCCGACAGCTGGAAACCCATGAGCAGCGTGGGGCCCGGCGCGTACGAGATTCGTGTGCGGGACCCGAGCGGCGCATACCGGGTCGTTTACGTGGCGAAGTTCGCGGATGCGGTCTACGTGCTGCACGCGTTCCAGAAGAAAACGCAGAAGACGACACGCGCGGATCTGGACCTCGCTGTGCAGCGCTACAGGGTCGCATGCGAACACGCCGAAGGAGTGAAACGTGGCTAGGAAAGTGATCGAATCGAGCGGCAATATTTTCCTCGACCTTGGCTTTCCGCCGCACGAGGCGGAGGTCATGCTGTTGCGCGCCCGCCTGGCGGAGGCATTGCGCAACTGGGTCGAGCAGGAAGAGCTGACCCAGGCGCAGGCGTCGAAGCGCCTCGGTATCACACAGCCGCGCGTCTCGGAAATCACGCGCGGTAAGGTCGAATTGCTGTCTCTCGATTATCTGGTGGGCCTGTGCGCCAAGGCTGGCATCTCGGTCGGGTTGAAGATCGCGGCCTGACGGTCGTTGGAGACGCCTGCAACAGCGGGAGAGGGGGGGCGGTCGCGACGGCGACGGCTTGCGGCGGGAGCGGACATCCGCGTAGAAGTAAATTCGGCCAGGAGCGGTCCTTCGCGGAGCTGCGCCCCGATTCCCGAAAACGGCCATTCCTTGTGCGTGTCCCGAACCACCAGCGTCGGCTCGGTTCCCATCACCCGCTGCAATCCCCCTTCGAATCCGCGCGAACCTGGCTACATTCAGATACGGGATTTCCTGCAACAAACGCCGATCTCGGCGCGGCGGCCGGACTTGACCTGACGCCGCTTCTCGTTGACGGCACGATGAACGTGATCCTATCCCCAAGCGAGGCTCGCCAGCGCAAGCGGCGGGCCCCTGCGTTGGTGGCCGGCGTGCCGCTCTGCCAGTAGTATCCCCGGCATCAAGGTCGACAGAGTCCGCAACAGGCTACCCGGGGAGTCCGAAATTATGATGCGCGCATTCATCAAGTCGATCGCCGTGTCGGCGTGGCTGTGCTCGATCGGCAGCGCGGCTGCGGCGCAGACGACGGTTGCCGGGGCAACGCTGTTCCAGAACGTCCGCATCTATGATGAGCTCCGCGATACAAATTTAACGCTGCCACGCCATAAAAATATCCGCTTCATATCCGCCCTTCACGCTCTTAATTCTTTTTTCAAGCCGTCCCTCGCGCTGGAATCCGAGTGATTCATAAAAGCGAAGAGCACGGTCATTGCTTTCCCTGGCAAGGAGTTCTACTCGGAGAATATCGGTGCGACGCGATTTGATCTCTTCAAGCAGGTCATTAAAGAGAGTTTTACCGATCCCTTTTCCCTGAAATTCGGGATCGACCGCAATGGTGAGATCGCCCAATACATGAGCGAATGCTTTAAGGTCTTTATTGTAACAGTGGATCTCCCCGATGATCCGGGCGGTATCATTCAGTACTGCAACAAGTTCAATTCCGTTGTTGACACTTTTTGTCACAAAATTCTCTATGTAATCGTGCGAGATCTCCGATGCGGTCCGCGCAAGACCCCCTTCGACTGCGGCAACACGTTTGTACAAATTAAATATGTTTTCAAAGTCTTTCAGACTCGAATGACGGATCACCAGAGTATTTAAATTCACTGTTGTCATAAAATGGTCATTCCCGCTTTTCTGAGCGGGAATGCATTAACAATAATACGGCTCGAACAAAACCTCGCCATGTTTCATTGAAATTCTTCCAAATATACTTCCGTTGCTTCTTTTAAGTTTTCCAATGC
>CAZFRR010000266.1:0-15960 GCA_964521405.1 uncultured Streptomycetaceae bacterium | reverse complement strand
TCCACGATCACCTGCTGGCCAAGCACCTTCGACATATGCTCGCCGGCGATGCGCGCGATGATGTCGGTCGGACCGCCCGCCGCGAACGGCACGATGATGGTGATCGGGCGGGTGGGAAAGTTCTGGGCGTGGGCGGCGCCGAGAGCGAGGAATACAGACGCCATCGCGGCGATAGTGGAACGCGCTGTTTTCATACGAGTCTCCTTGGGTGAATGGTTTACGGCGGATAGGCGCGGCTGCGTCCCCAGGTTATTCGGCGAATGCCAGTTCCCGCTTCTGGCTCACTGCCGGCAGCATCGCGACCACGATCACGATCATGGCGATGGCGAGCAGCAGCGCGGAGACCGGTCGCTCCACGAACGTCAGGAAACTGCCGTGCGACAGCGCCAGCGCCTGGCGCATTTTTTCCTCGAGCAGCCGCCCGAGCACGAAACCGAGCAGCAGCGGCGCCGGCTCGAACCCGAACTTGTAGAGGGCGTAACCGAACAGGCCGAAGAGCGCGGTCAGCATCACGTCGTCCGCGCTGTTGTTGATCGAGTAGATGCCGATGCAGCAGAAGACGAGAATCGCCGGAAACAGCAGCCGGTACGGCACCTTCAGCAGCCGCACCCACAGGCCGATCAACGGCAAATTGATGAGCAGCAGCATCAGGTTGCCGATCCACATACTGGCGATCATTCCCCAGAACAGATCGGGACGCTTGGCGATCACCTGCGGTCCCGGGATGATGCCGTGGATGGTCATCGCCCCGACCATCAGGGCCATGACTGCATTCGGGGGAATGCCGAGGGTGAGCAGCGGGATGAATGCGGTCTGCGCGCCGGCGTTGTTGGCCGACTCGGGGCCCGCCACGCCCTCGATCGCGCCGTTGCCGAAGCGGGTCGAATCGCGCGCGAGCTTTTTCTCCAGCGTGTACGAGGCAAACGGACCCAGCACAGCGCCATTGCCCGGCAGGATGCCCAGGATCGCGCCGAGCCCGGTGCCGCGGAGTATCGGCGCCAGGCTGCGCTTGAAATCCTCCAGCGATGGCAGCAGGCGCCCGATGGCGTGCTTGACCACATCGCGGGTTTCCGGGTTCTCCAGGTTGCGCAGCACCTCGGCGAAGCCGAACAAGCCCATGGCGAGCACGGCGAAATCAATGCCATCGGCGACGCCCTGCACGCCGAAGGTGAGGCGCTCCTCGCCGGTCTCGAGGTCGGTGCCGACCGTGGCGAGCAGCAGGCCGACCACGATCATGCCGAGGGCCTTGAACACCGAGCCGCGCGCCAGCACGGTGGCGAAAGCGAGCCCGAGCACCATCAGCGAGAAGTACTCCGCCGGCCCGAACAGCAGCGCCAGTTTCGTGAGTGGCACGGCCAGCGCCGCGATAATAAGCGTGGCGATGGTGCCGGCGATGAACGACCCGATCGCCGCGATGCCGAGCGCGATGCCGGCGCGGCCCTGGCGCGCCATCTGGTGGCCGTCGAGCGTGGTGACAACCGAGGTCGCCTCGCCCGGGATGTTCACCAGGATCGCCGTGGTCGAGCCGCCGTATTGCGCGCCATAGTAGATACCCGCCAGCATGATGAGCGCGCCGGTCGGGTCCAGCTTGAAAGTGAGCGGCATCAACATCGCGATCGTGGCGATCGGGCCCACGCCCGGAAGCACCCCGATCAGCGTTCCCACCAGGCAGCCGGTGAAGCACAGCGCCAGGTTCTGCAGCGACAGCGCGGTGGAAAATCCGAGCGCGAGATGGGAAATGAACTCGGTCATCGTCCGCTAATCAGTAGTCGATCAGCCAGGGCGCGACCGGGATCGGCAACCCCAGCATGAGTTTGAAGAGGACGTAACAAAGCGCGGTTATCACCACCGCGAACACCAGCATTTCCACCCAGCGCGGCTCGCGGCAGGCAAGCGTCGCGATCAGCGCCACGGCGGGTACCGCCACCAGCAGGCCGAGCGGTCGTATCGTCAGGCCAAAGACCACTGCCGCGCCGAGCACGAACAGCGGCTCGCGCAGTCGCCAGCGTTCGAGGCCGGCTCCGGGCACGAGGAACGCGCCCACCACCACACCGATACCACCTATTAGCGTGAGCAGGGCGAGGGCGCGCGGCAGCATTCCCGGACCCATCTGGCCGAGGGAACCCGCCGAAAGGCCGGCTCCTCCCCAGAGCGCGAGGGCCGCGAGGGCAATGAGAAACAGGCCTGCGGCCGCGTCCTGCGGCGAGCGGATGCGCTTCAAGCAGTCCTCCTCGCGACGGTATCGGCAGCCAAATTGGCCCCACCCTCCCTCATCAGAACCTTCCCTAGCGGACGATTATTAGTCGCAGGGTCGGAAGGGCGATCTGATCTAAATCAAACTGCAGCCAGATAACCTGCCTGGCCGTGCGGCAAAGCACGATCCGGAACAGGGTTTCGCCCGGCTGCCTGCTCCGAGCGCTGGCAACGTGATGCGCGCCTGGGGGAGGGCCCTGGCGGCGTGAACTAGTTCGATGGGATTCCCTGCCGGCAATTACAATAACCGGATGCGGCACTGGGGATGGACCGGACTTTCATGCGGACTGGCGCAACGCCTGCGCGCCGCAACCCTGATCCTCGCGTTATCGACGCTCGCCGCCTGCACGCCGCAGATGGCCCTCCTCTCGTCCCTGATTCCCGATGGGACGGTGTCCGTCCTGTTAAGCCACCTCGAGAAGGAAGAGGAAGGCAATCGCAAGCGCATCGCTGAGATGGAAGCGCGCAAGGACTGGGACGGGATCGCAAAATTCGCCGAGGAGAACCTGGCCAAGGACCGCAACAACGCCGACTGGTGGTTCGTCGCGGGTTACGCGCATTCAGAAGCCAGCCGTCACCAGCGGGCGATCGAATGCTTTAGCGAGATGGTGCGGCTCGCGCCGGACGACATGCTGGGGTCGAGTGCGCTGGCGCAGTCGTACCGCAATGCCAAGCAGCCGTTGCGCGCGGTGCAAACACTTAACAATTTTCATCGATTGGGCAAGGGCACGTCCGCGACTTATTTTCTGCTGGGTGAAAGCTATTCCGACCTGGACCGCGATCTGCCGGCGGCCGCGGCTTATCGCGAGGCGATCCGGCTGGACGGCGAGTTTGCCAAGGCCTGGTTCGGACTGGGGCGGGCATCCGCCCGGCTCGGCCGCGCGGAGGATTACGAGGCGGCGCTGAAGACG
Organism: uncultured Streptomycetaceae bacterium; assembly: GCA_964521405.1. Taxonomy (GTDB): domain Bacteria; phylum Pseudomonadota; class Gammaproteobacteria; order Burkholderiales; family SG8-41; genus SG8-41. The sequence goes on along the minus strand of CAZFRR010000266.1, from coordinate 12,796 downwards.
CTCGGCAAGTTGAATCCCGCGCTGGCAAAGGAACTCACCGAGCTGCGTCCCGGTCCGCGCTGACGGAAAACCATTAAATTAGCCGCCAAGACGCAGAGAAAAACAAGACAGAATTAACCGCCAAGACCGCCAAGAAAAACCAATATAATAAAAAAGTTCCACGCTGGAGTGGACGAGGCTTGCTGCTTTTGAGAGGCAATACGAGAGGTTTCCGCCTGAGTATTTTGTTTGAATTTCTTGGCGGCCTTGGCGGTTCAACTTTGTTCTTGACTTGAAACTTGGCGGTTCAGCCGCGCTTCAGCGCGGGCGTCAGGTGCGGTGTGATGGTCTTCAGCAGTTCCACGAAGATTTTCGGGGCGCCGGCGACGATGTTGCCGGTCTCCAGGTAGCGGCCATCGCCGGCGAGATCACTCACCAGGCCGCCGGCCTCGGTGATGAGCAGCGCGCCCGCCGCCATGTCCCAGGGGGAGAGTCCGAATTCCCAGAAACCGTCGAGCCGGCCCGCCGCGACGTACGCGAGGTCGAGCGTGGCCGAGCCGGCGCGGCGCACCCCCGCGGAGTTCTTCATCATGTCGCGCAGAATCGCGAGGTAGATGTCGATGTGCTCGAGTTGGCGAAACGGGAAGCCGGTGCCGATCAGGCCTGAATCCAGGTTCGCGCGCTTGGCTACGCGCATGCGCTGGTCGTTGAGATAGGCGCCGTGCCCGCGCGTGGCGGTAAAGAGGTCGTTGCGCGAGGGGTCGTAGATGACGGCCTGCGTGACCACGTTGCGGTGCTTCAGCGCGATCGCGACTGAATACTGCGGGAAACCATGGAGAAAATTGGTGGTGCCGTCGAGCGGATCGATGATCCACTGGTATTCCGATTTCCCGGACGCGCCGCTTTCCTCTGCTAGAATCGAATGATCCGGGTAGGCCTCGCGCAGCGTGCCGATGACCGCCTGTTCCGCCTCGTGGTCCACTTCCGAGACGAAATCCCTGGCGGCTTTTTCCTTGACGGCGATGATGTCGAGATTGCGGGTCGCGCGGTTGATGATGTTGCCGGCGCGCCGCGCGGCCTTGACAGCGATGTTTAACATTGGATGCATAATTGGCGGGACCCAGCGAGCTGCGATCGGTTGACGACGGTGTGATGATTTCGAGCATCCCTATTGTATCGAGCTTTGTGCGCCAGCATTGCGAAACCCCACCCTCACCCCTTCCCCCTCTCCCTGAGGGCGAGGGGAAATGTACAGTGCTGAAATGGAGCCCAGCCATTTCCGCACCTGAATGATGGCCGCTGATATTCTCAAGAACGTCCGCGTGGTGCTGTGCGAGACGGCGCACCCGGGCAATATCGGGGCCGCGGCGCGCGCCCTGAAAACGATGGGGCTCGGGCAGCTCCTGCTGGTCGCGCCGCAGCGCTATCCCGACCCGCAGGCCGATTGGCTTGCCGTGGGGGCGAGCGACGTGCTTGCGCGCGCCCGCGTGTGCGCGAATCTCGATGAAGCGCTGGCCGGCTCCGCGTTCACGGTCGCGTGCACCGCACGGCCGCGCGAGGTCGCGGTGCCGATGGTGGCCGCGCGCGCAGCGGCCGGGCGCATGATCGAGGTCGCGCGCACCCAGCTGGTGACGCTGCTATTCGGCAACGAGACTTACGGACTGACTGCCGCCGAGGTCGACAAGTGCCAGTTGCTGACGACCATTCCCGCCGATCCGGAATACTCCTCGCTCAATGTTGCGGCGGCGGTGCAGGTGCTTGCCTACGAGTTGCGGCTTGCCGCCCTGGGCGCAACCGTGCGCACCAGCAGTACCAGGCCACCCGAACTGGCCACTCACGAGGAGATCGAGCGCTTCTACGAGCAGCTCGAACGCAGCTTGCTGGAGGCGGGTTTTCTCAATCCCCGCAGCCCGAAGAAGCTGATGGCGCGGTTGCGGCGGCTGTTCGGCCGGACGCAACTCGAGCAGGAAGAGGTCAGCATACTGCGCGGCGTGATCAAGACACTGGCTACTCCGAAGTCCAAGCGTTCCCGCTGAATTCGGTTGATGCGAATGCGCGTTGAACGGCGCTTTGCGTCCGTTCGAACGCGTATAGCCGGCCCGGCCAGGGAGGGTACCTCTCCCTGGTCCGACTGGCCGGCAAAAGTTGACTGATTTACTAGGTCATCGTAAGCTGCGCATCCTTACCCTTGATTTATATACGATGTTTAGCAGACTGAAGGAAGAAATCGCGGTGGTATTCGACCGCGATCCCGCGGCCCGGAATACCTGGGAGGTCGTCACCTGCTATCCCGGGTTCCACGCCATGCTGTTCCACTGCCTGGCGCACTGCCTGTGGTATGCGGGATTGAAGTGGCTGGCGCGGCTGGTGTCCCATTTGTCGCGCTGGTTCACTGGCATCGAAATCCATCCCGGCGCCACGATCGGCCGGCGCTTCTTCATCGATCACGGCATGGGCGTCGTGATCGGCGAGACCGCCGAGATCGGCGACGACTGCACGCTCTATCACGGTGTCACGCTCGGCGGCACTTCCTGGAACAAGGGCAAGCGCCATCCCACACTGGGAAAAGGGGTGGTGGTGGGCGCGGGCGCGAAGATACTCGGACCGATCACGATCGGGGAGGGCGCGCGCATCGGTTCCAATGCGGTCGTAGTCAAGGACGTGCCGCCGGGAGCGACGGCGATCGGGATACCGGCGCGCATCGTCGAAGCGGAAGTTGCTCCGCAGAACGGCCGCTTTGCAGCGTACGCGGTCGTCAAGGACCTGAACGACCCGGTGGCGATAGCGCTGCACGAGCTGATCGGCCATTGCGCCGACACCGACAAGCGCATCGAGCACATCCTCGTGGAGCTGAAACGCCTGGGTTGCAAGGACGACGAAGCCGAGCCCCACAAACTGGATGCGAACTCGCTCAATAAATTAGTTGACTAAATTACTCAGGTTAGCTATAGTTGACAAAATTACTAGTGTATTATTTATTGTCATCCCATTGATTAAATGTGACTTTAAGAGGTAGCCCATGAGATTGACGACGAAGGGGCGATTTGCGGTAACGGCAATGATTGACCTCGCGATGCAGCACGGCAGTGGCCCAGTGACGCTGGCCGAGATCAGCGGCCGGCAGAAGATCTCGCTCTCCTACCTCGAGCAGTTATTCGGCAAATTGCGCCGCCATCAACTGGTGGATAGCGTGCGCGGTCCCGGCGGCGGCTACTGCCTCGCCAGGGACATGGGGCAGGTCTCCGTCACCGAGATCATTCTCGCCGTGGACGAACCGATCGACGCCACCCAATGCGGCGGCAAGGAAAACTGCCAGGACGACCGCAAGTGCCTGACCCATGACTTGTGGGCTGAGTTGAACCAGAGGATTTTCGATTACCTCGGTGGCGTGAGTTTGCGACAGTTGGTGGACAACCAGAAGGCCAAGGAAGCGACGCAGCAGTCCACCGTCACCCAGATGCTCGACATGCGCGGGACCGCGGGGAAGCGGACCACGACGGTGCCGGCTTGATAACAGGCGGGAAGCGCGACGTGTTGTTCCACGCATTACTCATTACTGATCACTCATCACTGGCTTGATGGAACCGGTCTATTTCGACCACAACGCGACGACACCCGTAGACGACCGGGTGTTCGAGGCGATGGCGCCGTACCTGCGCGGCCGCTACGGCAATGCGTCGAGCCGGCACGAGCTGGGCACGGCAGCGCGCAGGGCAGTGGATGTCGCGCGGGAACAAGTCGCCGCGCTCGTCAACACGCAGCCCTCTCAGGTGATCTTCGTATCCGGCGGCACCGAGGCGAACAACCTGTTCATCAAAGGGGCGGCCGGCTATTTGAAGCCGACCCAGGTCGTGGTCAGTGCGATCGAGCATCCCTGCGTGGCGAAGCCCGCACAGGATCTCACGCGCCAGGGGTGGAAGCTCAAGAAGCTTGCCGTGAGTCGCGAGGGCCAGGTGGTTATGGCCGATGTCGAGCAGGCGCTCAAGGAGCCGACCGGCATGGTTTCGGTGATGCTTGCCAACAATGAGACTGGCGTGATCCAGGACGTCGCTGCCATTGCCGGGCACGCCCGTGCCGCGAAAGCCTGGATGCATACGGACGCCGTTCAGGCGCTGGGCAAGATACCCGTGGACTTCGCGGCGCTCGGCGTGCACGCGATGACGATCTCCGCGCACAAGATCTACGGGCCCAAGGGCGCGGCAGCGCTCGTCATGGACAAGCGGTTGCAGATGAAGCCCATTATCCACGGCGGTGGCCACGAGCAGGGGTTGCGTTCCGGCACCGAGAACGTGCCGGCGATCGTCGGCTTCGGCGCGGCTTGCACGCTCGCGGCGGGTCGGATGGGGGAACTCGCGCCGCGGCTGGAAGCGATGCGGGCGCGTTTCGAGCAGGGGCTCGAGGGGCTGGGAGCGGTCATCTTCGGAGAGCGCGCCCCGCGCATACCCAATACAACCTACTTCGCTTTCAAGGGCATCCTGGGTGAAACGCTGGTGATCGAGCTCGACAAGGCCGGTTACGCAGTCGCTCCCGGCGCCGCCTGCTCGAGCGCAAACCCCGAGCCCTCGGCGACGCTGATCGCGATGGGCGTGGAACCGGAACTCGCGCTTTGCGCGGTGCGCTTCTCGCTCGGCGCGGGAAACACCCTGCCGCAGGTCGATGAATTCCTGAAAGCACTGAAGGCGGTGGTATCCCGCCTGAAAAGCATGACGGCGGTAACCGTTTAGCGCCGGCAACTCGGAACCCGGAACCCGGAACCCGGAACATGGAACATGGAGTCGATATGAAGATAGAACTGACGGAAGGCGCGGCGAAACAGATACAGAAGCAGGTGGCCCAGCGCGGCAAGGGCATCGGCCTGCGCGTGGGCGTGAAGGACGCGGGCTGCTCGGGCTTCGCCTACATCTACGACTACGCGGACGAGGTGCGGACGGACGACCATCTGTTCGAGGCGCACGACGTGAAGCTGGTGGTGGACGCGAAGAGCCTGGAAACGCTCGACGGCTCTACCCTGGATTTCGTCAAGGAGGGGTTGAAGCAGGTGTTCAAGTTCACCAATCCCAACGTGGATGCGACCTGCGGCTGCGGCGAGTCGTTCAGCGTTAAGGAAAAAGCGTAGTCAACCGCCAAGAAAGGCAAATTGAACCGCCAAGACGCCAAGACGCCAAGATAGGCAATAACTCAAAGCGAATTGAGCCATACGGTATCAAGGACATGGGAACAATGAAGTTTGGTTCTAATAATTTTGGATTGGTTTTCGTTGGCGTCATGGCGTCATGGCGGTTAATGGGGTTTTGAAATGAGCAGCGTTCTAGAAAACCTCGTCAACCAGCCCTACCGGCACGGGTTCGTGACCGACATCGAGTCGGACACCGCGGCGAAGGGGTTGAGCGAGGACACCATCCGCTTCATCTCCGCGAAGAAGCAGGAGCCGGAGTGGCTGCTGGAGTTCCGCTTGAAGGCCTACCGCCACTGGCTCACCATGACCGAGCCGCAGTGGCCCAACGTGAAGTACCCGAAGATCGATTTCCAGGACATCATCTACTACTCCGCGCCCAAGCCGAAAAAGCTTGCGAGCCTGGACGAGGTGGACCCCGAGCTCCTGAAGACATTCGAGAAGCTCGGCGTGCCGATGAATGAGCGCGCCAAGCTCGCCGGCGTCGCGGTGGACGTGATCTTCGACTCGGTGTCGGTGGCGACCACCTACAAGGCGAAGCTGGCCGAGGTCGGCATCATCTTCGGATCGATCTCGGACGCGGTGCGCGAGCATCCCGAGCTGGTGCGCCAGTACCTCGGCAGTGTCGTGCCGACGGGCGATAACTACTACGCCGCGCTCAATTCCGCGGTGTTCACCGACGGCTCGTTCTGCTATATCCCCAGGGGCGTCAGGTGCCCGATGGAGCTCTCGACTTATTTCCGCATCAACACCGAGTCCTCAGGTCAGTTCGAGCGGACTCTCATCATCGCCGAAGAGGGATCGCACGTCTCCTACCTCGAGGGCTGCACAGCGCCCAAGTTCGACACCAACCAGCTGCACGCGGCGGTGGTGGAGCTGGTGGCGCTGGATGACGCCGAGATCAAGTACTCGACGGTGCAGAACTGGTACGCCGGCGACGAGAACGGCGTGGGCGGCATCTACAACTTTGTCACCAAGCGCGGCCTGTGCAAGGGCCGGAATTCGAAAATCTCCTGGACCCAGGTCGAGACCGGCTCGGCGATCACCTGGAAGTACCCCTCCTGCGTGCTGCTGGGCGAGAACTCGATCGGCGAGTTTTACTCGGTTGCGTTGACCAACCACCACCAGCAGGCCGACACCGGTACCAAGATGGTGCACATCGGCAGGAACACCCGCAGCCGCATCATCAGTAAAGGCATCTCGGCGGGGCAGTCTAACAACAGCTACCGCGGCCTGGTGAAGATCGGGCCGCGCGCGGATAACGCGCGCAATTACTCGCAGTGCGATTCGATGCTGATCGGCTCGAAATGCGGCGCCAACACCTTTCCCTACCTCCAGGTGCAGAACAGCGGCGCGCAGGTGGAGCACGAAGCGACCACCTCCAAGATCGGAGAGGAGCAATTGTTCTATTTCTCGAGCCGCGGCATCGGCGCGGAAGAGGCGGTCTCGATGATCATCAACGGTTTCTGCCGGGACGTGTTCCAGCAGCTGCCGATGGAATTCGCGGTCGAGGCGACGAAGCTCCTCGGCCTGAAGCTCGAAGGGAGCGTGGGATGATCCGCCCGGACGCCAAGGTGCTGCTGGAAGTGAAAAATCTTCGCGCGAAGGTGAGCGGGATCGAGATCCTGAAGGGCCTCGACCTCACCGTGCGCGCGGGAGAAGTGCACGCCATCATGGGGCCCAACGGCTCGGGCAAGAGCACCCTCGCCAAGGCGCTCGCCGGCCACCCCGCTTACGAAGTGATCGGTGGCACGGTCGCTTTTGACGGCAAGAGCCTGTTCGACATGACGCCGGAGGAACGCGCGCGCGCCGGCCTCTTCCTCGGCTTCCAGTATCCCGTCGAGATCCCCGGGGTTTCGAATAGCGCCTTCCTGCGGCTCGCCTACAACACGGTGCAGGCTGCGCGGGGCAAGGACGAACTCGACCCGCTGGAGTTCGACGATCACGTGCGCGAGAAGATGAAGCTGCTCGAGATGGACGCGGCTTTTCTCGACCGTTCGGTCAACGAGGGTTTTTCGGGCGGCGAGAAGAAGCGAAACGAGATCCTGCAGATGGCGCTCCTCGAGCCGCGGCTCGCGATCCTCGACGAGACCGACTCGGGCCTCGACATCGACGCGCTGCGAGTGGTAGCGGGCGGCGTCAACCGCCTCGCCCGGTCCGACAACGCCGTGGTGCTCGTCACGCACTATCAACGCATGCTCAACTACATCGTGCCCGATTACGTGCACGTGATGGGCGGCGGGCGCATCATCAAGAGCGGCGGCAAGGGGCTCGCGGAAGAGCTCGAAGCGCGCGGCTACGACTGGATCAAGGCTGCATAAGCCTATGAGTGCCGTTGCAGCCAGTCATCCGTATATTGAAGCGTTGCTGAAGGGTTATATAACGCCGCGCGGCGGCGTTACATGGCTCAACGAGCGGCGCGCGCAGGCGCTCGAACGCGCCAACGCGCTCACGGTGCCGACCTCACGCGACGAGGAATGGCGCTTCACCGATATCTCGGCGCTCACCAAATTGAATTTCCGGCCGGCGGCGGATGCGCCGCGGCTGACGATGGCCGACATCTCGGGCTTTGTCGTCCCGGAAGCGATCGCCCGCCTGGTTTTCGTGGACGGCGTATTCGCGCCCGCGCTCTCGGCCGTCACCGGGCTGCCGCAAGGCGTCGTCGTTGCTTCCCTCGCCACGGCGCTGGACGCCCATGCGGCGGCAATCGAGCCGCACCTCGCGCGTCACGCCTCGTTCGAGGGCGAGGTGTTCCCGGCGCTGAATACGGCCTTTCTGCGCGAGGGGGCGTTCATCTGGGTGGCCGGGAACCGGAAATATCCCGCGCCGATTCAGCTGTTGTTTGTTGCCACGCAAGCGGGGATAGCGGCATACCCGCGCTGCCTGGTGATTGCAGAGGCCGGCTCGGAATGCACCCTGATCGAGGACTACGTCAGTCTCGGCGACGCGGTTTATTTCAATAACGTGGTGACCGAGGTCGTCGTGGGCGAAGGCGCCCAGGTGCGGCACGTGAGGGTGCAGGGCGAAGCAGCCGGCGCTTATCACATCGCAACTTGCGCTGCGATCCTTGCGAAGGACGCCCGTTACGCTTCCCACACGGTCACGCTCGGTGCCCGGCTTTCCCGCTTCAATCTCGGAATCGTGCAGCAGGGCGACGGCGCGGAGGTCGTGCTGGACGGGCTCGCGATCATTGCGGGGCGCCAGCTTGCCGACACCCATAGCCTGATGGACCACGCGCGCCCGCACGGCCGCTGCCGCCAGGTGCACAAGTGCATCGTCGATGGCGGGGCGCACGCGGTGTTCAACGGCAAGATCGTGGTGCGGCCGGGCGCCCAGTTGACCGACTCGTCGCAGCAGAGCCGCTGCCTGCTGCTTTCGGACAGGGCGCACGTGGACGCCAAGCCGCAGCTCGAGATCTTCGCCGACGACGTGAAATGCGCGCATGGGGCCGCCATCGGCCAGATCGACGCCGAGCAATTGTTCTACCTGAGGAGCCGCGGGCTGCCGGAGCCGCGCGCCCGCAAGCTCCTGACTTACGCTTTCGCGGCCGAGCTGATCGGCCGCATTCCGGTGCCGTCGCTGGTGGAGCGGCTGGAGCGGACAGTGCTGGCCCAGACCCAGGCGGCCTGATGATCATGAATGCACCCGATACCCTGAAGCGCGCGGCGGGAGGCGGCCTGGACGTCGAGCGCATCCGCGCAGATTTTCCGATCCTCAAGTTGAAGGTGAACGGGAAACCGCTGGTGTTCCTCGACAACGCGGCTTCCAGCCAGATGCCGCAGCCGGTCATCGACCGCTGGATCCGCTACCAGACCACCCAGCACTCGAACATCCACCGCGCGGTGCACCACCTGTCCGAGGTCGCCACGGCGGAGTACGAGGGGGCGCGGAAGAAACTCGCCGCTTTCATCAACGCGAAAGAAGAGCGCGAGGTGATCTTCACCAGCGGCACGACCGATGCCATCAACCTGGTCGCGCACGGCTACGGGCGCAAGTTCATCGGCGCGGGCGACGAGATCGTGCTCACCACCCTCGAGCACCACTCCAACATCGTGCCGTGGCAGATGGTGGCGGATGAGAAGAACGCGAAGATCCGCGTGGTGCCGGTCAACGATCGCGGCGAGCTCGTCATCGAGGAATACCTGAAGCTCATCGGGCCGCGCACGAAACTGGTGGCAATGGGGCACGTCTCCAACGCGCTCGGCACTATCAACCCGGTGAAGGAAATGATTGAAGCAGCCCATGCAAAGGGCATCCCGGTGCTGCTCGATGGCGCCCAGGCCGCCCCGCACATGCAGCTCGACATGCGGGCGCTCGATTGCGATTTCTACGCCTTCTCGGGGCACAAGATGTTCGGCCCGACCGGCATCGGCGTGCTCTACGGCAAGGCCGCGTGGCTGGAGAAGATGCAGCCCTTCAAGGGCGGCGGCGACATGATCCTCTCGGTCACCTTCGAGAAGACCACCTACAACGTGCTGCCGCACAAGTTCGAGGCCGGCACGCCGCCGATCGCCGCGGCGATCACGCTGGGCGCGGCGGTGGATTATATCCAGGGCATCGGCTTCGAGCGCATCCACGCGCACGAGACCGACCTGCTCGATTACGCCACCGACCAGGTGAACCGCCTGCAGGGTGTGCGCATCATCGGCACCGCGGAGCGCAAGGCGGCAGTCCTTTCCTTCATCGTCGACGGCGTGCACCCCCACGATGTCGGCACGCTGTTGAACGAGGAGGGTGTGGCGATCCGCACCGGGCACCACTGCGCTCAACCCATCATGCAGCGCTTCGGCATCCCCGCCACCTCGCGCGCCTCGTTCGCCTTCTACAACACCCACGCCGAGGTGGATGCTCTCGTCGCCGGCATTCGCAAGGTGCAGAAGGTTTTCGGGTGAAAAGCGGGAAATGCATTTTAGCCACAGAGATCACAGAGAACACAGAGAACAGACTCATGAGACATTCGGTTTTTTTGATTCTCTCTGTGTCCTCTGTGTCCTCTGTGGCTGAATGGGGTTTTGGCCATGGCTGACAGCAAGCAGCTGTATCAAGAAGTGATCCTCGATCACAACCGCAAGCCGCGTAATTGGGGCGTGTTGCTCGATGCGACGCATCGGGCAGAGGGGCACAATCCGTTGTGCGGGGATCACCTGACCCTGACGCTGAGATTAGACGGCAACGCGGTGAACGCCATCAGCTTTCAGGGCGAGTCGTGCGCCATCTGCAAGGCGTCGGCCTCGATGATGACGACCGCGGTCAAGGGCAAGAGCAGGGGCAACGCTGAGAAAATGATCCAGGAATTCCGCGACATGGCGACCGGCCAGCTCGACGCGACTTCCCCTCACCATCTCGGGCGGCTGACGGTATTCGCCGGCGTGCGCGACCTGCCGACGCGGGTGAAATGCGCGATCCTGCCGTGGCACACGCTGCACGCGGCATTGAACTCGCTGGCAAGCACCACGACCGAGGCTGACGCCGATCCCATGCACGCGCCGGTTGGAAATGCGTAGAACTGAACCGCCAAGACCGCCAAGAATAGAAGCATGAAATACCTGATTCTAATTTTGAGTTTGCTTTTTCATGGCGGCCTTGGCGGTTAAATTTGGGTTAATCCATGCCGAAAATTTCTGAAATCGAGCCGACCCCGAACCCGAACGCGATGAAGTTCGTGCTCAAGGAGCCGTTGACCTGGGGCATATCGCGCTCGTACGAAAATGCCGCGCAGGCGCAGGATGACCCGCTTGGCGCCAGCCTGTTCGACATTGAGCACGTGACCAGCGTGTTCTACGTGGACCACTGGATCACGGTGACGCAGGACGGGCAGGCCGACTGGCAGGAACTGATGCGCAAGCTCGCGGCGCCGATCCGCGAGGCGCCCGCCGCCGACGCGGATTCGGCGAAGCACGCGGAGAAGGCCGCGTCGATGGCCGGGACCGCGGATCTTTCGGACGCGGACAAGGAGCGTTTGGCGAAAATCAATGAAATCCTCGACGACCAGGTGCGGCCGTACCTGCAGGGCGACGGCGGCGACCTCTACGTCGTCGGCCTAGAAGGCAACAAGCTCACGGTGCACTACCAGGGTGCGTGCGGGAGTTGCCCGAGCTCGATCTCCGGCACGCTGGCTGGCATCGAGAACCTGGTAAAGCAGATCGAGCCGGATATGGAGGTCGTCGCGGTTTAGGCATCAACCGCCAGGAAGATCAAAAAAAATTGAACCGCCAAGACGCCAAGACGCCAAGAAAAACAACATAAATAATAGAACTGCCAGGCTCGCCAAGGCCGCCAGGAAGAACTTAGGAAATGACAGGTGAGCGCAAGGATACGTGGGCTGCGGGCAAGCTCTACGAACCCTACGTGGGGCGCTGGAGCCGGTTCGTTGCGAGGGATTTTCTGGCGTGGCTCGACGTGCCCGCGCAAAGTGCCTGGTTGGACGTCGGATGCGGAACCGGCGCCCTGACCGAAGTCATTCTCCAGCAGACGCAGCCGAGCAGCGTGACGGGCATGGACCCTTCCGTCGGGTTTGTTGAGCATGCCAAGGCACATATCACGGATCCAAGAGCGGCGTTTGATGTGGCCGACGCCCAGTCACTGCCCGTGGCTTCCGCGCGTTTTGACGCGGCCGTCTCCGGGCTCGTTTTGAACTTCGTGCCCAATCCCTCCCGGGCTGTCGCCGAGATGACGCGCGCGGCCCGGCCGGGCGGGGTCGTGGCAGCCTACGTTTGGGACTACGCCGGAAAGATGGAATTGATGCGCTACTTCTGGGATGCGGCGGTGGCGCTCGATCCGGGCGCCGTCGATCTCGATGAAGGCCGCCGGTTTCCGCTTTGCGCGCCGGCCCCGTTGACCGGTCTCTTCACCGCGGCCGGCTTGAAGGAAATCGAAGTGCGCCCGATCGACGCTCCCACGCGGTTTCGCGATTTCGACGACTACTGGACTCCGTTCCTGGGTGGGCAAGCGCCCGCGCCGGGCTACGCAATGTCGTTGAGCGAGGAGCGCCGCGCCGTGCTGCGGGACCGGATTCGCTCCAGGCTTCCGATTGCAAGTGACGGCTCCATTAACCTGATCGCCCGTGCCTGGGCCGTTCGCGGTCGAACACCAGCGGTTTGAATTCTGGAGAATTCGAGTGAATCAGGGACAGTGTAAATATTCCTGGATTTCTTGGCGTGTATGGCGACCTTGGCGGTTCAATATTGTGTTTTGATTCTCTCGGCGTCTCGGCGGTTAATTTAAGCCATGTCTGACTGGGTCACAGTAGCGAAGGCGAGCGAGCTCGCCCCCGGCAGCCACCGCGTCGTGGACGCGGACGGCACGCACATCGCCGTCTTCAACCTCGGCGGCGAGTACTACGCGATCGAGGACGTGTGCACCCACGACGGCGGGGAGCTGGCCGGCGGGGTCGTTGACGGTGACCAGATCGAGTGCCTGCGCCACGGCGCGCGCTTCTGCATCCGGACCGGCGCGGTGATGGCGCCGCCGGCCTACGAGCCGGTCGCCAAATTCCCGGTGCGCGTCGAGAACGGCGAGATCCAGGTGCGGGACGATCGCTGGGACTAGCAAGGCAGTAGAGAGGCATTATTCGAGCGACGCGGCTAGCGATGAAGGAGTACTGCCATGGCAGGTTTGGACAAGAGCACCCCCAACCCTACTGAA
>CAZFRR010000265.1:0-3424 GCA_964521405.1 uncultured Streptomycetaceae bacterium | reverse complement strand
CGTTTCAGCCTGGAAAAAGCGGTTTGCCACAGAGAACACAGAGTTCACAGAGGAAAACAAGATCGTATGTCATTTTCAAGCTTCACCTATTGGGTGAGCGTGGCCTGCTGACTCAACCCCTTGAATCTCTCTGTGTTCTCTGTGAACTCTGTGGCTGAATCGCAGTTTTTTGGTTCAGTCCGGCTTTACCTCGAAGCTCGCCGGCCCATCCCCGCGTTGGGTCCGCTCCCACATCGTGACGTAAGCCGATTCGATGTGACGGCGAAAGCGGTCAGTGTCGAACAGGGGGAAAGTCGCGCGGTTTTGCGCCAACCTGGCGCGGAGGTCAGCCAGCAGGGCGGGGCTGGTGGCCAGTTTGAGCGCCAGCGCTTCGTATTCTTCCAGGTTGTGGGTAATCAGGTCCGGCAGGCCGACAGCGTTCAACAGGCTGGCCGCCACTCGTCCCGGAAAAGTGGTCCCCTGACACGTCAGCAGCGGCAGCCCGACCCACAGCGCATCGCTGGCGGTCGTGTGGGCGTTGTAGGGCAGCGTGTCCAGGAACAGGTCCGCCAGCCGATGCCGCGCCAGATGCTCACCAAGTGCGGTCAGCCTGGCAAAGACCAGCCGTTCCGGCGCGACGCCTCTCACCCCGGCTTCGCGCCCGAGATTGCGCGATACGGCGGCGTTCCCTTCGAACAACCACAACACGCTGCCCGGCACCTGGTTCAGCAGCCGCATCCAGACGTCAAACACGTCCGGCGTGATCTTGTAGGTGTTGTTGAAGCAGCAGAATACGAAACCGTGATCCGGCAGTCCGGCCTCGGCGCGGGTTGGCGTGCGCTGCGCCACGGGGCGCCGCGAGTCGTTGACCTGGTAGCTGTCCGGCAGGTAAACAACGTGTTCGGAGTAGCAGGCGGCGTCCGCGGAAGGGATGACGTGCCGATCCGCGATGATGTAGTCCATGTAGTCCGCGCCGAGGGTGCCGGGAAATCCCAGGTAGTTGACCTGGATCGCGCACGGCCTGAGGGCGAAAACGCCTTGCCGCGCGCGGCCGAAATAGCCGTTCAGGTTGACCAGGATGTCGATTTTTCGCTGCTTGATGGCGGCGGCCGCCGCGAGATCCGTCAAGCGGGAAATGTCCACGATCTCGTCGAACGCCCGGTTGATCCTGCCCCGGATTTCGCTGCTGTCGTCCCACCCGTTGTCGAACGCGAACAGCTCGAAGCGATTCCGGTCGTGCCGCTCAAAGAGTTCCGTCATCAGGATGGAAGTGGCCTGTTGGCGAAACTCGCCCGATACGTATCCGATTCGAATGCGGGCGTTCCGGTGGGTCTCTCCATTCCACAGCGTCACCGGCGCCCGCGGGTATCTTTCGGCGGCGAAAATCTCGGCGCAGCGCTTGAGGACCTGGGGAGAATTGGATATTGCCTGATGGCCGAACGGCTCCGCGGACTTCCTGCCGGCCCGGACGTCGTTCTCGATGGCTTCAGCGAGCGCTGCCAGCCCGTTCCAGTCGCAACACAGCATCTTCGCGTGCAGCAGGTGGCCTTTGGCAAAGCCAAAGTGCGGAGAAAGGTCGAGCAATCTTGCAAACGACGCCGCGGCCTCTTCATGCCGTCTCAGGTCCCGCAGCGCATGACCGCGATTGTTGAGCGCATCGGGCTGGTCCGGCTGCAGGGCGAGGGAGCGGTCGTAGGCGGCGAGCGCCTCCTCGTGCCGTCTCAACTCCCGCAGCGCGTTGCCGCGATTGTAGTGTGCCTTGTAATACTCGGGCTTGAGCGCCAGTGCGCGGTCGTAGGCGGCCAGCGCCTCGCCGGTCCGCTGCAGGTCCATCAATGCGTTGCCGCGATTGAGGATGGCGTTGAGATGGTGGGGCTGCAAAGCCAGCGCGCGGTCGTAGGCAGCCAGCGCTTCCTCGGGCCGTTTCAGGTCCCGCAGCGCATTGCCCCGGCCGTAAAGCGCTTCGGGATAATCGGGCTTGAGCGCCAGCGCCCGGTCGTAGGCTACCAGGGCTTCCGCCGGCCGCTGCAGGTCCTGCAGCGCGTTGCCCAAATTCGAGTGCGCATCGGCATTATTGGGCTCAATTCCGAGCGCGCGGCCGATCAGCTCCGCCGCCCGCGCGGCGTTCTTCCGTTGTCCTTCCAGCACGCCCAGCAGGTGCAGGGCATCGAAATGATCGGGCGCCCGCGCCAGTATCTCGCGGTAAAGGGGTTCCGCCTGCGCGAGCTGTCCGCGAGAGTGAAACGCCACCGCCTGTTGCAGCTTCGTACCGATGGCCGCGGAATGGGGAGACAGCGAAGGTTGCCGGCGCTGCTCGGACATCTGGGGTGGACGATCCTTGGCCACGATCTGCGGGGAGCGAGGTTGGTAATTAGGCCTTGCGTGCATCATGACTGTCAATGAATCCGCTTGCCGCAGGGTTCAAGCGCGTCACTGGAACGCCGATGTTATCGGCTAGAATCCAGCCTCACCAGGAAGTTTCCCGTTGCGTGGCGCAAATGTCCGAAACCGGTTCCGTCCATATCGAGCTGTTGCTCGGCGAACTGAAGGAAGTGCTGCGGCTCGAGCCGAACAATATTGCCGCGCTGTGCCGGATCGGCGGCAGGCTTGCCGCCGCCGGCCGGGCGCGGGAAGCGGGCAGGTGTTATCGCGCCGCGGTCGAAGCGCTGCGCAGGCACGCCCGGGCGGGCGACGCGCACCTTGCGCTGACATGCGAGCAGCACATTTACGTGACTTTCGTCAGTGTTGTCGAAAACGAGGAACACTACCGCAAGTGCTTTTCCGACTGGAAGGAAGACCTGGAGGCGCTCGGCCGCCGTTTTCACGATGCGGCCGCCCTGTCGACCGACGGCGCCGGCCGCATCGCCTTTTTCCTGCATAACGGCGCGGTCCTCGGCCACACCGAGGTGCTGCTCAAGATGCTCGAATCCCGGCCGCGCTCGGGCGAGCATCCGGTCGAGCCGCGGGTGTATGTGCTTGGCGTCTACGATCCTGTCCTGCTGGCGCGCTGCCGCGCAATGGGAATCGAAGTTGTGTCGGTAGCTGATGCCATCGGGCACGACTCCCGCATCGACGCCAGATTCATCTGGCTGAGAAAACGTTTCAAGGAAGATCGCATCGGCGTATGCGTCTGGGCCTCCAGCCCGAACGCGGCCGCGTTTGCCTTGTCGATGCGGCTCGCCCCGGTGCAGATTCTCTGGGCGCTGCGTTTTCACCCGCTCAGCGGCCCGTATGTCGACGGCTATATCACCTGGGGCGCCCGCGACGAGAGCGTGCGCCGCTATGGCGATCAGGACTGGCAAGTCGTGCCATTGCTGCTGGCGCTCGACGATTCCCTGCCCGCCAGGGTCGATATCGAGGCGCTGCGTTCCCGTTTTCCCGAGAGGGTCCTGCTTGGAACGCTCGCGCGCGAGGAGAAGATCAACAGCGCCGCGTTCCTGCGGGC
>CAZFRR010000264.1:0-18588 GCA_964521405.1 uncultured Streptomycetaceae bacterium | reverse complement strand
GCTTGCGAGCCGATATCAATGAATATCCTAGGCATGACCGGGCGTCTGACGTCGCGCCGAGAAGAAGTCCTGCAGCAGCTTTCCTGCCTCTTCGGCCAGCACGCCGCTGGCGACCACCGCATGGTGATTGAGTCGGCTCTCGGCGAACAGGTTCACCACGCTGCCGCAGGCGCCGGACTTGGGATCCGCGGCCCCATACACGACCTGCGCAATGCGGGCGTGCATGATGGCGCCGGCGCACATCACGCACGGCTCCAGGGTCACGTAGAGCACGCAGTCGTTAAGACGATAGTTGCCAATGCGCTCGGCGGCGTCACGCAGAGCAACCACCTCGGCATGCGCGGTGGGGTCGCGGCTCGAAACCGGCCGGTTGTAGCCACGGCCGACAACGGCCCCCTCCTTGACCACGACCGCCCCCACCGGCACCTCGCCCGCTGCTGCGGCCTGGCTGGCCAGCGACAACGCCTCTCGCATGAAGGCTTCATCGCTCATGAGTATCAAGAGTGCGCGGGCAGAGCAGTCGCGAACGTCCACCAAGGATCACTTGAAGCGCCAGGTCACACCCGCGGTCAGGTAGGTGGTCTTCACGGATCCGTCATGGTTGTTGTAGATGATGCCCAGCGCGAGATCGAGTTCCTTGGAGGGCGAGTAGATAGCGCCCAACTCGACGTAGCCCATATGCGACTTCTCCGCACGATCGGGGTTGGTCATGATGCCGGTATCAAAAGCGAGCTTGAATTGCTCGGTCACGTCCCATACCGGCGCCACGGACAGGCGGAACTGCGAGCGCCGGGTGGCATCATTCAGCGCGTTGTCCTCGTAATTGACCCGGGTTGAAGCCAGGTTCGCATGCACCGCGCCGAATCCCGTTTCCTGGGTCATCAGGAGATCGAGCCGCCAGGATGTCTTTGCCTGCCCCAGCCCGCTTGCTTCCTTGCCGCTGGACACCGGGAGCTGCAATATGGGCTTCAGGGCGAAGCTCAGCTTGCTCTTTTCATCCTCGAAAAAACGCCACTTGGCTCCGATCGCCGTATTGCTCCACCCGCTTTCCGTCATCGCTCCCGCGGGCTCGACCCGCAGGTAGGGAACGCCGATAAATACATCGACTGTATCGCTGATGCCGCGGGTATAGACCGCCGCCGCCTCGAGCGTCACATCCTTGCCGCCCGCGTGCTTGTCGGTCGTGCGCAAGAAGCCGCCTTCGAGCTGATTGCCGCCCGCGCCCTGCGTGCCGGTGTCATCGGTGATCAGCGGCTGATACGCCCATACCAGACCCGGCGCGAGGGCAAGGCCAAACGTGAAACACCACGCTGCCCAGCCAGCCAGCTTTCCCTTTCGACCCGTTTTTCCCGGTTCGCTATTCATTTTCCCCCTGATTATTATTCCCACTCGATCGTCGCCGGCGGCTTGCTCGAGATATCGTAGGCCACGCGGTTGATGCCGCGCACCTCGTTGATGATGCGATTGGACACCTTTGCCAGGAGCTCGTGCGGCAATGGCGCCCAATGCGCGGTCATGAAATCGGTGGTTTGAACGGCGCGCAGGGCCACCACGTACTCATAGGTGCGGCCGTCGCCCATGACGCCCACGGATTTCACCGGTATGAAGACCGCGAAGGCCTGGGCCGTCTTGTCGTACCAGTCCACGCCATCGGCGTCCTTGGCGGCGCGCAGCTCGTCGATGAAGATCGCGTCGGCGCGGCGCAGCAGGTCGGCGTACTCCGCCTTCACTTCGCCCAGGATCCGGACGCCGAGTCCGGGACCAGGGAACGGGTGGCGGAACACCATCTCGCGCGGCAGCCCCAGGGCAATGCCCAACTCCCGCACTTCGTCCTTGAACAGCTCGCGCAACGGCTCAAGCAGCTTGAGATGGAGCGTGTCGGGCAGGCCCCCGACGTTGTGGTGGGATTTGATGCTGTGCGCCTTTTTCGTCTTGGCGCCTGCGGACTCGATCACATCGGGGTAGATCGTGCCCTGCGCCAGCCATTTGACCTTGGGCAGCTTCGAGGCTTCGCGCTGGAATACCTCGATGAACTCGCGGCCGATGATGCGACGCTTCTGCTCGGGATCGGCCACCCCCTTGAGGTGTTTCATGAACTGGTCGCGCGCGTCCACCTGTATCACCTTCGTGCCGAGATTGCCGGCGAAAGTGCTCATCACCTGCTCCGCCTCGTTGAGCCTCAGAAGACCATGGTCCACGAACACGCAGGTGAGCTGCTTGCCGATCGCCCTGTGAATGAGCGCCGCAGCAACCGATGAATCCACGCCGCCGGATAACCCGAGCACGACCTCTTCAGCGCCAACCTGTGAACGGATGCGCGCTGTCGCCTCCTCGACGAAGTCGGGCATGCTCCAGTCGCCGGTGAGGCCGCAGATCTCCAGCGCAAAGCGAGAGAGGAGAGCCTTGCCCTGCTTTGTATGCGTAACCTCGGGATGGAACTGCACGCCGTAGAACCGGCGTTTCTCGTCGGCCATGCCGGCGATCGGGCAGGCGTCGGTGGAAGCCAACAGCTTGAAGCCCTGGGGCATCTCGACCACCTTGTCGCCGTGGCTCATCCACACATCCAGCAGGCCGTGGCCTTCCGGGTTCACCCGGTCCTGGATGCCCATCAGCAGCGCCGTGTGGCCGCGCGCCCGCAGTTCCGCATAACCGAACTCGCGCACCTTGCCCATTTCGACCTTCCCACCCAACTGGTCCGCCATGGTCTGCATACCGTAGCAGATGCCGAGCACCGGCACGCCCAGCTCGAACACGCTCTGCGGGGCCCGCGGCGTGCCGCCCTCCCACACCGATGCCGGACCGCCGGAGAGGATGACGCCGCGTGGATTGAAGTCGCGGACGAACTTGTCGTCCACGTCGTAGGGATGGATCTCGCAGTAGACGCGGGCTTCGCGGACCCGGCGCGCAATCAATTGCGTGTACTGCGCGCCGAAATCGAGGATGAGGATCTTTTCGTGCTGCATTGTCAGTGAAAGGCAAATCGCGAATGGCGAATCGTGCGCTGCCCGCGCGTGGCGGTTCCTACCATTTACTATTTACGATTCACCATTTACTCGACCCGGTAGTTGGGCGCTTCCTTCACGATCTGCACGTCGTGGACGTGAGACTCGCGGATGCCGGCATGGGTGATTTCAACGAATTCCGCGCGCGTGCGCACTTCCTCGATGCTGGCGCAGCCGAGATAGCCCATGCTCGAGCGCAGCCCGCCGGTCAACTGCTGCACTAGGGGCGTGAGCTGGCCCTTGTACGGCACCCTGCCCTCCACGCCTTCCGGCACCAGCTTGTCGGTGTCCGGCTCCTCGTCCTGGAAATAACGGTCCGCGGAGCCCTGCTGCATGGCGGAAAGCGACCCCATTCCCCGGTAGGACTTGTAGGAGCGGCCCTGAAAGAGCTCAATATCGCCCGGCGACTCCTCGGTTCCCGCGAAGAGGCTCCCGATCATCACCGCGTGAGCGCCGGCGGCAATCGCCTTCGCAATATCGCCGGAATAGCGTATCCCGCCATCGGCGATCAGCGGCACGTCGCTCTTGGCAAGCGCCTTGGCCACGTTGGTGATCGCGCTGATCTGCGGCACGCCGATCCCGGCAACGATCCGCGTCGTGCAGATCGAGCCCGGCCCGATGCCGACTTTCACGCCGTCCGCGCCATGATCGACGAGCGCCTTGGCGGCTGCTGCGGTGGCGATGTTGCCGCCTATGACCTGGATCCTGGGGAAGCGGCGTTTCACCCATTTCACGCGATCCAGCACGTTCTTCGAATGGCCATGAGCCGTGTCCACGACGATCACGTCCACGCCCGCCTCGATGAGCGCCTCAGCGCGCTCATCGGTCCCTTCACCAACGCCGATCGCCGCGCCCACACGCAGCCGTCCCAGGCTGTCCTTGCAGGCACTGGGATGCTCGGTGGACTTGAGGATGTCCTTGACCGTGATCAGCCCGCACAGCTCGAAGTTCTTGTTTACGACCAGCACGCGCTCGAGGCGGTGCTTGTGCATGAGCGCCAGCGCCTCTTCCCTCTTCGCCCCCTCCCGCACCGTGATCAGCCGCTGGCGCGGGGTCATGATGTTCCTGACCGGTTGGTCGAGCTTGGTCTCGAATCGCAAATCGCGGTTGGTAACGATGCCCACCACGCGCCCCGAGTCGTTGATCACCGGCAGCCCCGAAATCTTGTGTTGCGCGGTGAGTTTCAACACGTCCCGCACCTTCATGCCGGGATGGATGGTGATCGGGTCCTTGACGATCCCGCTCTCGAAGCGCTTGACCTTGGTGACTTCCGCGGCCTGCGACTTGGGTGGCATGTTCTTGTGAACGATGCCGATGCCCCCCTCCTGTGCAATGGCAATCGCCAGGCGCGACTCAGTCACCGTGTCCATGGCGGCCGAGACCAGGGGAATATTGAGGGCGATGCCGCGGGTAAGCCGGGTGGTGAGGCTGACTTCGCGCGGAAGGACGTTCGAGTGGGCAGGGATCAGCAGGACATCGTCGAAGGTGAGGGCTTTCTGCACCACACGCATGTTTTCTACCCTTCGCAAAAAACGTATTATACGCATGCGACTGTCAACGGTAAACGGATTCGCGCGTTAATCGATTGTCTTGATGGGATAAACTAGCCAAGTCAGGTTCGTCCCCGCGGCCCCGGGCCGGCGGCTGACAAGACCAAGGAGATCCAGTGAAAATCATCATCGCTCTGTTTTTGATGCTCGTCCCTTTTGCCACCCACGGGCAAATGCTGAAGTGCGTCAGCAAGGACGGCAAAGTCGAATACTCCTTCCAGTGCCCGGCCGGAACCAAGGAAACTCAGACCGGCATCAGGAACACGCCCGGCCAATCGGCAGCCAAGGACGCGTCCCAGCCGAAAACGCTCGCTGAACGTGAAGCGGATTTCCGCAAGCGCCAGCTGGAGGGCACCGAAACGCGCCAGAAAGAGGACGTGAAAGCCGCTGAAAAAACCCAGCAGCGAGAAAACTGCGAAAGAGCGCAGGCTTACCTCAAGAGCCTGCAAGAAGGCCAGCGCATCGCCCAGGTGGATCCCAAGACCGGCGAGCGCGTGTTTCTCGACGATGCTACCCGCCCGGCCGAGATCGCCAGAGCGCGGCAGGTGGCGGACTCCAATTGCAAGTGACGATTGCCTTGGAGGCGATCGTCATCCCGGCGAAGGCCGGGATCCAGTAAACGCCCAGAGTCCCTGGATACCCGCATTCGCGGGTATGACAAACATCTAGCTGCCGCGTATTCGGGTCTGCACCCGCTTCCGCCGCGCCGCGCGCGCGCGCCTGATCTCCTTGGGATCAGCCACGAGCGGGCGGTAAATTTCCACGCGATCGCCGTCGTGCAGTAGTGCATCGAATTCAACTTGCCTGCCGAAAATACCCACACGCCCCCGCGCGAGTTCGATCCCCGGAAAGCGCTGCAGAATGCCGGAGCGCTCGATGGCCTCGCGCACGCTTGCCCCCTCTTCCATCTCGAGCGCGATCAACGCCTGCTCGTCGTGCAGCGCGTAGACCACCTCCACCCTGATGCGTGACGGGTGACGGGCGACGGGTGATGGGTGGCTGCGCCTTTCACCCATAAACCTGCTCGGCCCTGCGGGCAAATGCGTCTACCAGCGTATCGGCGATGTGCCCGAACACCGGGCCCACCAGTTTCTCCAACATCCGGCTGGAGAACTCGTAGCGCAGGTTGAGCTCGACTTTGCAGCCCCGATCGGCAAGCCGGATAAAGCGCCAGCGGCCGTCGAGGCTGCGAAACGGCCCCTCCACGAGGCGGATCAGCATCTCGTTCGGCGCGTGCTTCGGGTTCTCGGTCGTCCAGCTCTGCCTGATGCCGTGGTAGTTGATTTGTATCGTCGCGCGCAGGATCTGCTCATCGCGGTAAATCAGTATCGTTCCTCCGCACCACGGCAGGAACTTCGGATAGTCCTCGACGGCATCCACCAGGGCAAACATCTGCTCCGGCGTAAAACCGACCAGCACTGTACGGTTGACTTCAGTCATCCGTTTCAATCTCTCGTCAACAGGATCACACTTCCCCGCCGGAACCCGCCGCGCACTGCTGTTAGAATGACTGCGCGCGCAATCATTCTCCCGCCATGAGCATCGTCCAGAACCGGAAGGCCTTCCACGACTATTTTATCGAGCAGAGGCTCGAAGCGGGGATCGCTTTGGAAGGATGGGAGGTCAAGGCGATACGGGCGGGCCGGGTGCAGTTGCAGGATGCTTATGTGATCGTCAGCAGCGGTGAGATCTTTCTCATCGGCTGCCACATGAGCCCGCTGCTTTCCACCTCGACACACTTCGTGCCGGACCCGATCCGCACACGCAAGCTCCTGCTGCATGCCGGGGAGATCAGCCGACTGATTGGCAGCGTCGAGCAGGACGGCTATACGCTGGTGCCGCTCGACATGCATTACAAGAACGGGCGCATCAAGCTCGAGATCGGGCTCGCCAAAGGCAAGCGGCAATACGACAAGCGGCAGACTGAAAAAGAGAAAGACTGGCGCCGAGAGCAGCAGCGCCTGCTACGTATCAAGACCTGAAAAGCGGTGCCGTGTCGGGACCCGCTAGGCGGAACGCGCCTTGCCGAGTATGCCTTTCAGCGCGTCTTGCAGGTCGCCCGGCAGCAGCACGATCTTGCTGTTTTGAGAAGCGGCCATCTCGTTGAGCGCATGGATGTATTTCTCGCCGAGCAGGAACAGCATCGGCGTGTCGCGGTCGCCGATCGCGGCAGCCACGTTCTTGATCGCCTGCGCGGAGGACTCCGCGAGCGTCACCTGGGCAATCGCGTCGCGCTTCGCGCTCTCAAGGCGCCCTTCCGCCTCCAGGATCATCGCCTGTTTCGCGCCTTCCGCCTTGGTCACCACCGCTTTCCGCTCCCGCTCGGCTGCAGCCTGCAGTTCCATCGACTTCACCATCGACTGGGAGGGTTTGATGTCCTGGATTTCGACGGATTTTATGGTGAGCCCCCAGTCGACTGCTTCATCGGCGATGCTCTCTTTCAGCCGCAACTTTATTTTCTCGCGCGACGACAACGCCTGGTCCAGTTCCATCTCCCCGGTAATCGAGCGCAGCGTGGTTTGCACCAGCTGCCGGATCGCCTCGGCAAAGTCCACGACGCCGTAGACCGCCTTAATCGGATCGGTCACCTTGATGAAGGCGATCGCGTTAGTGATGATCACGACATTGTCCTTGGTGATCACCTCCTGCTCGGGAACATCGAGGATGATGTCCTTGGTGATGACCTTGTAGGCGACCTTGTCGATATAGGGCACGATGATGGTGAGCCCGGGGGTCAGCGTCTTGTTGAACTTCCCGAGCCGCTCCACGATCCACTCCTCTCCCTGCGGAACGATTCTCACGCCTTTCCACACGGTAACGACCGCGAAAACCAGCAATGCAATGACGACGATCTCGAATCCCATATGACCCCCGCTTATGTCTTTCCGACCTTGAGGATATTGCCCTCGACGTCGAGCACCTTGACGCGCTTGCCCACGAGGATTTCCTCGTCGGCAATCGCTTCCCAGACCTCGTCGCCCAGCATCGGCTTCTGGAAACGGATCTGCCCCTTTTCGAAGGGGCGGATGTCCCGGATCACGAGCCCGATTTCTCCGAGCACCGCGCCCCTGGACATGCCCGCGCGGGTCTTGTGGAAACCCGGCTTGAACACCTTGAACCACAACCAGATGAAGGCAAGCGAGCAGGCGATCCAGACCAGGACCTGCCAGGAAAATGACAGCGACGGGGCGGCGAGCAAGGCGATCCCGACGATCAGCGCGCCCGCGCCGAACCACACCAGGAAGAACGCCGGCACGGCGAGCTCGAGCAGCAGCAGCACGATGCCCAGCACGACCCAATGCCACCACAGGAACTGCATCATTACGCCTCCCCGTGAACCGGCGACCGCAGCCGATTAGAGCATGATCCGCGAGTCACGGCAAAGAAGGATGGGGTGGCTGACGGGACTCGAACCCGCAACACCTGGAATCACAATCCAGTACTCTACCTTTGAGCTACAGCCACCATCGGAAAGACAGTTTTGAGTGTTGAGTTTTTAGTTTTGAGTTCCTTGATCACCAAGGGGGGCTCACTCAACACTCAACACTCAACACTAGCCCGTAAGGGCGGGTTTGGCACGCCCGGCGGGAATCGAACCCACAACCCCCGGCTTAGAAGGCCGGTGCTCTGTCCGTTGAGCTACGGGCGCTCACCGGCTAGTCTGACGCGTCCGGTCGCGGGTCGCAAAGCATGGCGCGCAAAACCGGGCTGGGCCACGCCCCGGAAGCGGCGTAACTATACTCTTGGAAGCCTCTGATAGTCAATGAGAAATCAGCGTTTTTCCGACGCCGAATCGTCACTTGCGGGGCACTGCAATTTCATATATAAAGAGCCTCTTTTTTCGAGCAAGCGAGCGCATGCCTTCTGAATTGCATAAGCCCTTTCCCGCCTACAAGCCCAAGGGGAAAGAGGATTACATGAACCCGCGCCAGCTCGCGCATTTCCGCAAGATGCTGGGGGAAATGAAGCGCGACCTGTCGCAGGACATCGACCGCACGGTTCACACCATGCAGGACGAGGCGACGATTTTTGCCGATCCCAACGACCGCGCGAGCCAGGAATCCGACATGTCGCTGGAGCTGAGAAACCGCGACCGCGAACGCAAGCTCATCAAGAAGATCGACGAGACCATCGCCCGCATCGACGCGGGCGAATACGGCTACTGCGATTCCTGCGGGATAGAAATCGGGCTGAAGCGTCTCGAGGCACGCCCGACAGCGACGCTCTGCATTGACTGCAAGACTCTCGACGAGCTGCGCGAGCGGCAGGTGGCCAAGTAGCGTTAAACCGGAGGCACAGCCCCGGTTTAACTCCGCCCGTTCGAACGGACGCAACTAGGGTACGGAAGCCGCGGCTCCTGCCCCCCTGATTCGCCGTTCAACGCTCGGGAAATAAAAAAAGCGGCCGAACGGCCGCTTTTTCTTCTCGGGTCTATCCTTACTGCGCAGCCTGTGCAGCCTTGGCCTCGGCAGCCACCGCCTTCATGGAAAGCCGCAACCTGCCCTTGTCGTCGGCTTCCAGCACTTTCACTCTCACCTGCTGGCCTTCCTTGAGGTGATCCGCAACGGCATTGACCCGCTCGTTGGCGATCTGCGAGATGTGGAGAAGACCGTCCTTGCCCGGCAGCACGCTCACGATCGCGCCGAAATCGAGCAGCTTCAACACGGTGCCGTCGTAGATGCGGCCGACTTCCACGTCGGCGGTGATGTCCTCGATGCGCTTCTTGGCCAACTCCCCGGCCTCGGGTGAAACGCACGCGATGGTGACCGTCCCGTCGTCCTGAATATCGATCGTGGTGCCGGTCTCCTCGGTCAGCGCCCGTATCACCGCGCCGCCCTTGCCGATCACGTCCCGGATTTTCTCCGGCTTGATCTTGATCGTGATCATCCGTGGCGCCCACACGGAGAGCTCGGTGCGTGGCGATTCCAGCGAATGCTTCATCTTGTCCAGGATGTGCAGGCGACCTTCGCGCGCCTGGACCAGCGCAGCATGCATGATCTCCTTGGTAATCCCTTCGATCTTGATGTCCATCTGCAGCGCGGTGATCCCCTTCTCCGTGCCGGCAACCTTGAAATCCATGTCGCCGAGATGATCCTCGTCGCCGAGAATGTCGGACAGCACCGCGAAGCGGTTGCCTTCCTTGATGAGCCCCATGGCGATGCCCGCCACGTGCGACTTGAGCGGCACGCCGGCGTCCATCAGGGCGAGACAACCTCCGCACACGCTCGCCATCGAGCTCGAGCCGTTGGATTCGGTGATTTCGGATACCACCCGCAGTGAGTAAGCGAATTCGTCCGGCCCCGGGAGCATGGCCAATAATGCGCGCTTGGCGAGCCGCCCATGGCCGATCTCGCGGCGCTTGGGCGAACCCACCCGCCCGGTCTCACCCGTGGCGTACGGAGGCATGTTGTAATTCATCATGAAACGATCGCGATATTCGCCCTGCAACGCATCGATGCGCTGCTCGTCGCGCGAGGTGCCGAGCGTCGCGGTTACCAGCGCCTGGGTCTCACCTCGTGTGAACAGCGCCGAGCCGTGCACGCGCGGCAGCAGGCCAGTGCGGATCGTGATCGGGCGCACCGTGCGCGTGTTGCGGCCGTCGATGCGAGGCTCGCCGCTCAGGATTTGGCCGCGCACGATTTTCGATTCCAGCGCGAAGCAGATTTCCTTGACTGCATTCGAGTCCGGGCCGCCTACCGTGCCGACGCCGACCTCGGTGAATACCCGCTTCCAGATGCCGTCTATCGCCTCGGAACGGGCTCCCTTCTGCTTCAACAGGAATGCCGCGCGCAAGTCATTCTCGGCGAGCCCTGCAATGCGCTCAATCAGCGCCTCGTCCTTGGCAGGTTCTTTCCAGTTCCATGCCTCCGAGCCCGCCTCGTCCGCCAGCTCGCTGATCGCCTGGATCACCTGCTGCATCTGCTGGTGACCGAATACCACCGCGCCCAGCATCACGTCCTCGGGCAACTCCTTCGCCTCGGATTCCACCATCAGCACCGCGTGCTCGGTGCCGGCCACCACCAGGTCGAGCTGCGATGTCTTCAACTCGGTGGCGGTTGGATTAAGCACGTACTGGCCGTTGAGATAGCCGACACGGGCTGCCCCGATCGGGCCACTGAAAGGAATGCCGGAAAGGGCCAGCGCGGCCGAAGCGCCGATCATCGCCGGGATGTCCGAGTCGATCTCGTTGTTCGACGACACCACGGTGGCAACGATCTGCAATTCGTTGTAGAAGCCGTCGGGAAACAGCGGGCGGATCGGGCGGTCGATCAGCCGGCAGGTAAGAATTTCCTTCTCGGAAGGCCGGCCCTCGCGCCTGAAAAAACCGCCAGGAATCTTGCCGGCGGCGTAAGTGCGTTCCTGGTAATCCACGGTCAGCGGCAGGAAATCCTTGCCCGCCTGCGCCTGTTTTGCGCCAACCACGGTGACCAGCACCACGGTGTCTTCCATGCTGACCAGCACGGCGCCGGATGCCTGACGCGCGATTTCGCCGGTTTCCAGGACCAGCTGGTGCTGGCCCCAAATGAGTGATTTCTTGGTGTGGTTCAAAGTTCTACCCCTTGAGAAAGGAAAAAAGACCGCGCCTGAGCGGTCTTGGATTGATTAAAGAAGCGTAACCAGCAGCCGCGCCTGCAAGCTCGCGCGACCGGGCATGGCGGCCATCCGGCCCCTGGCATCGGCGTCCATGAAGGATGCTACTTGCGCAACCCGAGGCGGTCAATCAACTGACGGTATTTGTCGGCGTCCGCCCGCTTCAGGTAATCGAGCAGCTTCCGCCTGCGGCTCACCATGCGCAGCAGGCCGCGCCGTGAATGATGGTCCTTGACGTGCGTTTTGAAATGCTCGGTGAGGTCCGTGATGCGCGCCGTCAGCAGCGCGACTTGAACCTCGGGCGAGCCCGTGTCGTCCTTGGCACGCTGGTAATCCTTTACCAGCTGGGCTTTCTGATTATTGGTAACTGCCATCGTCATCTCCGACTGTTCTGTCATCCCTGTCTATAAGTGGCGCGCCATTCTACTATCTAACCCACGGTTTCTCAAGCGATTTGGGGGCTAGTGGCCGCGGCCCTGAAAACCGCAACCAAGAAACACTTTGTCCTCCCTTATGGCCCGCCCCTAGCCCCTCACGGTGAGGCGCTTGGGCACGATACGGCCCGGGCCGGTGACTTCGGCCACTCCCAGGAACTCGAGATCGGGGCCATAGATGCGCGCCAGCCCTTCCGCAAGGACTCCGGTGCGCTCGACGGGCTGCCCCTGGCTCATCCGCCGCGCCTCAATGACGTTGAGATCGAAGCGTGGCAGCGTCGACACCAGCGCATCGGCCGGCAACAGCAAGGCGTCCCTTTCGGCCAGCGTCAACTGCTCGAGCTGCTCCAGCGTGACCGCACCGGAAGACAGCGCAAAACCGCCGACTGCCTCCCGCCGCAGCGCGGAAAGCGCGCCGCCACAAGCCAGCTTGCGACCAATGTCCTCGGCCAGCACGCGCACGTAGGTGCCCTTACTGCAACTTACCCGGACGGTCAACTCATGCCCGGCGAGTTGAATCAGGTCGAGACTGCTGATGAATAGCCTGCGCGGCTCGCGCGCGATCTCGTGCCCCGCGCGCGCCAGCTTGTAGAGCGGCTGGCCTGCGTGCTTGATGGCGCTGTACATGGGCGGCGTCTGCTGAGTTTCGCCGATGAAGTCCTTCAGTACTGCTACAACCTCGGCCGGCTCCGCCTTGACCGGGAAACGGGCTGTAACCTCCCCCTCGAGATCGCCTGTGTCAGTCGTAATGTCCAGCCGGATCGAAGCAAGATAGGTTTTATCAGCTTCCAGCAGAGAATGTGAAAATTTCGTAGCCTCGCCCAGACATACCGGCAGCAGGCCCGTCGCCAGCGGATCGAGCGTCCCGGTATGGCCGGCCTTGGCCGCGTCGAACAGTCGGCGCACCTTTTGCACCGCGGTGTGGGAAGTGATGCCCGACGGCTTGTCCAGCAGCAAGACACCGTCCACCGCGCGGCGCTTGGTACCTTTCGCGCTCATTTTTTCTTCCGCGTGCGCGCCGTGTCCTGGGCAATTGCGTCATCGATCAGCTGGGAGAGGCGCATACCGCGCTCAACAGATTCGTCGTACTTGAACTGCAAATGCGGGACGATGCGCAGCCTCATGCGCTGCGCCAGCTGGCTGCGCAGAAAACCCGAAGCATGTTGCAGGCCCGCGGTGGCATCGGCAATCCGGGGCTCGTCACCCAGCAGGGTGAAAAATATCCTGGCATGGGACTGGTCTTGGCTGACCTCGACATCGGTGAGCGTGATCATGCCCACGCGCGGGTCCTTCAGCTCCAGCCGGATGATATCGGACAGCTCGCGCTGGACCTGCTCGGCGATACGGCGGCTGCGGGGGAATTCTCGCGCCATGGGCTCGCGAGTGCTCAGTGTTGAATGTTGAGTGTTGAGTTGTGAACTGCCGTGCGCACCCGTAGCGCGTGCAAACTCAACACTAAAAACTCAACACTCAATACTGCGCTCACAGGGTACGTGCCACCTCGACCACCTCGTATACCTCGAGCTGGTCGCCGACTTTGAGCTCGTCGAAATTTTTGAGGGAAAGGCCACATTCGAAACCGGCCTTGACTTCCCTCACGTCGTCCTTGAAGCGCTTGAGCGAATCGAGTTCGCCCTCGTGCACGACCACGTTGTCACGCAGCACGCGTATCTTCGCTCCGCTGCGCCGCACCAGTCCTTCCGTCACATAGCACCCGGCGACGGTGCCGATCTTCGAAATCCTGAATATCTGGCGCACCTCGACGATCCCCAAGACGCTCTCCTTCTTCTCCGGGGCCAGCATGCCGGTCAGCGCGGCCTTGATCTCATCGACCGCATCGTAGATCACGTTGTAGTAGCGAATGTCGATGCCGTTGTGCTCGGCGAGCTTGCGGGCCGCGGCATCCGCCCGGGCATTGAAACCGATGATCACCGCCTTGGAAGCGAGCGCGAGGTTGACGTCCGACTCGGTAATGCCGCCGACGGCCGCGTGCACGATATTGACCTTGACCTCGTTGGTGGAGAGCCCGGCGAGGGCGTGCGACAGGCCCTCGTAGGAGCCCTGCACATCAGCCTTGATGATGATGGATAGCGTCTTGGCCTGCCCTTCGCCCATCTGCTCGAAGATATTCTCGAGCTTGGAGGTGAGTTGCTTGGCCAGCTTGACGTCGCGGTACTTGCCCTGACGGAACAACGCGATCTCGCGCGCCTTGCGCTCGTCGCCGAGAGCCAGGAAATCGGATCCCGCCATCGGCACGTCGGACAATCCGAGTATCTCCACCGGGATCGAAGGCCCGGCCTGCTCGATGCTCTCGCCATTCTCGTCGAGCATCGCGCGCACCCGCCCGAAAACAGCACCCGCCAGCACTACGTCGCCGCGCTTGAGTGTGCCCGATAGCACCAGCACGCTGGCGATCGGCCCGCGGCCCTTGTCGAGCCGCGATTCGATGACAATGCCCTTGGCCGGAGCGTCCTTCGGCGCCCTTAACTCGAGCACCTCGGACTGCACCA
This sequence comes from uncultured Streptomycetaceae bacterium, assembly GCA_964521405.1. Taxonomy (GTDB): domain Bacteria; phylum Pseudomonadota; class Gammaproteobacteria; order Burkholderiales; family SG8-41; genus SG8-41. Next base: position 4,501 of record CAZFRR010000264.1, on the reverse strand, counting down.
GCAGGCTGTCCAGCAACTGGTCTACGCCCTTGCCCGTCTTGGCCGACACCGGAATGAACATGGTGTCGCCGCCCCATTCCTCGGGAACCACTTGCTGGGCCGAAAGATCCTGCTTGACCCGGTCGGGGTTGGCCTCGGGCTTGTCGATCTTGTTGAGCGCCACCACCATCGGCACTTTGGCCGCCCTGGCGTGACTGATCGCTTCTATTGTCTGCGGCATCACGCCGTCGTCAGCGGCAACCACCAAGATGACGATGTCGGTTAACTTGGCGCCGCGCGCGCGCATCGCCGTAAACGCCTCATGGCCCGGGGTGTCGAGGAAGGTAATCATGCCCTTGGGCGTGTTCACGTGGTAGGCGCCGATGTGCTGCGTTATCCCGCCCGCCTCGCCGCTTGCGACCTTCGTGCGGCGTATGGTATCGAGCAACGACGTCTTGCCGTGGTCAACGTGCCCCATAACCGTGACCACTGGAGCGCGCGGCTCGAGCTTGATCTCGGACGGCGCCTGCTGCTCCTCTGCGAGATAGGCATCCGGCTCGTCGAGCTTGGCGCGCTTGGCGATGTGACCCATCTCCTCGATCACGATCATCGCGGTGTCCTGGTCCAGCACCTGGTTGATGGTGACCATGGTGCCGAGCTTCATCAGTACCTTGATGACCTCGGCGGCCTTGACCGACATCTTGTGCGCCAGGTCGGCTACGGTGATAGTTTCCGAGACCGTTATATCCCGCACGATGGGCTCGGCTGGCGCCGCGAACGCGCGGCTCGCCTCGCCTTCATCGGCGTGGGTGGAATGGCCGGTGCGCGTCTTGCGCGCGCGCCAGCCCATTCCGCCGGTCACATCGCCGCGCGTCTTGATGCTGCGACGCTTGACCGTATCGTCCTTCCAGACGACTTCCTTGACCTGCTGCTTCTTGGCCTTCTTCTCGGCTTTCTGCGCCTTTTCTTCCGGCTTGACCGTCGGCTTGTGTAGCGTACCCTCGACGCTGGCTTTCGACGCCGCCTCCCCCGCCGGCCGGACTTCCTCAGTCGCCTTGGCCTCCGCTTCCGCAACCGCTTCGGCCTCCTTCTTGCGGCGCTTGTTTTCCGCGTCCTCCGCCTGCCGCGCGGCGAGTTCCGCCTGCTGCCTGGCTTCGGCTTCGCGCATTGCGATCTGCTGTTCATCGAGAACGGGCCTGGCCGGCTTCGCCGCCTCGGCAGCCCCGCCCTCAGGCTCGGCCGCATCGCGCTTCACCAGCACCCGCTTCTTGCGCACCTCGACCTGGATGGTGCGCGACTTCCCGAGAGCATCGGACTTCTTGATCTCGGTCGTTTGCCGCCGCGTGAGCGTGATCTTCTGCTTGGACTCGCTACCGCCGTGCGATTTGCGCAAATGCTCGAGCAGTTGCGTCTTGTCCTTCTCAGTAAGGGGGGTATCCTCCGCCAGCGCCTTGTTCACGCCGGCGGCCTGCAACTGCTCGATGAGCAGAGCCGGCGGCAACCCCAGCTGCTGGGCGAATTGAGTGACGTTGATTTGCGCCATCGGATGCGGGCCTCAGGAAGCGGCAGCTTCGGCAAACCAGGGAGCGCGCGCAGCCATGATGAGCTGCTTGGAGCGCTCTTCATTGATCCCGGTCAGCTCGACCAGGTCGTCGGTGGCGAAATCGGCGAGCGCCTCCTGCGTGGCCACCCCCTTGGAAGCGAGCAGGCGCGCGGTGTCGTTGTCCATGCCTTCGACTTTCATCAGGTCCTCGATGTCGTGCTCGACCTGCTCCTCGCTGACGATGGCCTGGGTCAGCAGCGCATTGCGGGCGCGGCTTCTCAGTTCGCTCACGGTGGCCTCGTCGAAGGACTCTATCTCCTGCATCTCGCTGATCGGGACGTAAGCGACTTCCTCGAGGGTATTGAAGCCTTCCTCGACCAGGATGCCGGCGACTTCCTCGTCGACGTCAAGCTTCTCCATGAACATCGTCTTGGTGCGCGTCGCCTCTTCCTCGCTCTTCTTCTGGGACTCCTCCAGCGTCATGAGGTTGAGCTCCCAGCCCGTCAACTCGCTCGCGAGGCGCACGTTCTGGCCGGTGCGCCCGATCGCCTGGGCCAGGTTTTCCTCGTCCACCACGATGTCCATGCTGTGCGCTTCCTCGTCCACCTTGATCTTGCTCACCTCGGCCGGGGCCAGGGCATTGATCACGAACTGCGCGGGATCCGCGGCCCACAGCACGATGTCCACGCGCTCGCCTGCAAGCTCAGAAGTCACCGCCTGGACGCGCGAACCGCGCATGCCGACGCAGGTGCCGATCGGGTCGATGCGGCGGTCATTGGAGTGCACCGCGATTTTCGCGCGTGACCCGGGATCCCGGGCCGCAGCCTTGATCTCGAGTAGCCCGTCCTCGAGTTCTGGCACCTCGAGCTCGAACAGCCGGGTGATGAACTCTGGAGCGGTGCGGGAGAGTACGAGCTGTGGACCCCGGGCCGAGCGGTCGATCTTCCACACGAAGGCACGCGCGCGATCCCCGACACGCAGGTTTTCCTTGGGAATCATCTGATCGCGCGGTAACACCGCCTCCAACCGCCCGGATTCGATGATCGCGTTGCCGCGTTCCATGCGCTTGATCACGCCGGTGACAAGATGCTCTTTACGCGCGAGGAAATCATTGAGTATTTGCTCGCGTTCCGCGTCGCGGATTTTCTGCAGTATGACCTGCTTCGCCGTTTGTGCACCGATCCGACCCACCTCCAGAGCGCCCAGCGGCTTCTCGATGAACTCGCCAGGCTGGATCTCGGGATTTTCCTTCCTGGCCTCGCCCAAAGCGGTCTGGCGCGCGGCCTCTTCGATCACATCTCCCTCGTTCATCACCTGCCAGCGCCGGAAAAAAGAAAACTCACCGGTTGCGCGGTCGACCGACGCGCGCACCTCCACGTCCTCCTGGAAACGCTTCTTGGTGGCTGAGGCGAGCGCCAGCTCGAGCGCGCCGAATACGATTTCCTTTTCGACGTTCTTTTCCCGCCCGAGGGCATCCACCAGCAACAGAATTTCACGGCTCATTCCAATCTCCCGCTATAAGTCCGGCACCAGGCGCGCCGTTTCCAGGTTGTCGATCTCGAGCGTCAGCAGCCTGCCGTCCACTTCCAGCTGCAGGCGGCCCGCGCCCGCCTCACGCACCACGCCAACGAAGTTACGCTGCCCTTCCACCGCAGCCCGCACCTTCACGCGCACTCTCTGCCCGGCGAAGCGGATAAAATCGCGCTCGCCTTTCAGCAAGCGATCCAGACCCGGCGAGGACACTTCCAGCCGGTCGTAATTCACGTTCTCCACCGCCAGCACCCGCCCCACCTGGTGACTTACCGCGGCACAATCATCCACGGTGATGCCGCCTGGCTTGTCAATGAAGATACGCAACAGCCGCCCCTTGGCTGGCCGCTCCACGCCGACCAATTCGTAACCCATGCCGCCCAGCGTCGTCTCCAATATGCCGTTTAAATCCATCACGAATCCGTTCTACAAACAAAAAATGGGCCTGGCCAGCCCACTTTCGTTCCCCAGATTAAGGGGTGCAGAGTGTAACAAGAATCCTGCTCAAATCCAATAGGTTGGACAACTTTCCCCGCTGGCCACCCCGTTCTCCTGACAGGACAACCCTTTGTTTTGGAGTTTGTTTCGGAAAACCCTTGGGCAGTATCAGTAGCCGGCTCCATCGCCCTGTCTTGTTCACCTGCAAACGAGTAGTGCCTGAGCTAGTCTCGCTTTGCCATAGCGCACTGTCGGATGGCTCCCTGCGATTTCCGATCTGGCTTCACGTGGGTGCCTGACGATGTCCTACTTTGGCTCCGGCCGCCGCTCACGCGGCTTAACTGTTCCGCACCACAGGGATGCGAAACAGTTAGCCTACGCCGCAACGTGCCAACCATGAGGAATGCTTCACTACGCTACGCCGATATTGATGAATGTCGGCACGTTGTCGCTTCGCTCAAGTAGGACATTTCTCAGGCGCCGCAACAAAAACAAACGCCCCACCCGGTTCGGGTGAGGCGTTCGTTTTAGTGGGTGCCTGACGATGTCCTACTTTCGCACGGAATACACCGTACTATCATCGGCGCTGAGTCGTTTCACGGCCCTGTTCGGAATGGGAAGGGGTGGGACCAACTCGCCATTGTCGTCAGACGTAGCTTGTTGGGCGCCTGCTATCAGCCACCGGCTGTCGGCAGAAGCCCGCAATAGGAAGAAGTAAAGTCGATTGATTGTATCTTGGCAAACCCTTATTCACCCGAGCCTGGCTGCTACAGCCAATGCTCACGGTTATAGGATCAAGCCGCACGGGCAATTAGTACCGGTTAGCTCAAGGGATTACTCCCCTTACACACCCGGCCTATCAACGCGGTGGTCTTCCGCGACCCTTTAGGGGGATCAAGTCCCCGGGAAGTCTCATCTCAAGGCGAGTTTCCCGCTTAGATGCTTTCAGCGGTTATCTCTTCCGCACATAGCTACCCGGCGATGCCACTGGCGTGACAACCGGTACACCAG
>CAZFRR010000263.1:0-1550 GCA_964521405.1 uncultured Streptomycetaceae bacterium | reverse complement strand
TGGGTTGGATTGATGGGGACGCGCCAGCGGACTTTGCTGCAGAAGTTAAGCCGTAGGAAATTCTCGTCTTCTGGCCTGATGCTGATCACGCTGTGGAAAATGCCCAGCGGGATGATGGTGATCTCGCCGGGAGAAACTTCGACGTTTTCGAACTCGGAGAGATCGAGCGCGTCGCCGCGGAACTAAATCCGGCCCTGATACTTCGATTCTGCTGAAAAACCCTCCGTTCATCCTTCGAGACCCTCAGGACGAATGGGGAGGGGACTGATAACGTTAAGAATTTTCCGTTCATGCTGAGCCCGTCGAAGCATTCCCAGGGGTTTTTCAGCAGAATCATACTTCAATGCTAGACCCCAGCCCAACAGCAAGGGTGCGGGAAAGCGCTTGCTTCGCTGTGGTGGTTGAAATAGATTGCACGATAGTTGCCAAACAACCTCGCCCACACTGGGGCTTTCGGGGTTAATCCGTTGCACGATAAACTGATAAACTAAGGAGACAGCCATGATCGACATGCATGCCCATTGGCGGCCCGCCGAGCTGATCGACGCCCTGCGCGCCCGCACCAAGGAACCGCGCATCGTGCGCAATCAGGACGGCGTAGAAATGCTGAAGAGCCGGATCGGCGAGGAGCCGCTGTCCAAGGCGTTCGATGACGTGGGATTCCATCTCGCAAGGATGGATCGCCAAGGTGTGAGCACCAGTGTGCTGTCGCTGCTCGGTTCGTTCTGCTGGATTGAGTCGCAGCCGGTCGAGGTTTCGCTGCCGCTGTGCAGGATGGTCAACGATGCACTGTCAGGGCTTTGCCAGAAATACCAGGGGCGCTTCAGTGCGTTTGCCGCGCTGCCGCTCGCGGATATGTCTGCCGCCGCCGCCGAGTTTGAGCGCGCGCTGGCGCTGCCGGGCGTGATCGGCGCGCAAGTACCGGGAAACGGGTTTCTCACGAAGAAGGACGCCGAGAACATGCGCCCGCTGTTAGAGGTGGCGAACCGGCACCGTGCGATCGTGTTCATTCACCACGGTCCGCGCCCTGGCGACGCGTTTCCCAAGGTCGCCGGCGACACCGACAACGCGCGCCGCCGCAACGGCACGCTCGACATGCAGGCGAGCCTGTCCTCGGTGATGGTGACGCTGTGCCTCACCGACTACCTCGCGCCGTACCCCGATGCGATGGTCCTGGTTCACAATCTCGGCGGCAATATTCCGTACGAGATCGAGCGCATGGATCACCGCAGCCTGCTGGATACAGCGAAAGAGGAACTGCCGTCGTCGCGCTTCCGCCGCGCCAAGGTGTACGTGGATTGCAACTCGTTCGGCCCGGGCGCGATCGAGGCCGCGGTGCGCCTGTACGGCGCCGAGCGCATCGTGTGCGGCACCGACGGAACCGAATTCGGCTGCGAGTGGACCAGCAAGGCGCTTGCGGAAGCGCGGATCGGCGAGGATGAGCGCGCGAAGATCTTGCACCAAAACGCCGCAGCGATGATGTCGCGGCTCGCAAAGGTCGCCGAGCGCGAAACAGTCGCCGCGTAATCCTCGCGCGGGCGGAGAACGGG
>CAZFRR010000262.1:0-2452 GCA_964521405.1 uncultured Streptomycetaceae bacterium | reverse complement strand
AGCAGGGCCTCTTGCCGATCACGCAGATGGCGCTGACGATCTGGGGCGAGCTGCGCTATCACGATTACGAAGGCGTGGCCGACAACGAGGACGAGCGCGTGCGCATCGTTGACGACCTCGGCGAGGGCACCATGATGCTCCTGCGCAATCACGGCACGCTGACGGTGGGACGCAACGTGCCCGAAGCGTTCGCGCGCATGAACCGCATCGAGCGCGCCTGCAAGTTTCAGCTCGCCGCCCTGACCGGTGGCGCCGAGCCCAACCTGATCCCGCAGGAAGTCGTGGATTACACCGCGCAGCAGGGCCGCGAGATCAATAATGACGGCCGCGCCGCGGGCGGCAAGCTGCTGTGGACGGCGCTGGTGCGCAAGCTCGATCGGGAGGATCCCGGCTATCGCCAATGATCCGTGATGGGTGATGGGTGATGGGTGATGGGTGATGTGCCCCCGCGCGCAGCGCGGGTCTTGGTTCTGTTTGGTATTTGACGCCCATTACTCATTACCCATTACTGTTTTCTAAATGAGCGAAGCGATGAAGCCCGCCGCCGCCGCGGGCACGCTCAAGCTCGGCGAGCTCACCGTGAACCGCATGGCCTTCGGTGCGATGCGCGTCGCGGGCCCCGACATCTGGGGCGAGCCGCGGGACCGCGCCGCCATGCGCAAGGTGCTCCAGCGCGCGCTCGAGCTTGGCCACAATTTCTTCGACACCGCCGACAGCTACGGACCCGACGTCTCCGAAAGTCTCATCGCCGAGGCGCTCCACCCCTACCCCGCGGAACTGGTGATCGGGACCAAGGGCGGGCTGACGCGACCGAGCCGCCACCGCTGGGACGAGAACGGCCGGCCGGAGCACCTGCGCCGGGCTGTCGACGGCAGCCTCAAGCGGCTGCGGCTCGAGCGCATCGATCTCTACCAGTTGCACGCCCCAGACCCGAACGTTCCGTACACCGACTCAGTCGGCACACTCGCGGAATTGCAACGCGCCGGCAAGATCCGGCACCTGGGCGTCTCCAACGTGGATACGCGCCAGCTCGAAGTCGCTCGCCGCATCGCGCCCATCGTTTCCGTGCAGAACGAATACCACGTCGACAACCGGGAATCCGACGGCGTGCTCGCAGCATGCGAGAAGGCGGGCATCGCTTTCATTGCCTGGTACCCGCTCGGCGCGGCGCGCGTGCTGCGCTCGGCGCGAGTGAAGCGCGTCGCCGCCCGGCTCGGCGCGACACCCGCCCAGGTAGCGCTTGCCTGGCTGCTGGCGCGATCATTCGTGATGCTGCCGATCCCCGGCACGAGCTCGCTCGCCCATCTCGAGGAAAACGCCGCCGCGGCATCGCTCAAACTCTCGGCGGAGGACCTAGCCGAGCTCGACAAAGCGTGACGTGATGTTACGTGACGTGGTGCAACGTGACATGGTAGAACGTGACGTGGTAATGCGTTGCCAGATTGTTCAGCCTTGATTTTCGCATTTCGCTCTCAGAACTCCTGTTCCGGCATCTCGCCATCACGCCGCATCACGTCACGCCTCGTCATGTCACGCCTTTTCACGTCACGTTTCATCACGTCACGCCTCACCATCCTAGGGAGAATCCCATGCAACAAATGATCGAACGCGCCCTGTCCGAGGAGCAGCGCATGATGCGCAATACCATCCGCGCCTTCGTCGACAAGGAAGTCGCCCCCTTCATCCGCAAGAACTGGGAGAAGGAATGGGACATGGTGCCGGAGAACCGCCCGTCGCTCGAGCTCCTGGAGGGCGCGCAGAAAATCGGCGTGCGCGGGCTCGGGGTGCCGGAGGAATTCGGCGGCACGCCGCTCGACCCGAAGACCGAGGTGCAGACCTTCGCGATGGTCGCGGAAGAAATCGCGCGCGGCGACTGCGGGCTTTCCGACAAGCTGGTGCAGATCTGGAAGATCTCGAAGCTGCTCGCCAACATCGCGCCGCGTCACCTCCAGGAGAAATGGTTCCCGCGCATCATCGAGGACCCGAGCTTTCTGCTCGCCCACTGCCTGACCGAGCCGCGCGGCGCCTCCGACCGCTGGCTGCCCTACGACGTGCCGGAAGCGATGATGCACACCAAGGCGGTGCTCAAGGGCGACCAGTGGGTGATCAACGGCAGGAAGCAGTTCATCACCAACGGCTACGACGCCAAGCTCTACGTGGTCTACGCCACGACCAAACCCGGCGCCGGCATCACTAATGGCACATCGAGCTTTCTGGTGCCGCGCGACACGCCCGGCCTCACCGTGCAGCGCTGCAACGAGACCCTCGGCGGGCGCTACATGAACAACGGCGAGATCGTGTTCGAGGACATGGCCGTGCCGAAGGACCATTGCCTCGCGCAGGACGACGCGATGAAGCGCGCCGGCATCTATTTCCGCCCCGGCAAGATCATCGTGGCGGCGAAGAACCTGGGCGTCGGCATGGCGGCGTTCGAGCGCACCGCCGACTACGT
>CAZFRR010000261.1:0-28974 GCA_964521405.1 uncultured Streptomycetaceae bacterium | reverse complement strand
CGCTCGAAATACTCGTCCTGGAATTCCTTAACGATGGGCTCCCCGGCCCGCGCGTAGGATTTCCAGTGGATGTGCTGCAGCGGATCACCGGGACGGTATTCACGCAGCCCGAGGAATTCCGTGGAGTCCCCGACCGATGCGGCGAGCGTGACGCCGCCTTGCTGGTAGCGGCGCAGCCCGGGCAGGGTGAACGGCGGCAACGCATAGCGCCGCGGCAGCACGGTGAGGTTCGCCTGATGCGACACCGGCGTGAGCGCCCGCATGAGTCCCAGCGGGTCGGCACGGGCGACAGTGATGCCCCGGCTGTGCACGATGCCGCGCTTGAGCGCCTGCGCCTGAACCTCGATCTCGGTCGTCGCGCCGGGCGCGAGCGCGGGCAGAGCCTGCTCCGGAATCCGCGCGACGCGGGCGTCGCTGACGAGCCGCTTCCATGCGCGGTAGTTGGGAATCCTCATGGCGGCGCGGAAAGTCTCGAACGCGGGCCGCGTATCGGCAAGGTCCTCGAACAGCGAGAGCCCGTCCACCGCCGCGGCGCCGGGGTTGCTCACCCGCACGCGGTAAGTGAAGGGCTCGCCCGCCGTTGCGACACGGGGCAGCTCCCGCTCCACGCGCACGCGCGCGCGCAGCAGCGGCAGGCACAACACCGCAGCCACGAGGAGCGCGGCGAGCAACCCGAAGACCTGATACGCGGCGCTCTGCCTGGTGTCCGCGCCGAGGGCGCCCGCCATGACGACGCCCGAAACCACCAGCGCGCCGGCAGCCGTGAAGCGCCGGTTGGCCCAGTACGAGACCGTTGAGATGAAACGGAAGATGCGGTACGAAATTCGCCGCATGGGCGCGCTTACGCGGGAACAGGGACCGCGTGCAGGATGTTCTCCACGAGCTGACGCGCGGTGGCACCGGCGAACTTCGCCTGCGGGTCAAGCACGAGGCGGTGGGCGAGCACCGGGACCGCCATGTCGCGGACGTGGTCCGGTGTCACGAACCCCTCGCCACGCACGAGCGCGAGCGCCTGCGCCATGCGGGCGAGAGCGAGCGAAGCGCGCGGGCCCGCCCCGAGTTGCACCGATGGCGCGGCGCGCGTCGCGCGCGCGAGCTCGACGGCGTAGCGCTTCAGCTCCGTGCTGATCCGCACCTCCTTCACGCTGCGCCTGAGCTGGCGCACGTCCTCAACACTGACGCACGCCCCGATGGTTTCCAGCGGGTGCCGGTGCTCCTGCGCGGAGAGGATCTCCACCTCGGTCTCCGCGCTGACGTAACCGAGGGAGAGGCGCAGCGCGAAGCGGTCCATCTGCGCCTCCGGCAAGGGATAGGTGCCGTGAAACTCCACCGGGTTCTGCGTCGCGATGACGAAAAATATCTCGTCAAGCGCGTGGGTCTTGCCCTCGATGCTCACCTGTCCTTCCGCCATCGCTTCGAGGAGGGCTGACTGAGTGCGCGGGCTCGCGCGGTTCACCTCGTCGGCGAGCAGGATCTGGGTGAAGATCGGCCCGGCGTGGAACTGAAACGTCTGGTCCCGGGGATCGAACACCGAGACGCCGAGGATATCGGAGGGCAGCAGATCGGGCGTGAACTGCACGCGCGTGAATTGCGCGCCGATGCTCCGGGCGAGCGTTTTCGCGAGCATGGTCTTGCCGGTCCCGGGATTGTCCTCGAGCAACACGTGGCCGCCGCCGAGAAAGGCCGCCAGCACCTTCTGCACCGTCGCGCCCTGTCCCGACATCACGCGCTCGATATTGGCGCGGATGCGCGCGACGAGTTGCTGCGGCCGGACGCTCGAAGCACCGCTGGCGTCGTTCACGATTTCCTCCGGGGGGTGAGGTGGGAAAACTGTACCACGGTTCGCGGCCGGAAAAGGAAAGGGTGTGCAAATGTTCGCCGGGCAGTGATCAAAGGGGCGAGGCTCGAATTGCGCCATAAAGGGGCCAGGTTCGAATTGCGAAATTTGGAAATCTGAGCCTGGCCCTTTAGCTACTATTTTGTGACACACACGCCGCGGTCTCCAGCGGCTTCGCGGCACGACTGGGCATCGTAGTGCGAGCAATCAGTCCGGTATTTATCTACGACACAGAAGGGTGCGTATCCAGATGGCGGACGGGCTTCTTTCCAATTGATGGTGCAAGCTCCTCGGCTCCCGGCTGCGCGAAGGCAGGCGTCATACTCGTCGTAATAACACTGCGTTCCGAGAGAGGTTACCGCGCAGAAAAGTCCCGCGATCACGTACTGCGGCAGCAGGGCAGCACATATTCCAAATAGGCCAGTGAGGACATTCATGGGCTTCATGGGGTCTCCTTTGCGTTGCCCAACGCCATCCGCCACAAGTGACGCATTGCCTGTTGCAACCTCAGGGCCTGGCAACCTCAGTCCTCGCAACCTCAGGGTCGGACCACGCCAAGTACCAGCGCCGACGAGATTTTCCGCCAAATTTGACGTGTCTTCAGGTCATAGAACTTCAATATCACTATCGAAACCATCGTTCTAAGCGCGAAGCAGCTCACGCCGGCGTCACCGATGCGTTGCTTAGAACAGCAATTTTGGCTGCAAGAACGGCCCTCTAAGATTCTGTATGGACGATTTTTGACCGGCTTGTTACCTGAGATCAGCAGGTTACACTGGTCCGCCCCGGACAGAGCGGACAGAACTGGGGGAAATACCGCCTCACACGAAAAAATGGAGCGAACAGATGATCGCAAAGACCAACTCCCCCTTGGTTGAGCGAAACGGAATATCGATACGGCCACGGTGCTGTGTGGACCCTCTCCCTATCTGTGGCCTCTTATGACATAAAGCGCCTTTTCCGCGTCATCCTTATTTTGAGGAATCGCCCAGAATCGAGGATGAATCACAACACTGTCGTGCACTTCCTTTGTTAGATGCCGCGCCTCATTGACGTACTCTTCAACTTTCTCTCGATCCTTACCAAAGACCCATTCCGCATAGCGACGCGTTAATATCTCACTCCTGTTTGCGAAGTCTTCCAAGGTCTTGGCAAAAAGTTGCTCTGACGTTGTAACAAAACCGTGCTCCTGTGAGTGCTTGAGCAAATCCTCCGCACGGTGAAAGGGGATATTCTTGAGTTTCCATCGATACGTTTTTACGGAGGACGGAGTAAGCAACCATGAGACACAAACCCAAACACTCACAAAACAACTTAGAAGCACCGTAATCCAACTGAGCAGCGAAACAAATAAAAAGAGAAGCACACTGAAACCGAACTCTTTTAACGCATTCCAAAATGAGACCGCTTCTGGTTGAAAATAGTTTCCGGTCTGCCCAAAGTCATGCTTTTTCACCAAAATTAAGCGCAGATTATTACTGTACGTTGAGTTATACGAAAAAAGCTTTGGTAGCAGCATAATTACGTACAATAAGAATGCGACGATGTATCCCGCGGCATATATCAGAAGTAGCTCTACACTGTCAGACATCTGGAATACTTTCATTTAGCGCAAGATTATTGGGGTAGACTGAGTGTCCATGTTAGCTCCGAAGCAGCGACTGTATGTCGCTTTCATAGCTTTCCATAGACAAATCGTGTCTTCGTAATCTTCGGTTGCGTAGCCGGTCCTGGTATCCTCTCAGATGTCGATTTAAAGTGTCTCTATATAGTCGAGTTTTTTGCCAAGATTAATCTCCAGGTAGTCACCAGGCTCTTTCGACCCACAAGAATCGATCAGTATAGCGATCAGCCGAAACTCGGCCTCGGCTTTGAATGAGTGAGTCTTCTGGTAAGTCGAAAAAATAGCGCGACAATACTTATCTAGGCTTTCGGACAGCTTTTTCCCTTTGCTGTACTGCACGGCTTTACATAGTATGCCCGCAGGAAATTTATATTGGGACGAGGCTAGAAACTGATTCACGTCGTCAACTAGTCGCTGGGGATCAATAATGCGGACCACGTGGCGTCCCATCTTTTCCGTAAGATATCCGTAATCGACCTCGGGGCGGGAACAACACAACAAGTACATTGTGTTGCCAAGCTGAAAATGCTCGTGGATTCCGTCCTTGTCAACGTAGTGACCAATTCCCTCGTTCGGGTCCTGCCGCTTTATATCTTCAATCTCTTGATAGATGCGCGAACGCCCCATTCGGAATTTACCCCGCTCGACGAAGTCGGAAGCGAAAGTTTCGCATTTGAAAGCGCGGTACAGATATCTTGGCAAAGAGTCAGATTTAATCATCGATGATAGGCACATATGGCCACTCGGATTTTCAACAGATAACGTGAAGCCATCTCAAAAATAGCGCCTAAGCAGTATAAGCATGCATCCGAGGTGCATAAAGCCCAGGAAGTTTTGGACGTAATATTCATAACGCACCACCAGGCGACGGAAATTTTGGAGCCAAGCAAAGATCCGTTCGATTCGCCAGCAAATCTATAAAGGGGTCAGGTTCGAATTGTTAAATTTGGAAATCTGAGCCTGGCCCCTTTAGCGAAACGCTGAGAAAAACGTCCTCATCAGTCAGGAAACCCGCGGCTGCCGCGTAGGGCATTGCTTCGCGGCGGAGAGCCCGGAATGCCTGGATAGTCAGCTGCCGTCGCAGCGCCTCGCGCGCGACCTCGCTCTTGGTGCGGCCTGTCCGTTTAGCCAGGCGCGCCAGCTCGCGGTCAAGCTCAATGGGGAGATCGCCCCACAAGTTTTCGGGTTTTCGAGGGCGATTCTTTTTGAATGACTCCTCCCACCCCGCCCGCGGGTGTGGCGCTTGCTCGATCACGATGGCACGCTCCCGCGCCCGCAACTGCACGGGGCGCGATAAATCGAGTTTGGACTGGCGCAGCACAGCCTTGGGTATACGCACCCCTTTCGAGTTACCGATAGCTACGATTTTGGCTTCCATGACTCCTCACGATCTCGGTAATTACGCCGTAGTTATACTCGCCCTGCCGCAGCCGCGCCATCCTCGGCCACCTCTGCATCCTCTCTGGCTCAAGGTTTCAGTTTGATCCGCGTTTATCTGCGGTTCCATTCTTATACTCATGGCGTCTTGGCGCCTTGGCGGTTCGATCATTGTCTTGCTTTTCTTGGCGGTTAGTATTTATCTGATCGGCGTCAATCGGCGTTCATCGGCGGCTAGATAAAGCCGTGGTTCGTGAATCGTGATTCGACCCCACCACCCCGCCTGTTTCACAGGCACCCCTCCTCACTCAGTAAGGAGGGGAATAATCTGTTGTTATCTGCGTTTATCTGCGGTTCCATTCCTGTTTTTTCTTGGCGTCTTTGCGCCTTGGCGGTTCAATTCTTGGTTCTCTCGGCGTCTCGGCGGTTCAATTAATGTTTTGCTCTTGTTCCGTGTGTTTCTGTGTGTTTCCGTGGCTAATTTTTACGGCGTTCATCGGCGGCTAATTTTCAACGTCGGCACCGCGCGGATCGCTCGCCGCCTGCACCGCACCCGTCTGCTTCGATTTGAACACCGCCTGCATGTTGCCCCAGCGGCGCTTGCCCGTCTCCACGCGATGGCCTTTCGCTTCCAGCGCCGCGCGCCAGGATGCGGGAAACCCTTCGGGCTCCACCTCCACGCGGTCCGGCCACCACTGGTGGTGATAGCGCGGCGCGCTCACGATCTCAGCCAGGTCCACGGGACCCGCGCGCAGGTAATCGAGGACAGCGAGCAACACCTGGCTGACAATCCGCGAGCCGCCGGGCGCGCCCAGCACCAGCACGCCCTTCGCATCTTCCACGAAGGTCGGCGTCATGCTGGAGAGCGGCCGCTTGCCTGGGGCGATGGCGTTGGCATCCCCGCCCAGCAGCCGAAACGCATTCGGCAATTCGGCGCGCAGCGAAAAATCGTCCATCTCGTTGTTGAGCAGCACGCCGGTACCGTCCGCGACGATGCCGGAGCCGAACAAGAGATTGATGGTCAACGTCGCGGCGACGCGATTGCCGGCCGCATCGATCACCGACAAGTGCGTGGTGCTGGTGCCGGCCGCGGCCGGCACTTCCGCCCCCAGCGTCTCGCTGCGCGTGGCAGTGTCCGGGCTGATGGATGTCGCGTTTTGGACGGCGTACGCCCGGCTCGTGAGCCGCTCCACCGGCACCGCAACGAAATCGCTGTCGCCCAGGTAGCGCGCGCGGTCGTGAAATGCGCGGCGCAGCGTCTCGACCAGGAGATGCGCGACGTTCGGAGCTCTGGGCTCAGTCACATCGAAACGCTCCAGCATTTGCAAACTTTGCGCGAGCGCGATGCCGCCGGCGGAAGGCAGTGAGGCGGTCGTAACCGTCGCTCCACGGTACTGGAATCGCAGTGGCGCCCGCTCGATCACGCGGTATGCCGCAAGGTCCTGCGCTTGCCACACGCCGCCAGCCCGGTTCACCGACTCGACCAGTGCGCGGGCAACCGGCCCCCCGTAGAACCCGTTGTGCCCCTCCTTCGCCAGCTGCTCGAGCGTAGCGGCGAGCTCGGGTTGCCGCAGCAGCCAGCCAGCGCGCGGCGTCCGGTCTGCGTCGAGGAAAATGCGGGAAGTGCCGGCGCCGCTCTGCAGATAACGCTCGCGTAATCCGGTCACACGCGCATAGCGCTCGTCCACCTGGAAACCGTTGCTGGCGTGGCGGATCGCCGGCGCCAGCGTAACGGCCAGCGGCAATGCGCCATAACGCTCGGCGACATGGACAAGCGCTGCGGGAACGCCTGGAATTGCGGCAGCGGTCCCGCCCTGGGTCGTGGCGCCGCGAATCGGCCTGCCGTCGGGGCCGATGTAGAGTTCCTGCTTCACGCCAGCGGGTGCGGTTTCGCGCGCATCCACCATCACCTGGTGGCCGTCGCGCGCGCGGTGCAACAGCCAGAAACCGCCGCCGCCGAGCCCCGAGGCATAGGGCTCGACCACCGCCAGCACGGCTGCAACGGCAACCGCGGCATCGAACGCATTTCCGCCTTGTTTGAGGATCTCGTGGCCAGCGGCAGTGGCGAGCGGGTGAGCCGAGGCAATCGCGGCATCTTTTTCCTGCGCTGCGGCGCAGGAAAAAGATAAAAACAGAAAACTGAATAACAGGCAGCGCAGGATGCGCCGCCGACCATTCGCCATATCTATGACTATCCGAAAAGTGTTTTGGATTACGGAAAAGCTGCCACTAGCGGCTCTTCCGGGCACCGGCCGGTCTTCCACAGCCGTGCAGTACGATCACACGGCTCCGCTATGAAATCGCTGTTATCATAGCACCCGAATTTCACACGAAAGCCTGACGGGCGAGCGGCTCCAGCCGGCCGGGCAAGTTGACACGCCGTGATCCACCGCCGCATTGCATTCTGTCGAGGAGAACCCCGTGCCGGAAAAGTGGATCGTGACTTCGCTCGCTGCGCTGGCGCTTGCCGGCAGCGCAACGCTCGCATTCGCTCAAGCCTAACCGGCCAAGCCGATTCGCCTCGTGGTCGGTTTCACTCCCGGCGGCGGCGTCGACATCAACGCCCGCCTGCTCGGCCCGAAATTGACCGAGTTTCTCGGCCAGGCGGTCATCGTCGAGAATCGCCCCGGGGCCGGCACCAACATCGCCAACGAACTGGTAGCCAAGTCCCCACCCGACGGCTACACGCTGCTCATCAACACTGCCGCGGTGGCGATCAACCTGAGCCTCTACAAGAAAGTGGCCTTTGAGGCGCGTGACTTCGCGCCGGTGTCCGTGCTGTCGATGAGCCCCAACATACTGGTCGTGCACGCCTCGGTCCCGGTCAGGACCGTGAAGGAGCTGGTTGCCCTGTCCCGTCCCGCCCGGGCCAGTTCAACTTCTCCTCGGCCGGAGCCGGCACCACGCAGCACCTGGCGGGCGAGCTTTTCAATCTTCGCACCGGTACGAAGATGGTGCACGTGCCGTACAAGGGCAGCGCACCGTCGCTCACCGCGGTCATCAGCGGGGAAGTCGAACTGACCTACGCCAACATCCCCGCCATTTCCGCGCACGTCAAATCAGGACGGCTCCGCCCGATCGCCAACCTCGGGACCCGGCGCTCCGAACAGCTGCCGCAGGTGCCGACCATGACCGAGTCCGGCGTGAAAGGAGTCGAAGTGGTCGTCTGGTACGGCGTGTTTGCACCCGCCGCCACGCCGCGCGATGTCGTCAACAAACTCGCCGAGACCATCGCCCGCGCGGCGCGCTCGCCCGACATTCGGCAGAAGCTGCAGGACCTGGGCGCCGAGCCGGTCGGCAACACCCCCGAGGAATTCAGCAAGCTCTTCCACGAGGAAATCGCGCGCTGGGCCGAAGTGGTCAGAGTCTCCGGCGCCCGTGCCGACTAGAATTCATCATTCATCATTCATCATTCATCATTCATCCCTTATCCCTCATCCCTGTTTTTAATGTAAGCTACGCCGTCTTTTTTCATCCATCCGGCAGGAACCCCCATGACCCCCAAGGAAAATCTTTCCCCCATCGTCCATGATGCCCCCGTGCGTTCGCGTGAGAGCGCCGAATTCTGGGGCAGCGACGTCTTCGCCGCGATGCTGCGCGAGCTCGACATGCCCTACATCTCGTTGAACCCGGGCGCGAGCTACCGCGGACTGCACGACAGCATCGTCAACTATCTCGGCAATCGCACGCCGCAGATGCTGCTCTCGATTCACGACGAGAACGCGGTGACCATCGCGCACGGCTACTGGAAGGCGTCCGACCGCATGATGGCGGCGGCGCTCCACTCCAACGTCGGCCTGATGCACGCGACGATGTCGGTGTTCGACGCCTGGTGCGACCGCGCGCCGGTGCTGATCCTGGGCGCGACCGGTCCGTGGGACGCCGCCAAGCGCCGCCCGTGGATCGACTGGGTCCATACCTGCTCCGACCAAGGCGCGCTGATCCGCGACTACACCAAGTGGGACAACCAGCCGGGCTCGGTGGAAGCGGGGGTTGAAGCGATGCTGCGCGCGGCGCAGATCGCGCAGACCGCCCCGCGCGGGCCGGTGTACGTGAACCTCGACATCTCGCTGCAGATGGGCAAGGTCGGCGCGATGCCGGCACTGCCCGATGTGAAGCGCTACTCCGCGCCCGATGCCGTCAAGCCCTCGACCGAGCTGGTCGCCACTGCGGCCAAGCTGCTGTCCGGCGCAAAGAATCCGGTCATGCTCGCCGGTCGCTGCCTGCGCAGCCTCGACGCGTGGAACCAGCGCGTCGCCCTCGCGGAAAAGCTCAACATGCGGGTGCTGACCAATATGAAGGTTGCCGCCGCCTTCCCGACCGACCATCGCCTGCACGCCGCGCCCCCGGCAAACCGGTTCGGGCCCGAGGTGTTGCAGATGCTCGCGGAAGCCGACGTGATCCTGTCGCTCGACTGGCTCGACCTGGGCGGCCTGCTGAAGAGCGCCTACGGCGCGAAGCCGGTGACCGCCAGGATCATCCAGGTCTCCTGCGACCAGCACAATCACCGCGGCTGGAGCGCGGACCATCAGGGCCTGCCGCCGATCGACGTCTACCTCCTGTGCGAGCCGGAAGCCGCGGTGCCGATGTTGCTCGAAGCGACGAAGGCCCGCACCGCAGCCGTGCCGGACAAGCCCGCGGTAAAAGCACCGTCGGTGTCAGGCGATGCTGTTTCACTGAGCGGGGTCGCGCATGCGCTCCATGCAGCAACAAAAGGGTCCGACGTCTGCTACACGCATCTGCCGATCGGCTGGAGCGGCGCCTATAGCCATTTCAACCATCCTCTCGATTATCTGGGCGCCGAAGGCGGCGCGGGTGTCGGCTCGGGCCCGGGCATTGCGGTCGGCGCAGCGCTGGCATTGAAGGGCAGCGGGCGGCTGCCGATCGGCGTCCTGGGAGACGGAGACTTCCTGATGGCCAACACGGCTCTCTGGACCGCGGCGCACTACAAGATTCCCACCCTGATCGTCGTCTGCAACAACCGCTCGTTCTTCAACGACGAGCTGCACCAGGAGCGCGTCGCCAAGGAGCGCGGCCGCCCGCCGGAGAACCGCTGGATCGGCATGCGCATCGGCGACCCCGACATCGATCTCGCCATGATGGCGAAATCGCTGGGCGCGGTCGGCATCGGCCCCGTCACCAAAGCCGGCGACCTGCAGAAAGCCATCGACCAGGGCGTCGAGATCGTGGCGAAGGGCGGCGTGTGCCTGGTGGACGCGCGGGTCCTGCCGGGTTACGACGCGGATGGCTGAGAAAACGGGAGCCGTAATCTGTGATTCCGGGTCCGGTGGCCCCGAATCACAACCAAGTTCCAGCCGGGCACGATTCACGGCTCACGTTTTTTAACGATAGAAAATTCAATCCAGCGGAGATTCCTGTTCGACGGGCCCGCCAGCCAAGCGCTGGCGCGGGAATGGTCGCAGACTGCACAGATGCATGAAACCCGTCATGACATCGGCGATCACGTCAGCGCGTTACCCGGGGAATCCAGCTGGGCCATTCCAGGCAAGAGGGCCGATCAGGGCGCTCGACTCCCGTAAGGCAGCCCCTCCAGGTGAACCAGGTTAATCTCAGGAATAGATGTAACATATTGATAATAATAGTTATTAACTTAATGTAAACTGTTGACAGCTCGATGGGGATTCTCTAACGTTGGCCGCTTGACCGTAACCTTCCTCCCCAAACGCGGCGCAACCACCCCCCCTGCTCTCGCACAGCATGCCGTCGAATTGCGGCGCTCGCAGACGCTGGTCAGCATCTGCCACGCGGAAATTGAACGCATGATTCTGGATGGCGAGTTGGCGCGGGGCGCGCGCGTCAACGAGCTCGCGCTGGCAGCGCAGCTGGGCGTCAGTCGCGGCCCACTGCGTGAAGCCTGCCGCTCCCTCACCCAGGCCGGCTTGCTCGAAATCCGCCACAACCGCGGCTTTTTCGTGCGCAAGCTCGCGCACAAGGAAGTCATCGATCTCTACGAATTGCGCGCGGGTCTGATGCGTCTCGCCGGCGATCTGATTGCTCAGCGCGCCACCCCCGAGCAAGTCACCAGGCTGCGCGTGCTTGTTGCGGGCATGGACGCGGCTTGCGCCCAGTCCGATACCGCTCGCTTCCAGGATCTCAACGCGGAGTTTCATGCCGCGCTCGTCGAGGCGGCCGACAACCCGCGGCTGCAGGAGGTCTACCAGGGACTCATCAAGGAGTTGCGACTGTTCCGCCGCCGCGGGCTCGTCTCGATCGCGGCCATGGAATCCTCCAACCGGGAGCACAAGGTCATCGTCGATGCCATTGCCACGCACGATGCGGCGCGCGCGGCCGCGACGATGGGAAACCACATCCTGCAAGGCAAGGCGCGATTTCTTACTGCCGCAGCGGACGAACTGGAGGACTGACGATGACACCAATCCCGGCATGCTTTGCCCGCCCTGCCGCCGCGCTCATCGCGCTCGCGGCCTTCTCCGCAGGGCTGGCGCAGGCGCAAGGCAACTACCCGACCCGCCCGATCCGCATTATCGTCGGCTTCCTGCCGGGCAGCAGCAACGACCTTCTGGCGCGATTCGTCGGGAGCAAGCTCACCGAGCGCTTCGGCCAGCAGACGGTGGTCGACAACCGGCCGGGCGCGAATGCCATCATCGCCAACGAAATTGCAGCGCGGGCCACGCCCGACGGCCACACGCTGATGCTGACGTCGGTATCACACACGATGAGCGCCGCCGTGTACAGCAAATTGCCGTACGACCCGGTCAAGTCGTTCACTCCGGTCGCGATGCTGGGCTCCGGGCCGCTCGTGGTCGCGACGCACCCCTCATTTCCCGCGAGCAGCGTGAAAGGCCTGATCGACATCGCAAGAGCGAAGCCGGGCAGCCTCACTTACGCATCCGCCGGCATCGGGGGGATCAACCATTTCGGCGGCGCGCTGTTTTCGCGCATCGCCGGCGTGCAAATGACCCACGTGCCGTACAAGGGCGGCGCGCCGGCACTCGCGGACGTAATCGGCGGGCAAGTGCAGTTGATGTGGGGCACGATGCCGCTCTCGCTGACCCAGATCCGCGCGGGCAAGGTCAGACCGCTCGCGGTCACGAGCGCCAAACGCTCGCCGCTGCTGCCGGACGTGCCGGCGATCGGCGAGGCCGGCGCTCCCGGCGCGGAAATCAGCACCTGGTGGGGACTGCTTGCGCCGGCGGGTGTGCCGCCCCCCCTGCTGGCGAAGATCAATGCGGAGATCGCGGGCATACTGCGCCAGCCCGAATCCGCGCAGCGCTTGAGCGCCGAGGGAGCCGAGCCCTGGATACTCACCAGCGCCCAATTTGCGGGCGTCATCAGCAAGGAAATCGAAAAATGGGCCCGCGTCGCGCGCGAAGCCGGCATCCGCGCCGAATAGCAGCGGCCTGTACCGCAGTGCTGGGACTCGCGGCGCTCGCGCCGGCACACGCCCAGTCGGGGTCGTATCCCGACCGGCCGTTGCGTCTCATCGTGCCGTTCCCGCCAGGCGGTGGCAACGATATCCTCGCGCGCGTGGTAGGTCAGCGGCTCACCGAATCCCTCGGCCAGCAGGTCATTGTCGACAACCGCGGCGGCGCTGGCGGCATGGTCGGCGGCTCGATGGCGGCGAGCGCCAGCCCGGACGGCTACACGCTGTTTCTCGGCAGCATGGGCGGGCTTGCGCACAACCCTGCGCTGCGGCCCGATCTTCCCTACAGTCCACCGCGCGACTTCGCGGCGGTCTCGCTGCTCGCCACGTCGTCGTTCATTCTCGTCGCGTACCCGGGGGTGCCGGCAAACTCGGTGAAGGTGTTGATCGCGCTGGCGCGCGCGAAGCCCGGCACGCTCAACTACGGCTCGGCAGGGACCGGCTCGTCTCTGCACATGACGGGGGAGCTTTTCAAGTACGCCACCCGCACCGACATCGTGCATGTCGCCTACAAGGGCACGGCGCCGGCGATTGCCGATCTCATTGCGGGGCAGGTGCAGATGGTCTTTAGCACCATGCCTCCGCCGCTGCCGCACGTGAAAACCGGCCGGCTGCGCGCGCTGGGTGTCACCAGCGCGAAGCGTGCCAAGGTGGTGCCGGAGGTGCCGACGATCGCCGAAGCGGGCGTGCCCGGCTTCGACGTGGAGAACTGGCAGGGCATCGTCGTGCCGGCGAAGACGCCGCGGGCCATCGTTGATCGGTTGAATAACGAGATTCTCCGTGCGCTGGCGCAGCCGGCAATGATCACCGCTCTGGCTGCACAAGGGCTGGACCCGGCCGGCGGCACGCCGGCGCAGTTCGACAGGCTCATTCGTGCCGAGATCGACAGGTGGACAAAGCTGGTGAAAGCAGCCCGTATCGAGGTCGATTGAACCACCAACTCTAAAGGACAGATGATGAAATTCAGCAACTTCCTGTTTCCCGCGGCGATGGATTCCAGCCAGGACCACCAGATCATCCACGAGACGCTGCGCGAAGGTCAGCTTTGCGACGAGCTCGGGATGGACATGCTGTGGCTCGCGGAGCACCACTTCGACGGCATTTGCGCCTACGTCGACCCGGTGAGCTTCGCCGCGGCGCTGGCGGCGAGCACGAAACAGATTCACATCGGCTTCGCGGTCGCGCAGATGTCGCTGCATCACCCGATCCGCATGGCGGAGCAAATGTCGCTCATCGACAACATCAGCAAGGGCCGCCTCGTCGTCGGTCTCGGCCGCGGCACCGCTTACAACATCTACGATTACCAGGGCTACGGCATCGACCCGAAGGAAGCCTATGACCGGCTGATTGAGGCCGAGGGGATCATGATCAAGGCCTGGACCACGGAAAACTTCAGCCACAAGGGCAAGTACTGGGACATCCGCCTGCCGAAGCTGCGGCCGCAGCCCTACACCAAGCCGCACCCGGCCATCGTGCGCGCCTGCTCGGGCGAGGAAGCGATGCTCGGCATGGCGCGCGAAGGCCGGCCGTTCCTCATGAACATCCAGAGCAACGAGGTCACCCGGCACCGCATGGACCTCTATCGCAAGACGATGCGCGAATCCGGGCATAGCGAAGCGACCGTGGCGCGCTGCGTCGACCACACCTGGGTGTGGCGCAATATTTTCGTCGCGGAGACCGATGCCGAGGCGGAGCGCCTGGCGCTCCCGGCCTTCGAGACCCAGCAGGCGTTCCGCCAGGCGATGCGCGAAAAGGTCTACAAGGAGCAGGGCCTGCTGCTGAAGCAGGACGACAATCCCGCGGCGCGCAACCAGGTGCAGCACTCGATGATCTGCGGCTCGCCCGCCACCGTCGCCCAGGCGATCGCCGAGATCGACAAGATCGGCATTGGCGGACTGCTGATGGTGTTCCGCATCGGCCCGATGCCGTACGAGGTGGCTGAAAACAGCATCAAGCTGTTTATGAAAAAAGTGGCGCCGGAATTCCGACTCGCGGCAGCGGCGTGATCGGTAGCACCCGGCCAGCATCGCGTTGAATCAGCGGCTGCTTATATCAATATCTCACGGGGGTGGAAATGAAGATCAAGTCCCGCATCCTGAACCCTGCTGTCCTCGCCTGCGCGACCGGCGTAGCGCTCGCGTCCTTCGCGCCGCTGGCGGTTCATGCCCAGGACTATCCCAACAAGCCGGTGCGGCTCGTCATCCCCTGGGCAGCCGGCGGCTCGACCGACTCCATCGGCCGCATCCTCGGGCAGAAGCTCGCCGAGTACACCGGCCAGCAGTGGATCGTTGACAACCGCGGGGGCGCGACCGGCACCATCGGCCACGCGTTCGCGGCCAAGGCCGCGCCCGACGGCTACACGCTGCTGCTCGGCACCAACAGCACCTTTGCCATCGCGCCACATCTCTACAAGAATCTCCAGTACGACAATGAGAAGGCGTTCGCGCCGGTTTCGCTCGTTGCGATAAGCCCGCAGATCCTGTCGGCGCACCCGTCGCTGCCGGTGAAAAGCGTGAAGAACCTGATCGCGCTCGCCCGCGCCAAACCCGGGGCCATCCCGTTCTCCACCGCCGGGGTCGGAGCGACGAGTCACATGGCGACCGAGCTCCTCATGAACCTGGCGGTCATCAAGATGACCCACGTGCCCTACAAGGGTGGCAGCCCGTCGGCGCAGGCGCTCATCTCCGGCGAAACCGCACTCTCGTTCGTCGACGTCATCACCGCTCTGCCGCAAGCACAAGCGGGCCGGCTGCGCCCACTCGCGACCAGCACGTCGAAGCGCACTCCCCTCATGCCGGAGTTGCCGACGATCGCCGAATCGGGACTGCCGGGATTTGAGTCGGTGACCTCCTTCGGCATGTTTGCACCGGCCGGCACGCCGCGGGAAATCGTCGCGCGCCTAAACCGCGAGGTGACGCGGGCGATCTCCACGGCGGACGTGAAGGAAAAATTGCGCGCGCAAGGCATTGACCCCGCCGGCACTTCGCCCGAGGATCTCGTTGCTCACCAGAGACAGGAAACCGCGAAATGGGGCAAGGTGATACGCGAGCAGGGAATCCGGTTCGAGTAACCCGCAGCTGGCGGAAAATAATGGTGAACGTCGAGGTCAGGACATGAGCGTTTCAGTCATTCCGGCGGGCTTTTTCTCGCCGTGCGTCGGGCGCATCAAGGTATCGCCAAGCAACGCGGGCTCGCAACGCGTGCGGGAGATGAAAGCCCAGGGACGCGACATCATTGGGCTCACCATCGGCGAGCCGGACTTCGAGACACCCGGCAACGTCAAGGAGGCGGCGACGGCCGCGATGGCGCGCGAGGAGACCAAGTACACCAATATCGACGGCACGCCGGAGTTGAAGGCAGCGATCCGCGCCAAGTTCAAGCGCGACAACGGCCTCCATTACGAGCCCGACCAGATCCTGGTTGGCAACGGCTGCAAGCAGGTCATCTTCGACGCGATCATGGCCACCGTGTCGGCTGGCGACGAAATCATCATTCCTGCGCCGTACTGGGTGTCCTACCTCGACATTCCTCTGCTCGCCGGCGGTACACCGGTGGCGGTGGTATGCCGCCCGGAGGACGGCTTCAAGCTCGCGCCGGCGGCGCTCGAGGCGGCGATCACGCCCAGGACCAAGTGGCTCATGCTCAACTCGCCGTGCAACCCGACCGGCGCCGTCTATTCCCGCGCGGAACTGAAAGCCCTCGCCGCCGTGCTGCTGCGCCACCCGCACGTGTGGGTGCTGACCGATGACATCTACGAGCATCTGCTGTTCGACGGCATCGAGTTCGCGACCATTGCCCAGGTCGAGCCCGCGCTCTACGATCGGACACTTACCGTCAATGGCGTCTCCAAGACCTACGCCATGACCGGCTGGCGCATCGGTTACTGCGGCGGGCACAGTGAACTCATCAGGAACATGACCAAGGTCCAGTCACAGAGCACTTCCAACGCCGCGTCGATCAGCCAGGCTGCGGCCATCGAGGCGCTGAACGGCCCGCAGGACTTTGTGCCCCGGCGCGCGCGGGCGTTCCAGGAGCGCCGCGACAGGGTACTGGAGTTGCTCCGCGAGGTGCCGGGCATCGAATGTTTCCGGCCTCAGGGCGCGTTCTATATCTTCGTGAATTGCGGCGGCACGCTCGGCAAGCGCACGCCGCAGGGCGGCATGCTCAAAACGGAACGGGACGCCGTGGACTACCTGTTGGAAACCGTGGGCATAGCGGTGATACCGGGCGCGGTCTACGGCCTGTCGCCTTACTTCCGCATGTCCATTGCCTCTCCGGCCGCGGAACTTACGGAAGCTTGCCAGCGCATCCGCCGCGCCGTTGTTGCACTGAAATAGGGACGCGCGTGGATTCCGCCTCCGGCGCAGCGCCGCTGCTCTTCACCCCGATCCGGCTTGCCGGCCTCACGGCGCGCAACCGCGTGGTGGTGTCGCCGATGTGTCAGTACTCCTCCGAGCAGGGCGGCCCCACCGACTGGCACCTCGTGCACCTCGGTAAATTCGCGCTGGGCGGCGCCGGCATCGTGTTCTGCGAGGAAACCGCCGTCGCGGAACGGGCACGCAAGACCTATGGCTGCGCGGGCATCTACAGTTCCCCGCACGCGCCGATGTATCGGCGCATCACCCGCTTCCTGCGCGAGAACGGCGCGATACCCGCGATGCAACTAGGCCACAGCGGGCGCAAGGCATCCTGTGGGCCGCCGTGGACGAATTTCAAGCCGCTGACGGATGAGGACGCGAAAGAGGGACGCGCGCCATGGCGTGGCGTGTCGGCGAGCGCGATTTCGGCGCGCGAGGACGCCCTCGTGCCAATTCAACTATCCGCAGCCGACATCAAGGCGGTCATCGGAGACTGGCGCGAGGCCACATTAAGAACGCTGGATGCCGGCTTCGATATCCTCGAAATCCACGGAGCACACGGCTATCTCATCCACCAGTTCCTCTCGCCACTGGCCAACCGCCGCACCGATGCTTATGGCGGCGACCTGGCCGGCCGCATGCGCTTCGCGCTCGAGGTCACGGAAACGGTGCGTGCGGTATGGCCCAACGACAAACCCCTCTTCTTCCGCGTATCCGCCGTTGACGGCGAGGGCGGCGCCTGGAGCATGGACGACACGGTCGAACTGGCCAAGGCGCTGAAAACACGCGGCGTCGACGTCGTGACCTGCTCTTCCGGCGGCATCAACGGCCCCCTCAACATGGCGATCGTGCCGCGCGTGCCGGGCTACCAGGTGCCGTACGCCGGGCGGGTGCGCCGGGAGGCCGGCCTTGCCACCTGCGCAGTCGGGCTGATCACCGAAGCCCGGCAAGCCGAGGACGTGCTCCAGCGCGGTCAGGCCGACCTCATCGCGCTTGCGCGCGAGCTCCTGTACAACCCGAATTGGCCAGTGCATGCGGCGCGCGAACTCGGCGTGCCGGACTACCTTTCTCTGTTGCCACCGGCCTACGCATGGTGGCTCAAGCGCCGCGAACAAATCCGCGAGATCTCCACGCGCGCGTCCGTGAGCGCCGCAGGCGACGAAGGCTGATACCCCCTGCGCGCATCTTCCTGCTGAACGAATCATGAAAACAATATTAAATAAATCAATAAGTTATGATCACATACGCGTCGCCGTGGACATCGGCGGCACGTTCACCGATGGACTCGCAGTGCTGGAGCCCAGCGGGCGCATCTGGGTCGCGAAGACGCTCACCACCCCGCGCGACCCGGGCGCGGCGGTCACCACCGTCATCGCCGACCTGCTGAAGCAGATCGCAGCCACGCGCGCTGGCGCGAAATTGAACGTGACTGAAGTCGTGCACGGCACGACGCTCGTGACCAATACGCTGATCGAGCGCAAAGGAGCCAAGACCGGACTCGTCGTGACCCGGGGCACGCGCGACGTGCTTACCATCTCGCGCGAGATCCGCTACGAGCTCTACGATCTCAACCTCGAAATCCCCAAGCCGCTGGTGCCGGAGAACAAGCGCGTCGAAGTCGACGAGCGGCTCGACGTCCACGGCGGAATCGTCACGCCGCTCACCGGGGCCGAGCTCGCCAGGCTGATGGACGACATCGACAAGCTCGGCGTCGAGGCGGTGGCGGTATGCCTGCTGCACGCCTACGTCAACGACGCGCACGAGAAGAAAATCGCCGCGGCGATCCGGCAGCGCTTCCCCAAGCTCGCGGTGTCGATATCCTCCGGCATCGCGCGGGAGATCCGCGAATACGAGCGCATGTCGACGACCGCGGCCAACGCCTACGTGCAGCCGCTGGTGGCGGAGTATCTCGACCGGCTCGATCACCGCGTGCACGCGCTCGCGCCGGGGGCGCCGCTGCGGATCATGGTGTCCAGCGGCGGTTTCACCTCCGGCAAGGCCGCCGCGGAAACGCCGATCCTGCTGATCGAATCGGGACCGGCGGGCGGCGTGCTCTCGGCGCTCAACACCGCGCGCAACGCGGGAATAGACCAGATCCTCGCTTTCGACATGGGCGGCACCACCGCGAAAGCGTGCGTCGCGGTCGGCGGCGAGCCGCTGATCGCGCACAGCTTTGAATGCGCCCGTGTCTCACGCTTCGCGCGCGGCTCCGGCCTGCCTCTCCTCATTCCGAGCATAGACTTGATCGAAATCGGCGCGGGCGGCGGCTCGATCGCGCACGTGAATGACCTGGGGCTGTTGAACGTTGGTCCCGAAAGCGCCGGCGCCGACCCGGGGCCGGCGTGCTACGGCCAGGGCGGCGCCGGGGCGACCGTCACCGACGCCGACCTCGTGCTGGGCTATCTCAACGCGGACAACTTTCTCGGTGGCGAGATGAAGCTGCGCAAAGACCTCGCGCAGGCAGCACTTCAAAAGCTCGCGGGACAGATCAAGCTCACCGCCGCCGAGGTTGCCTGGGGCATCTGCGACATCGTCAACGAGAACATGGCCGCCGCCGCGCGCATCCATATCGCCGAGAAGGGGCACGATCCGCGCGAGTTCGCCATGGTCGCGACGGGCGGCGCGGGCCCAGTGCACGTGGTCGAGGTCGCGCGCAAGCTCAGGATTCCGCGCGTGCTCGCGACGATCGCCGCCGGCGCGGGCTCGTGCCTGGGGCTGCTCGCCGCGCCCGCGAGAGTGGACCGCGCGTGGTCGAATCCGACGCTGGTAAGAGACATCGACTGGAGCCGCGTCGCAACGGTTTATGATGAGCTGCGTGCCGACGCCGAAGACGAACTGAAGTCCGCGGGCGCGGGGTCAGTCAAGCTCCAATGGTGGATAGGCGCGGAGATGCGCTACGCGGGACAGGGCCACAACGTTTCGGTAAGTCTGCCGTGGCGCAAGGTGACGGCGGCAATGAAAGCAGCACTGCTCAAGGCGTTCGAGCATCGCTACCAGAAATTCTACGGTCATCTCGTGCCGAATGCCGTACCGCAGGTTGTCACCTGGCGCCTCACCGGACGATCCCTCGTGAAAAGTCACCAATTCATCTGGGGCGACACGCGCGTCTCCGCCCAGGCGGTAATGCGCGGCAAGCGCGACATCTGGCTGCCGCTGAAACGCAAGTACGCGCCGGTTGCCGTCTACGACCGCTACTCACTGAGGCCGGGCACGCGCATCGCCGGGCCGGTCATTCTCGAAGAGCGCGAGTCCACGCTGGTGGTGCCGGTCGCCGCGGATGTGCGCGTGCTGCCAGACTACACCGTGTCGGTCACGATCAAGGAGTTCTGATGGCAAAACAGAAGCTCGACCCGATCACGCTGGAAATCCAGTGGAAGCGCCTCGTCAGCATGGTCGACGAGGCCTCCGCCGCGTTCGTGCGCACGTCGTTCTCGGTGCTGGTGCGGGAGGCCAACGATTTCGCCGTCGTGCTCACCGACGCGCAGGGGCGCTCCCTCGCGCAGTCGGTACTGTCCATCCCGTCGTTCATCGGCACGCTGCCGGCGACGGTGAAGCATTTCCTGCAGAAATTCCCGCCGCGAACGCTCAAGCCCGGCGACGTGATGATCACCAACGATCCGTGGATGGGCACCGGCCACATCCACGATGTCAACGTCGCCATGCCGATATTCCACAAGGGCAGGATCGTCGCCTTCGCGGCGGTGGTTTCGCACATGCCCGACATCGGCGGTCGCATCCGCAATGCCGGCATCCGCGAGATCTTCGAGGAAGGTCTGCAGATCCCGCGGCTGAAATTGATCCAGGCTGGCAAGCCCGACCAGAACCTTCTCGACATGATCGGCCAGAACGTGCGCGTGCCGGAGCAGACGCTGGGCGACATCTGGGCGCAGGTCGCGGCCTGCAAGATGCTGGAGGAACGCCTGCGGCCGCTTCTGCGCGATACCGATCTCAACGCGCTCGGGACCGAGATTCGGCGCCGCTCGGAGGCGGCCATGCGCAAAGCGATCCGGGAAGTGCCCGATGGGGTCTATCACGCTCAGACCCGGCACGACGGTTTCGAGGAGCCGATCCTCATCAACTGCACCGTGACGGTTAAAGGCGACCGACTCGCGATCGACTACACCGGTTCCAGCCCGCAGGTGCCGCGAGCGGTGAACGTGGTGCCGATCTACTGCTTCGCGTATTCGGCGTTCGCGGTGAAGGCGCTGCTATGTCCCGACGTGCCCAACAACGAGGGCAGCTTCATGCCTATCTCGACTTCGGCGCCATTGGGTTCGATCTTCAATCCGCGTTATCCCGCTGCGAGCGGCGGGCGCGGCATGATCGGCCATATGATGGTACCGGCGATCATGATGGCGCTCGCCGGAGTGCTGCCCGAACGTGCGATCGCCGAAGGCTCGTCTAACTCGTCGATTACCGTCACTGGCGAGCATCTCGGCAGGCCGTACGCGGCGGTCAACTTCATGAACGCCGGACAGGGCGCGACCAAGCACCGCGACGGCTATACGATGCTTTCGTTCCCGTCCAATCTTTCCAACACGCCCATCGAGGTGTTCGAGCAGATGGCGCCGGTGCGCATCATCGAGCGCTCGATCCGCCGTGGCAGCGGCGGCGCGGGACAGCACCGCGGTGGCAACGGGCTGCGGTTCGAGATTGAAGTGGTGGCCGATACGCCGATGATGGCATCGATGATCATGACGCGCTTTCGCACCGCGCCGCAAGGCCTGTTCAGCGGCGCGCCGGGAGCGGTCGGCGGGCTTCAGCTGAACGGCAAACCGATCAACCCCGCCGAGCATTGGGTGCTTAACAAGGGCGATCGCGTCGTGATGGAAACCGCCGGTGGCGGCGGCTACGGCAAGCCTGGATGACCCATTCCGGGCATTCTGCATGCGATAAAACCTGCAACATTTCTTTGCAAGGAGAGTGACATGAACAGCCTGGCCCGCATTGCTGCTGTCAGCGTCGTCTGCCTGATTTCCGTCGGGGCAACGGCGCAAAACTATCCAGCCAGGCCGATACGCCTGGTCGTCGGCTTCGCGCCGGGAGGGTCCACTGACGTCACGGCGCGCATCATCGCCGAGCGGCTGAGTACGACCCTGGGCCAGCAGGTCATCGTGGACAACCGCTCGGGGGCCGGCGGCAATATTGGGGCCGATATCGTCGCCAAGTCGAACCCGGATGGCTACTCCGTGCTGATGGCCACTACCGGCGTCATGGCATTCAACCATTATCTTTACGCCAAGCTCACTTACAGCGCGGATCAGGATCTCGCGCCAGTCACCCAGATTGGCTCGCTGCCGCTGATACTCATCGTGCCCGCATCGCTACCCGCAAAATCGGTGAAGGAACTCCTGACGCTGGCCAGGTCCCAGCCCGGCAAGTATTCGTTCGGCTCCTCGGGCGTTGGCGGCGCCACCCACGTCACTGCGGAACTCTTCAAGGCGCTCGCCGGGATCGATATCTTGCACGTGCCGTACAAAGGCAGCGGCCAGATGATGGCCGATCTGCTGGGCGGCCAGGTGCAGATCGCGTTCGACCAGATCTCCTCGTCGATCGCACACGTCAAGTCGGGAAAACTGCGCGCGCTGGGCATCACCACTGCCAAACGCTCCGCGCTGCTGCCCGACCTGCCGACGATTGCCGAGTCGGGTGTCACCGGTTATGAGGCGACGTCATGGAACGGATTCGCCGCGCGCACCGGCACGCCGCGCGCGATCGTCAACCGCCTGCATCAGGAGACGCACAAGGCGATGGCTGTGCCTGAAATCAGGGACAGGTTGTTCGGCCTGGGCATAGAACCCATAGGCAGCGCGCCGGAAGAGTTCGCCGCGCACATCCGGGCGGAGCGCGACAAGTGGATACCGCTGTTCAAGAAAATCGGCATCCAGCCACAGTAGCGCTGCGGCCACGTTCCGCACGGGCAAAGCGCGCCGATGCTGTATATCGCGGAAGAAGACGTCAAACGCGTCCTCACGATGAGAGATGCGATAGCCTTGGTGGAGCGGGGATTGATGGAACGCGCCCGGGGCCAGGCCGTGGACATTCCGCGGCAGCGCACGCGGATTCCGCAGGGCACCCTGAACATACTGCAGGGCGCCGCGCCGCTGGCAGGCGTTGTCGGCTACAAAGCCTACTATGCCACGCCTCATGGCAGCCATTCCCACGTTTACCTGTACGATGCCGAGAGCGGCGCGCCCCTCGCGATACTCGAGGCCAGCCACTTCAACGTCGTGCGTACAGGCGCCGCGACCGGCGTCGCCACGCGGCATCTTGCCCGCGGCAACGCCGCGGTCGTGGGGCAGATCGGCGCAGGCCGCATCGGGGCCGGCCAGCTCGAGGCGGTATGCTCCGTGCGTCCCGTCCGCGGCGCCCGGATCTACGCCCGCACCCGGGACAAGCTCGAGGCGTTCTGCCAGACGATGTCGGAGAAACTCGGGATCGAAGTCGTGCCCGCCGACTCCGCCGAGGCGGCGGTGCGCGGCGCGGACATAGTAAACGTCATCACCCAGTCAGCCACGCCGGTGCTGCTCGGAGCGTGTCTCGGTCCCGGCCAGCACGTCAATGCGGCGGGATCCAACCAGCTGACGCGCCGCGAACTCGATATCGCGGCGGTGCGCTGCTGCGAACCGATCGTCGTGGACTCACGCGAAACCGCGCGCAAGGAGTGCGGGGACCTTCTGCCGCTGGTGGAAGCAGGGTTCGCGTACTGGGACGCGCTGCCCGAGCTCGGCGAGATTGCGGCGGGATTGCGGCCTGGCCGGACTTCCGACGAGCAGGTCACGCTGTACGAATCCCACGGCATGGCGATACAGGACCTTTACGTGGCGGCGAAGGTGCTCGAACTGGCGCACGCCCGCGGCCTCGGCCGGGTGATTGCCCGCTGAATTGGTATAGCACCTGGTGTTCGAGACTAGCCGGTCATTTCTGCACGACCGCAATGGCATTGATTTCGATCAGGTACTCGGGCGACACCATCTTCGTGACCTCGACCATGGTCGAGGCCGGCGCCGGCGCCTTGAAGTACTCCCGACGCACTTTGTGGATCTTGTCGAAGTGCTCGATGTTGCGCACGTAGACGTCGACGCGGCAAACGTCATCCATACTGCCGCCGGCAGCCTCGACCGCGCTCTTGATGTTTTCGCACACCTGCCTGGTCTGCCCCTCGACGTCGCCGATGGCGGCGATCGAACCGTCGGGGCGGCGCGCGGTCATGCCGGAGATGAACACCAGCTTGCCGCGAGCCTCGATCTCGATGGCCTGCGAGTAATGCCCCATCGGCTCGCGCACTTTGCTGCTCGTGACCTGTTTTTTCATAAGAATCTCCTCTCGACGCCGGGCCTGGCGGCATACTGGCGGGTGATACAGGTCACACAAGCGCCTCAGTGTGCATCCTGCTCGTCGGTGTACCAGTCCGGCTTGATCGGGTAATGCGGGCCGTCATAGATCTCCACCACTACCGTGTCCTCGTGAGCGATTGTCGGACCATGCACGTTGCCCTTGGGGTTGCAGTAGAAGCTGCCCGGCATCAGTACCGTCCCGGTCCTGGTGTACTCATATCTGCCCTCCAGGCAGTACATGAACTGGTTCGAGGCATGCGAGTGCGGCGCGGGAATACCCGTTCCCTTCTCGAACCTGATCAGCGCGA
Source organism: uncultured Streptomycetaceae bacterium (assembly GCA_964521405.1). Taxonomy (GTDB): domain Bacteria; phylum Pseudomonadota; class Gammaproteobacteria; order Burkholderiales; family SG8-41; genus SG8-41. The sequence goes on along the minus strand of CAZFRR010000261.1, from coordinate 4,728 downwards.
TGGTGGCACCGGTGGTCTCGTCGCGCCACAGCATCTTCTCGTGCACTCCCTTGAGGGATTTTGCCCGCCACGGCATGTCGCGGCTCTGCAGTAGAATTTCTTCCAGATTCATCGATCGGTCCTTTCGTCGGAATGAGATAGCCAGAACGACAGAAAATCCAATCCGACCTTGTGCGGGTTCAGCGGTCAGTTGCCGGGCAATCTATCCCAACGGCCAGGGCGAGGCAAGCGCGTTCCCGCACTCCGCAGCGCATGTTTGCGACGGGCCGGACTCAGGATTTTCTCGCGATCGAGATGACCTTGTAGGGAAACAGGCTCTATAATAACCGCGACCTTAATAGAAGGAAGGTATCGCCATGCGGCTTCTTGCCTTTGCGCTTGTTGCGTGCGCACTCACGCTCGCGCCTCCCGTTTCGATTGCGCAGCCTTACCCGTCCAAGCCGGTAAGAATGCTGCTGACCAATCCGCCGGGAGGCGTGGTCGATATCCTGGCGCGCGTAATCGGCGATGAGCTCGGAAAATCGCTCGGCCAGCCTTTCGTCCCCGAAAACCGGCCCGGCGCGAACGGCAACATCGCCGCCGAGATGATGCTCCACCTGCCCGCCGACGGGTACACGCTGATGGTGGCCCCGCTGGGGCCCTTCACGACCAACAAGGTACTCTTCACCAAGCCGACCTACGACCCGTTGGTCGATTTCGCACCGATCTCGATGCTGGCCATTGCTCCGCTGATCCTCGTGGTGCACCCCTCGGTGCCGGCGGAGAATCTGCAGGCGCTGCTTGCGTGGATGCGAAAGGAAGGCAACGTGAGCTACGCCTCGCAGGGGGTCGCATCTTCCGGGCACCTTGCGATGGAGTTGCTGAAGTCGATGACCGGCGTCAACGGAACCCACGTGCCGTACAAGGGCGGCAGCGCACCCATGGTCGACCTCACGGCCGGGTACATCAAGGTGATGTTCAACAACAGTTCCACCTGCCTTCCGTTCGTGCGCCGCGGCGCCGTGCGGGCAATCGCGGTGGCGGAAAAGACGCGGCTTCAGTCCGCGCCCGAGATTCCCACGCTGGACGAGCAGGGCGTGAAGGGCTTCGAGGCGACGCCCTGGTTCGGGATGGCGGCCCGCGCCGGGACTCCCAGGAACATCGTCGAGCAGGTGTCGTCGGAAGTTGCCCGGATCTTCAAGCACGCCGACGTCCAGCGAAAATTCCATGATCTCGGCGTCGAGCTGCGCGGCACGACGCCCGATGTGTTTTCCGCGCACATCCGCTCGGAAACCGAGAAATGGACGAGAATCGTGGAGCGCACCGGCGCCAGGATCGAGTAGCCGCTGGCGCACCGCCAGTTTTACGTGGTTACCGTGCCGCGGCTTCTTCGCGTTGACGAAGCCGGCCGGTGCTCAGTTGAACAGGTAGAGCATCCCGTCCAGGCCGACGTGGCTGATCGCCGTTCTCGGGCCCGTTCTCGGGTCGGACCACGCTAAGTCTCTGCATTGGCAGTATTTTCCCCCCAGAGAAGCTTGTTTTTCAGCCTTAGCTCGTCAGTTTCGGTGCCAAAATCGCTGGTATAAGCGCTTCGGGATTCGCGCAGTGTGAACGTCCCTTCGGCCTCATCGACTTCGCGATGTCTGGCGCTGAGCCCCAGTTCACGCTTCACCTTTTCGACGAACGCACGGCCGCCCACCGCAACCGCCTCTGACCAGCGTTCGTCTCGTCTCGCCACCTGCTTCAAGGCCTGCGTGACCCATTGGCGGTGCGCCCGCTGAAAATCCGCTACGTTCGCGAAGCCGCACAATGCGCTCAAGTGCGCCACGTCGATTACCGTGTAGCGATCCGGCGGATCCTGGATTTCCCGATACCCGCCATGCGCCCACTGAAGGGGATGCCCGACCACGCCCGCGCGCACCATGTTCAGGTCGATATAGACCAGACAGCGATGCAGGTGCTCGTCGGCCTCGACCGCCGTGGCGTGATAGCGATCCTCCCAGTAAGCACCTTGGCGCCCCTTGCGCTGGTTGTATTCCTGTGCCGTGCGTGCAGCAACCAGTTGCATGCTCTGGGCAACCACCCCTTCGCCGCCGCCCTTCACCAGGAGGTGAACGTGGTTGGACGTCACCACGTAGTTGAGCACGCACAGCCCGAAGCGCTTCTTCGCCTCGAACAGCCAGCGCCGATAAGCACGCCGGTCACGCGGAAAATTTAGTAGAAACGACTGCCCGTGGCAGCGATGGGTGATGTGCCAGAGCTGGTCGGGCAGGAAGTGGCGGCTGGCGCGGGGCATGGCTGCGCTCCCTTAGAGCATCAGTATTGCCCTCAATAACGCGCCTCTAAGCCCACCGGATGACCTTATTTAGAACCCTTACTTCCCCGAATCAATGCGTTGCGCTGGTCCGACCCGGCTATGGCCGGCTATGGAACGCTTAAGGGACTCTCCGATGCTGCTCGATGCGGCAATGGCGAAATCGCTGGGCGCGGTCGGCATCGGCCCCGTCACCAAAGCCGGCGACCTGCAGAAAGCCATCGACCAGGGCGTCGAGGTCGTAGCCAAAGGTGGCGTGTGCGTGGTGGACGCGCGCGTGCTGCCGGGTTACGACGCTGATGGCTGAAAGCCGTGATTTGTGATTCGTAAATGTTGAATTGAGTTGTTCTTTTCTCAAAAAAAGGGGTGGCGTCAGCTGCCCCTTTTTTTTCTCAATCGATCTTCAAGCCGCTGCTTTTCACCAGCTTGCCCCATTTCACCATTTCGCTCTTGATGTAATCGCCGAACGCCTCCGGCGTGCCGCCGACCGGCTCGATCGCATCCTTCTCGAAACCCTGGCGCAGCTCGGGGGCAGCCAGCGCGCGCTGGATCTCGGCATTCAACCTGGCGACGACCGGCTTCGGCATGCCTTTCGGCCCCGCCACGCCATACCAGTTGGTGAGGTCGTAACCCGGCAGCGTTTCCGCGATCGACGGCAGATCGGGCAGCACCGCGGCCCGCTTCTCCGACGTGATGCCCAGGGCGCGCAGCTTGCCGGGCTTGACGTAACCACCGGCCGTGCTCCATGCCAGGAAGGAAAGCTGCGCATGTCCCGCGATCAAATCGACCATCGACGGCGCGGCCCCTTTGTAGGGAACGTGCAGAATGTTGGCCCCGGCCATGGTTTTGAACATTTCCAGGCAAAGATGCCCGGCGGAGCCATTGCCCGCTGACGCCAGCGCGAGACCGCCCGCCTTGGCCTTCGCCAGCTTGATCAATTCCCTCACCGACTTGGCCGGCACCGAAGGATGCGCAAACAGCACCAGCGGGGTTTTAACCACCAGCATGACCGGCTCGAAATCCCGCACCGGGTCGTACGAAAGTTTGGGATAGAGGATGGGGTTGACCGCATACTGCGCGGGCAGCGCGTACACGATCGTGTAGCCGTCGGGGGCGCTTTTCGCCACCAACTCCATCGCGGGGATGCCATTGGCGCCGCCGCGGTTGTCGACGATCACCGATTGACCGATATTCTCCGTCATCTTTTGCGCCAGCACGCGTGCATGGAGATCAGCGCCGGCACCCGCGGGATAAGGGACCACCACGCGTATCACCTTGGAAGGATAGGCCGGGGTCGAGCCCGCTTGCGCAGCCGCGTGCGGACTGGCCGCGGCCAGCGCGGCGGCAATTATCGCTCGATACAACTCACGCTTTCCTGGCTCCATCCGGGATCTCGTTCAGCATCACCCTACTCTCCACGCCTGGTGGCCGTGGCCGGCGCGGGAAATTCGTCCGGGTCGATGGGCACTTCCACAATGGCCGGCTTGCCGCAACGCACCGCGGCCTGCAGAATTACGCGTGCGCCTTGCGCTGGGGATCGATGATTCTCTCCAGCTTGCCGAGCACATGCATGCAAGGCAGCACCTGGGCGAGGCTGCCGTTCGGCTGCCGCTTTTCCCGGATCGCGGCAATGAACTCGCGGTCCTCCAGCTCGATGCCGTCCATCGACACATCCACCTTCGACACGTCGATCTTCACGTCCTTGCCGTCGCTCAAGTCGTCGTAGAACGCCTTGTAGGTGCCGTTATCGCAGATGTAACGGAAGAACGAGCCGAGCGGCCCGTCGTTGTTGAACGACAGCGACAGCGTCAGCATCGAGCCCGACGGCACCCGGGCGACGATGCCCATGTCCATGGCGATGTTGAGCTGCGGATGGATCGGCCCCTGCACCGCATAGCAATCGGAAATGTCCTCGCCGCACTGATACGCGAAGAGATCGATGGTGTGGGCGGCGTGATGCCAGAGCAGATGGTCGGTCCAGCTGCGCGGATTGCCGGCGGCGTTGATGTTCTTGCGCCGGAAGAAGTAGGTCTGCACGTCCATCTGCTGGATCTTCAACTCGCCCTTCTGGATCCGCCGGTGCACCCATTGATGGCTCGGGTTGAAGCGCCGCACGTGGCCGCCCATGGCGGTGACGCCGGTCTCCCGGGCGATCCTGACGAGGTTCTCAGCGTCCTCGACGCTGTCGGTGACCGGAATCTCGACCAGCACGTGCTTGCCGGCACGCATCACCTGCTCGCCCTGGCGGAAGTGCATCTTGGTCGGCGTGGTGAGGATCACCGCGTCGGCGCGCTTGATGCCTTCCGAGAGCTCGCCGGTGTAGTGCGGAATGCCGTATTTCTTGGCGATAGCCGCGGTGGAATCCTGATTGCCGCCCACCAGAGAGGTGATCTCCACACCCGGAATGCGCTTGAGCGCATCAAGATGCTTTTGAC
>CAZFRR010000260.1:0-1511 GCA_964521405.1 uncultured Streptomycetaceae bacterium | reverse complement strand
TGGTAGGAATTGAGTGTGGCGTAGTCTCCGGGGTGTTCAACCTCGAATCATCCGGCCTTGAAGCGCCGGACAGGAGACCACGCCATGACAAGCATTACCACGAAGCCTGATTCTTTGCAGCCGGGAGCGGTGACGGCTGTCGATCTTTTCGACAACTGGTTTGATCCGATCGAGACTGAGGTGCGCTCTCGGGCGCGCGGGTTCATCGAACAGCTGATCCGCGGCGAGCTCGATGCCATGCTGGCGCGCCCGCGTTACGAACGAAGCAAGAAGGCCGGCGATGAAGGTAGAGCGGACGTTACGGGCCACCGCCACGGGAGCCGGACGCGGTCGCTGACCGGCACGTTCGGGCCGATCGAGATCGCGGTGCCGCGGGCCAGGCTGAACACCCCCGATGGCAAGACGAGGGAATGGACGAGCCAGGCGCTGCGGGCTTATCAGCGGCGCACGCTTGCCGCCGATGCGCTGATCGCGGGCTGCTACCTCGCCGGCACCAATACGCGCCGGGTTCGCCGCGCGCTCGGCGCCCTGTTTGGCGGCGCGGTCGGCAAGGACACGGTGAGCCGGACGTGGCGCAAGGTGAAGAGCGATTGGGACGCCTGGAACGCCCGCTCGCTGGCCGAAGAACCGATCGTGCGGCTCATTCTCGACGGCACCGTGGTGCGCGTGCGGCTCGACCGCAAAGCGACCTCGATCTCGCTGCTCGTCGTCCTCGGCGTGCGCGCCGACGGCCAGAAGGTGCTGCTGGCGATCAAGAGCATGGGCGGCGAGAGCGCCGAGGCTTGGCGCACTGTCCTCGACGATCTCATCGGGCGCGGGCTCGAGCGGCCCGAGTTCCTCGTTGTCGACGGCGCGGCGGGGCTCGACAAGGCCATCGCCGCCGTCTGGGACGGCGTGCCGGTGCAGCGCTGCACGGTCCACAAGCACAGGAACCTGTTCGCGCACGCGCCCGAGCGCCTGCATGACGAGATCACCGCGGATTACAACGACATGATCTACGCGGCGACGCGTGAGGAGATCGAAGCGCGCCGCAAGGCCTTCATCCGCAAATGGCGGCTCAAGCATGGCGCCGTCGCCGACAGCCTGGAGGAAGCCGGCGACCGGCTGTTCACCTTCGCCCGGCTGCCGCCAAGCCAGTGGCGCAGCGCCCGCACCACCAACGCCATCGAGCGATTGCACGAGGAATTCAAGCGAAGGATCAAGACGCAGACCGTGCTGCCGTCGGCGGACACCGCTGCCATGTTGTTCTGGGCGCTGCTGGCCTCCGGCCAGATCGCCATGCGCAAGGTCGATGGTTGGCAGACGCTCGCCACAAAACCCATCGGTCAGCCAATTGACCTCGCAGCTTGAAACGATATCTTCATGTTACCGGAAACTGCGCCACGCCTAATTCCAACCACATTCCGGACGGCACCCCGGCAACGTCCACAAGCGTGTCAGTCGGACTGCCAGCGGGCTCTCACCTCGCGGCCATCGCGACAGATTGCTGCGCTGCAGGAACCTGGGGACTC
>CAZFRR010000259.1:0-42000 GCA_964521405.1 uncultured Streptomycetaceae bacterium | reverse complement strand
CGGCGATTTTCTCCGCGAGGTCGCCCCGGTAGAAGGCTTCGCCCTTCGTTTCGGCGATGCGTTTGAGCGTCTTTGCCTGGTCGGGGAAGGAGAATTTCTCGCCGGCCGCGGGCGCGCGGCCGCGCGGCATGAACGCTTCCGCGTAGCCCGGCTGGTCCTGCAGCTCGGGCGCCTGCCTGGCCCACAAGCGCGAGATGGTCGGCGAGACCATGTAGCCGCCGGCGGCGTAACGAATGGCCGGCTCGAACAGGTCGGCGAACGGCAGCTTGCCGAATTTCCGGGACAGGTCCACCCAGGCCGATACCGCGCCCGGCACCGTGACCGAGTCCCAGCCGCGTTGCGGCATGATGGTCTTGCCCTTGTAGCGCTCGAGGTTCCATGCCGCCGGAGAGCGGCCGGAAGCATTCAGGCCGTGGATTTGCTTCCCGTCCCACAGGATGCAGAAGGCATCGGCTCCGATGCCGTTGCTGGTCGGCTCGAGCACGGTGAGCGATATCGCGGTGGCGAGCACCGCGTCCACCGCGTTGCCGCCTTTCATCATCATGGAGAGCCCCGCCTGCGCGGCGAGCGGCTGCGAAGTCGCCACCACGTTCCGCGCCAGGATCGGCATGCGTTGAGAGGGATATGGAAACTGCCAATCGAACGGTTTCATGCTTGCCAGATGTCAGTAGTTACCCAAAAGGATGAAGGATGAACGTGGAAGGATGATCCCCCGCTTCGCGTGTAGCCCAAGAGTTCCGACCTTGCACAGACGTCCGGTCGCGGTCATTCTATTCAGTTTCTCATCGTACTGCGGTGCAGATTTCCGACCAAAGGCAACGAAAGGTCGGGACCTGCCTTTGTCGCGCTGAGCGCGACGATCATCCATCCACGTTCATCCTTCATCCTTCGCGATCAGGGATCCATCGGCTGTATGCCTGCGGCCTTCGTCACCTTGCGCCACTTCTCGATCTCGCTCCTGATGACGATCGCGTGCTCGTCGATGGTGTTGCCGATGGGCTCAGCCCCCTGGTCGAGCAGCAACTTGCGGTTCGCGGGGTCGCGGATCGATTTTGCCAGCGCGTCATTCAACCGCTCCGCGATCGGCCTGGGAATTCCGGCGGGACCGATGAAGCTGAACCCGCTGCTCACGACGAAGCCCGGAACACCTGCTTCTTCGACAGTCGGGATGTCCGGCAGCGAGGTTGCCCGCTTCGCGCCGGCCTGCGCGATCAGGCGCAACCGGCCCTGGCGCGCGTGTCCCATGATGACGGGCGTGCTGGGGAACGAAAGCTGCACGTGTCCCGCCACCAGGTCGATGACGCCGGGCCCGATGCCCTTGTAGGGAATATGGACGAGCTTGATGTTGGCGATCGAGTTGAGCAGTTCACCGGACAGGTGCCCGACCGTGCCGGGTCCCGAGCTCGAATAATTGAGCTGCCCGGGCCGCGCCCTGGCGAGCGCGATCAACTCCTTCACGTTTCGGACCGGCAGTGAAGGATGCACGACCACGCCGGTCGGCACGTCCACGACGAGCCCAAGCGGCAGGAAGTCCTTCACGGTGTCGTAGGGCAGCTTGCGCATCAGCGACGGGTTGAACATGAAGCTGCCGGCCACGATCCCCGTCGTGTAGCCGTCGGGCGGGCTCTTCGCGATGAGGTCGGCGCCGATGACGCCGCCCGCGCCGGGCCGATAATCGATGACGACCGGCTGGCCGAGGATCTCGATCATTTTCGGCGACAACAGGCGGAAAAAGATGTCGCTGTTGCCGCCCGGCGCCGCCGGGTTGACCACGCGGATCGGCTTTACCGGGAACTGCTGAGCATCAGCCGTCCCTGTTGCTATCTGCAATAAAAACGCGATCGCCGGCAGCAGCACCCGAAATGATGAATGATGAATGATGAATGATGACATCAGGGCCAATGATGAATTATGAATGATGACCTGAAGGCCAATGATGAACGATGAATGATGAATGATGACCCAAGTCCGGATATGCGCGGCCCAGGCGCTTTTTCATTCATCATTCATCATTCCGCATTCATCATTGTCCGTTCATTCCGGCTCGATGCCTGCCGCGCGCGCAACCTTGATCCACTTCGCGATCTCGGCCTTGTTGAACGCGTCGTAGGCCTCCGGCGTGTTGCCTACCGGTTCCGCGCCCTGTCCGGAGAGATTGCTCCTCACCGACGGGTCCGCGAGCGCCTTGACTGCCGCGCCGTGCACGCGGTCGATGATGGCTCGCGGCGTGCCGGCCGGCGCGAGCAGGCCGAAGCCGCTCGAAACCACGAAGCCCTTGACGCCGGATTCCACCATGGTCGGGACGTCCTGGGCTGCGGCAGAGCGCTTCTCGCCGGTTTGCGCGAGCAGGCGCAGCTTGCCGGCGCGCGCCTGGTTGATTACCGCCGGCATGCTCGAGAACTGAAGTTGCACGTGCCCTGCGACCAGGTCCGTGATCGATTGCCCGGTGCCCTTGTAGGCGATGTGGACCATCTTGATGCCGGCCATCGAGCTCAGCAGCTCGGCCGACAAGTGGCCGACCGTGCCGCGCCCAGCCGTCGAGTAGTTGAGCTGCCCCGGGCGCGCCTTGGCGAGCGCGATGAACTCCTTCACGTTCTTCACTGGCAACTGGGGATGCACGGCAAAAGCGGTCGGGACGTCAGCCACGATGGTGATAGGCGCGAAGTCCTTGATCGAGTCGTACGGCAGCTTCTTGGCCATGGCCGGGTTGATGACGTGTGCCGCCGACACCATCAACATGGTGTAGCCGTCGGGCGGCGATTTGGCCACCACCTCGGTGCCGATGACGCTGCCGGCGCCGCCGCGGTTCTCGATGATGAGCTGCTGGCCCAGCGCCTTGCTCATTTCCGGCGTAACGACGCGCGCGATGATGTCGGTATTGCCGCCCGCGACGAACGGCACCATCAGGCGCACCGGTTTGACCGGATAGGCCTGGGCGCAGACCACGGCTGAAGCGGTTGCGAGCAGGGCGGCGAAACAAGCCAGTACCGGGCGGCGCAGTGATGAAATCATGTCGAACTCCTCCTGGGTTTTATTTATGTAGTGCGAACTGGAATCATACTACAGGGGGTGTTGTGACCGGCGCGCCGGTCTGCCCGCAAAACTTAGCCACGGAAACACACGGAAACACACGGACATTGAAAACGACCTGGCAGAAAGCAGGGACCACGTGTTGCTCGTCCGTCCGTGCCCTTCCGTGTGATGCCGTGGCTGTAATGGGTTCAGGTTGGTTTCTGGTCAAGAATCACGGCAATTTGGCCAGCCCCAGCTCGGTGAGTATCGCCTTGAACTGCGCGTACTGGGCATCGAAGTAAGCGGCGAGTTCGCGGCTGTTCATGTAATGGTTGACGCTGCCCGAGCGGGCGGCATCGCTCTTCCATTCGTCGCTGCGGGTGACTTTATCGAACACTTCCTCCCAGAAAGCGACCTGGGCTGCGGACAATCCCTTCGGCCCGATCACCGGCCGCCAGTTGGCAACAATGATGTTCTCGCCTTGATCTTTCCAGGTGGGGACGGCCGCGAGTGCCCCCTCGAGCCGCGCCGGCGCGGCAACCGCGAGCACGCGCATTCTCCCGGATTGCAGATGCGGTATCGCGTTGGCCGAGGGTGTCGCGACCAGGCCGACGTGCCCGCCCAGCAGAGCGGTCATCGCCTCGCCGCCCGATCCGAACACGGCGACCCTGAGCTTTTTCACGTCGCCGCCGGCGGCTTTCGCAGCAAGCCCGGCCGCGATGTGGTTGGTGTTGCCGGCGGCGGTGGCGATGCCGATGGGGAGCGATTCCGGATCGGTCTTGAACAGGTTGAGCAGATCCTTGCCGCTCTTGAGCGGCGAGTCCTGCCGTACCAGAAATCCGATGTACTCGTCCGAGAGCATCGCAATCGGCGTGAAATCCTTGTGCCCGAGCTGGCTCTTGCCGGTGATGTGATTGGTCAGCAGTGATGTAGCGGTGATCTCCCAGAGGTGCGCGTCACCCGCGCGCTGGTTGAGATAAGACTGCGCGAGGGTGCCGCCGCCGCCCGGCTTGTTGACGACGGTTGCCGTCACCTCGATCAGGCGCTGGTCCTGCAGGATTTTCTGAATGAGACGCGCCGTGCGGTCGATGCCGCCACCGGGCGCGACGCCGACGATGATTTCGACATTCCTGGCGGGTTTCCACGGGCCTGGCTGCGCGATGGCCACCGGGGCCGCCATGGCGAGAACAAGAACCGCGATCAGGGCGGGTAGGTTCGGTTTCATTTGAATGGTTTGGGCGGTTTTTCTGTTAGCAGTCTGCCGGACACGTCCGGCAGACTGCTAGAATCTACCGGAATTCCACCCGCCAACAAAGTAGAGGATACAGCCATGGCTACCAGGCGCATGAGCATCATGGGCACCAAGCACGTGATTTCCGCCGGTCACTACCTCGCCGCGCACGCCGGCTTCGAGGTCCTGGAGGCCGGGGGCAATGCCATCGATGCCGGCGTGGCGGCGGGCATCGCGATCGGGGTGCTGCAGACCGACAAGGTGAATTTTGCGGGGGTGGCGCCGCAGATCATCTACACGGCGAAGAACAAAAAGGTGCACTGCATCGACGGCCTCGGCGTGTGGCCCAAAATGATCACGCCGGATTATTTCCAGAAGAAGCACGGCGGCAAGATCCCGAAAGGGGTGGAGCGCTGCGTGGTGCCGGCCGCGCCGGACGCGTGGCTGACCGCGCTCGAGCATTTCGGCACCATGAGCTTCGGCGATGTCGCCTCCCGCGCCATTCGCTTCGCGCGCGAGGGCTTCCCGATGCACCCGATGATGTCGGAGTTCATCAAGAAGAACGAGGAAAACTACCAGCGCTGGCCGGCGAGCAAGAAAGTATTCCTGCCGAAAGGGCGGCCGCCCGAAGTGGGCGAGGTCTTTCGCCAGCCCGACCTCGGCAGGACGATGCAGTACATGGCGGACCAGGAAAAAAAGGCCGCGCGCAAGAGCAGGAAGGCGGGGCTCCAGGCGGCGCGCGACGCGTTCTACAAGGGCGACATCGCGCGCACGGTGACGAAGTTCATCGAGAAGGAAGGCGGCCCGATGCGCTTCGAGGACTTCGCGGAATTCCGCGTGAAGTTCGAGCCCACGGTGCGCACGCGCTTCGACGACATCGAGCTGCACGCCTGCGGCCCGTGGTCGCAGGGACCGGTGCTGCCGATGGCGCTCAATATCCTCAACGGCTTCGACCTGAAGGCGATGGGCCACAACTCGACGCAGTACATCCACGTCGTGACGGAAGCGCTGAAGCTCGCCTACGCCGACCGCCACCATCATTTCGGCGACCCGCGCTTCATCAAGGTGCCGATGAAGGGGCTGCTTTCGGACCGCTACTCGGCGCACCGCCACTCGATGATCAGTCTCGAAAAAGCGTGGGGGGAAATGCCGCCGGCGGGTGATCCCGAGACGCTGGCGGACATCCGGCAGCGCTGCGTCCCGGCTCCCGAGTCAGACGAGGCGCCGGGGCCGGGCGACACTTCGTACCTGTGCGTGATCGACAGCGACGGCAACGCGTTCTCCTGCACGCCGAGCGACGGCTCGGACAAGACGCCTATCATCCCCGGCGTGGGCATCCTGTGCTCGGGGCGCGGCACGCAATCGTGGTCCGATCCTTCGCATCCGTGCTCGGTCGCTCCGGGCAAGCGCCCGCGATTGACGCCCAATCCGGCAATGGCTCTCAAGAATGGACGCGTCTACATGCCGTTCGGCACGCCGGGCGGCGACGTGCAATGCCAGGCCATGCTGCAGGTGTTCCTTAACATCAACGTGTTCGGCATGGGGCCGCAGGCCGCGGTGGAAGCGCCGCGCTTCGCGGGCTACAGTTTCCCCGGCTCGTTCGAGCCGCACCCGTACTATCCCGGGCGGCTCCACATGGAAAAAAGCCTCGCCGAGGAATTCGGGGAAGAACTCCGGGACATGGGGCACAAGGTCTATGAGTGGGACGAGATGACGTGGCTCGCCGGCTCGGTGTGCACCATCGTTAACGACCACAAGAACGGGGTGCTGCACGGTGGCGCGGACCCGCGGCGGCCGGCGTATGTGCTGGGATGGTGAAATCCGAACCGCCAAGAAAGAAAAGAATTATTTGACCGCCAAGACGCCAAGACGCCATGAAAATAATCACAACGGGCGTCAAACCTTGATTAAAGCCTGGCGCAAGGAGAAGGCATGATCGCGGCAAGACTGGTTGCGGCCCTCGCGTTCTTGTTTTCGCTGCCCGTTGTCCAGGCGGCGGACAACATGAAAGCCTTTCCTCCGGCCGAGGAGGGAATGGTTCGATTTGTCCTGCAGCTTCCCAAGCGGGTCGATGAATCCGCTTACCGGGTGGAGCTGATCGTGGGCAAGACGGTACAGGTCGATGCGCGGAACCGTTTCTTCTTCGGGGGCAGGATCGAACAGGAGACGATCAAGGGTTGGGGATACACGCGCTACAAGGTAGCCAAGCTCGGGCCAATGGCGGGCACGCTCATGGCGGTCGATCCCAACGTGCCGAAAGTGGATCGGTTCATCACGCTGGCGGGCGAACCCTATTTCGTCCGTTACAATAGCCGCCTGCCCATCGTGGTCTACGTGCCGGAAGGCGTTGAAGTGCGTTATCGGGTCTGGAGCGCCGGAGCGGAAGCAAGAACCATGGAGAAAGGTTGAGGCGGTGCACTCCATACAGTAGTTTGTCTTTGAATCTAATTTCGTTTTGGATGTTCTTGGCGGCCTTGGCGTCTTGGCGACTAATTTTCGGTTTTCTGCTTGTAGCGCTGGCGTCAGCAGCATGCGCCGCCAGCATCGCGGTTGACGTCGGGCATTATCTGAAGAATCCGGGCGTGATCAGTGCCCGCGGCGTTCCCGAGTTCGAGTACAACCTGCGGCTAGCCAGGGAAATTTCTGATTCGTTAAGGCGCGCGGGCCATCGCACCATCCTGATTGGCGACGATGGAATGGCCGGGGATCTCGGAAAACGTGCTCCGCGCGCCTCAGGCATGGACCTTTTCATTTCGATCCACCACGATTCGGTGCAACCCCGGTTCCTGTCCGCGTGGGAGCATGAAGGCGCTGCCCGCAGCTACAGCGACCGCTTCTACGGGTTCTCGCTGTTCGTTTCCAACCTGAATCCCCGGACTGCGGCGAGCCTGAAATGCGCGTCCGCGATCGGGGCGGGGCTGCGAAAGGCGGGATTCACGCCTTCGCGCTACCACGCCGACCCCGTTCTGGGCGAGAATCGCCCTTTCGCCGACGAGGCGAACGGCGTGCATTATTTCGACAACCTGGCGGTGCTGAAGACCGCAGCCGTCCCGGCGCTGTTGTTCGAGGCCGGGGTGATCGTCAACCGCGACGAGGAAATGCGCATGCGCGACCCCACCGTTCGTCAGCGGATTTCAGAGGCAATCGCCGCGGCTGTGAGCAACTGTCTTGGACAACGGGTCTCGGGAGACAACAAATGATAAATGCGGAATGCGGAATGATGAATGGAGTAAAACCAAGCCCTGAAGCGAGCATTATCGGGTCATCATTCATCATTCATAATTCATCATTGGCTCTCATGTCATCATTCATCATTCATCATTCATCATTCTGCCGCGCAGTCGCGGCCGTGCTCGCGCTTGCTGCGCCTCCCGCGTTCGCGCAGACGGCGGCGAACTACCCGGCGAAGCCGATACGCTACATCGTGGGTTACACGCCCGCCGGCACGGCGGACATGCTGGCGCGCGCGGTAGGGCAGAAGCTGACGGAAGCATGGGGCCCGCAAGTGATCGTCGAGAATCGGCCCGGTGCCGGCACCAATATAGCCACCGAGGTCGGCGCGAAAGCGGCGCCCGACGGCTACACGCTGTTCATGCCGACGGTCGCCAACGCCATCAACCCGACGTTATATGCCAAGCTCAACTTCGACTTGCTCAGGGACTTCGTGTTTGTCACTAACTTCGCGAAGGTGCCGGGCATCGTGGTTTGCCATCCTTCGATCCCGGCGAAGAACGCGAAGGACCTGATCGCGATCGCCAGGGCCAATCCCAACGCGCTGCGGCACGGCTCGACCGGCATTGGCAGCCCGCATCACCTCGCTGCGGAGATCTTCAAGAGCATGACGGGCGTGAAGATGGTCCACGTTCCCTATAAGGGCGCGACGCCGGCGCTGATCGACGTGGTGGCGGGGCACATCGAGATTTATTTCGGCGCGATGGTGTCCACGATTCCGCACGTGAAGAGCGGGCGGCTGCGCGGGCTGGGCGTCACCAGCTTAAAGCGCGTCGCGGCCTCGGGAGACTTGCAGACCCTCGACGAGCAGGGGTTGAAGGGCTTCGAGACCGGCTCCTGGTTCGGCATGGCGGCGCCGGCCGGCACGCCGCGCGATATCATCGTGAAGCTGCACGCTGCGTCCACCAAGGCCATCCAGGCGCCGGACATCCGCGACCGCATGAGTGCCGAAGGGGCGGATTTCGTCGGCGACACGCCGGAGCAATTCGCCGCGTTCATCAGGTCGGAAATCGCGAAGTGGGCGAAGGCGGTGAAGGCGTCGGGTGCGAAACCGGAGTGAGACAATTGAACCGCCAAGGTGCCAGGACCGCCAAGAAGGGCACATCAGGTTGAACCGCCATGACGCCAAGACGCCAAGCAAATCAAAGATAAGTACGAACTGCCGCCAAGAAGGGCAACAATAGTTTGAACCGCCAAGACGCCGAGACGCCAAGCAAATCCAATATCAGTACGGACTGATTAGAACGCCGGGTACGCCATGAAAAGCAAGATCTGAGATATTGCATGAAAGCTGTACTGTTCTTGATAGTGATTGCGGTTCAGTTCATGCCGGTTCGCGAAAGCGAAGCGGCATACCCTGACCGGCCGATCCGCTTGATCGTGGGCTTTCCCCCGGGCGGCGCGGCGGACATTCTTGGGCGCATCGCGGCCCAGCGGCTTACCGAGGGCGTCGGCCAGCAGGTGGTGGTGGACAATCGCGGCGGGGCGGGCAGCCTGATCGCAACCGAGACCGCGGCGCGGGCCAGCCCCGACGGCTACACGCTGCTATTTACCTCGATCCCGCACGTCATCAACCCTCACCTCTATCGCAAGGTGGCGTACGACGCGGTCAGGGACTTCGCGCCGGTGGTGCAGTTCGTGGCGGTGCCGCTGATGATGGCGTCCCACCCCGCGCTCCCGGCAAGATCGGTGAAGGAGTTGATCGCGCATGCGAAAGCCTCGCCCGGGCAGGTGAATTACGGCTCGGGGGGCAGCGGCGCCTCCAGCCACCTCGCCATGGAGCTGTTCAAGAGCATGGCGGGGGTGGATCTGGTGCATGTCCCGTACAAGGGCGTCGGACCAATGATCACCGACATGCTGGCGGGGCAGGTGAGGCTGACCATTTCCAGCGCGGTTCCGCTTTCACCGCAGGTGAAGAGCGGCAAGCTGCGCGGGCTGGCGGTCACGGGCCCGCAACGCTCGCCGTCGTTCCCCGATCTCCCCGCAATCGCGGAAACCGTGCGGGGTTACGAGGTGGTCAACTGGTTCGGCATCCTCGCGCCGGCGGGAACGCCGCGCCCGATCGTCGCGCGCCTGAACCGGGAATTCAACGCCGGGCTCGCCTCGGCCGATCTGCGGAGCCGGCTCGCTTCCCAGGGGGCGGACGTCGCCGGCGGCACGCCGGAAGAATTTGCCAGGATCATCCGCGCGGATTTCTCCAAGTGGGCGAAAGTGGTCAGGGAGTCCGGCGCCAAGGTGGATTGATGCCCGGAACCGACACGATATTCCCGGCCGGCGCCACCTTCCGCTGGTAGCCGCGATGCCGCGCATGGTGGGGGAAATCCTGATCTCGGTTGCCATCGCCTACGCGGCGGTGGTGGCGCTCGTGTTCGTGTTCCAGTCACGGCTGGTTTACTACCCCGAAATCGGGCGCGAGGTCGCGGTCACGCCGCAGTCCTACGGGCTCAAATTCGAGACGGTGGAGATCCTGACCGCCGATGGCGAGACGCTCCAGGCCTGGTGGGTGCCGGTCGAGGACGCGCGCGGCACGGTGCTGTTCTTTCACGGCAACGCCGGCAACATCTCGCACCGCCTCGACTACCTGCTGATGTTCAACCGCCTGGGCCATTCAACCCTCATCGTCGATTACCGCGGCTACGGCAAGAGCACCGGCACGCCCTCGGTGGAGGGGACTTACCGCGATGCCGAGGCGGCATGGGACTACCTGCGCAACGTGCGCAAGTCAGCGCCGCGCGATGTCGTGGTCGCGGGAGAGTCCCTCGGCGGAGCGGTGGCGAGCTGGCTGGCGGCAGAAATGTCCCTCATCCCTTCCCCTTCAATGCAGCCGCGGGCCGTGCTGCTGTTTTCGACTTTCACCTCGGCAACGGATCTCGGCGCGAGGGTCTACTGGTTCCTGCCGGTACGTCTCATCAGCCGCATCGGCTACGATAATCTCGCGAACCTCAAGCGGATCCGATCGCCGGTTTTCGTCGCGCACAGCCGTGATGACGACATCATTCCGTTCTCGCACGGGAAAGCGCTCTACGAGGCGGCGAGCGGGCCCAAGGCGTTCCTGGAGATGCGCGGCGGACACAACGAAGGCTTTGTCTTCACGCGGCAGGAGTGGGTGTCGCAGCTGGGGGCTTTCCTCGACCGCCACGCGAAGTAATGGACAGGATTTACAAGATTTACAAGATTCAAACAGATACTGAGACTTCACTGAAAAGGAGAAGAGCCATGGCAGAGAAACGTTTCATCAATCCGGAGGGACTCGTACGTCCCGGCACTTATACGCCCGTCGTGGCAACGCGCGGCGGCAGGACGCTGTACGTCGCGGGGCAGATCGCGCTGAACGAAAAGGGCGAGCTCGTCGGCGCGGGCGACCTGGCGGCGCAGGCGGAGCAGGTGTACCAGAACGTGGGGCTGGCGCTGAAGGGCGCGGGCGCCACGATGAACGACCTGGTGAAGATCACCGTCTACGTGGTCAACCTGAAGCCCGAGCAGCGCGACCTGATGGGGAAAGTGCGCGCGCGCCACGTGAACAAGGACAACCCGCCCGCCAGCACGCTGGTGGGCGTTCAGGCCCTCGCAAAACCCGAGTTCCTGGTGGAGGTCGAGGGAATTGCGGTTGTTGACTAGGGATGAGGGAAGGGCGTGTTCCAGGTTCCAGGTTCAAGGTTCAAGGTTTAACTTGGAACTTTGAACTTGGAACTTGGAACTTGGAACTTGGAACTTTGAACGGGGTGTCATCCGTATCTCGAATCTCGTATCGCGTCAGAGGCCAAGCACTGCCTTGACGCTGTCGAGAAACACCTCGGGCTTGAACGGCTTGGTCATGTAGCCGCTCGCGCCGTAGGCGAGGGCGGCCACGATGTCGTCATGCTCGACCTTGGCGGTCATGACGATGATCGGCACCGACTTGTAGACCGGATGCTCGCGCAGGCGTCCCAGCAGCTCGAGGCCGATGACGTCGGGCAGCTCTATGTCCATGGCGATCACGTCGGCCGGCGGCTGCCGGTTGAGCTGCGCGACGATCTCATCCTGCGTCACGGCGGCGCGGGTTTCGAACTTCGCGAGCAGCAGCACGCGCGTCACGACGAGCGAATTGGCCTGGTCGGAGTCGATGACCAGCACGGTGTACTGGTTGCCGCCGGCGTGCGGCTGCACGCGCGTGGCGGACCGGTTGATGATGTGAACGTAATAACCCGCTTTTTTCGCGGCCGTGATTCCCGACAGCGTCGCTTCCGCCTGCTGGATCTGCTGGAACGTCGGTTCCTTGACCGGCCGGTTGATGAATTGCGCGAAGTCGAGCCCGGATTTCTGGGCCGCCGCCGCCGCGGTCTCGAGCTGAACATAGCCATCGGCAACCAGGCCGTCCAGGGCGGCGCGCAGCTTGTCCAGGGGAACCTGCGGCAGTTTGATCTTCAGATCGGCGATCGTCGCCTTGTCGCTGATCATGCCGAGGAGGGTTTTCAGCCCGGTCGGGAGCTTTCCCGGCTTGGCCGCAATCTCTGCCTTGCCTTTCGCGGTCTGGCTGTAGCTGTCAAGCATCGTTGGGCGCTAAGCCGGGAAAATTCCGACAGCGCAACATGTTGATTCTGATCGAATCCGCAGGTTATTCATATGACATTTGTCCAGAATAGCAAAAATAATCATGCCGCGCGCGCTGATACGTCAATTGCCGAGCAACGCAACGACATGGTCTGCAATGGCGAGGGAGGAAGTGAGCCCCGGCGACTCGATGCCGTAGAGGTTGACGAGGCCCGCCACGCCGTGGTCGCGCGGCCCCTGTATCGCCCAGTCGGGAACGGGCTCCCCGGGCCCGTGGATCTTGGGCCGGATGCCGGTATAGCCGGGCTGGAGCGTGCCGTCCCTGAGCCCCGGGTAATAGCGCCGGATCGCCTGGTAGAACGCCGCCTCGCGGCTCTCGTCGAAGCGATAATCCACGCGGTCGATCCACGTGAAATCGGGCCCGAACTTGACGCGGCCGCCGAGGTCGAGGGTGACGTGCACGCCGAGCCAGTCCTGGCGCGCGACCGGGTAGACCAGGTGGCGGAAAGGCGCGGCGGCGGTGAGGGTGTAGTAATGACCGATGGCGTAGTGGGACGCCGGGATGGTTTGCGCGGGCAGGCCGGCGATCGTGCGCGCCACGGCCTGCGCGCTGAAGCCCGCGCTGTTCACCACGATGTCGCACGTCACCGACATGGGTTCCGCGCCGCCGACCTCGAGCAGGATGCCATCGTTCCCGGCCTGGCCCGAGACCACCGGGCTGCCGAGCGCGAGCGAGGCGCCGCCGCCCTCGGCTTCACCCAGGTAGGCCAGCATCAGCCCGTGGCTGTCCACGATGCCGGTGGAGGGCGAGAGGAAGCCGGCCACGCAGCGCACCTCGGGCTCCATCGCCGCCAGCTCGTCCGCAGTCAGCATCCTCAAGTCGTCGACCCCGTTGATTTCCGCCTGCGCCTTGTACTTCTTGAGGCCTGGCAATTCGGACTCGTCGCAGGCGACGATCACCTTGCCGATGCGGCGGTGATGGACGTCGTGCTCGGCGCAGTAGCGGTAGAGCGCTTTTCGG
This sequence comes from uncultured Streptomycetaceae bacterium, assembly GCA_964521405.1. GTDB lineage: Bacteria > Pseudomonadota > Gammaproteobacteria > Burkholderiales > SG8-41 > SG8-41. The sequence continues at coordinate 28,975 of CAZFRR010000259.1, read as the reverse complement.
CCGGCGACGCACAGGCGGGCCTTGAGCGACCCGGTGGGATAGTAAATGCCGGCGTGGATCACCTCGGAGTTGCGCGAGCTGGTATGCGTGCCGAATGCGTTCTCGGCCTCGAGCACCACCACCTCGCGGCCGCTCAGGGCGAGTTTGCGCGCGATGGCGAGGCCGACCACGCCGGCGCCGATCACGGCGCATTCGACTCTCTCTGTCATAATCCCATCGAAATCGAGAAAGCCAAAATTTTACTTTACATCGAAGGGATGCGTGATACGGGATACGGGATACGGGATACGAGATACGAGATACGAGATACGAGATACGAGATACGGGTGACACCCCGTTCAAAGTTCCAAGTTCAAAGTTCCAAGTTAAACCTTGAACCTTGAACCTTGAACCTTGAACCTTGAACCTGGAACCTGGAACCTGGAACCTGGAACCTGGAACAGGCCCTTCCCTCATCCCTCATGGACTGGGACCCCGACTTCCTCGCGCGCTCGCCGATGTTCGAGCCCCTGCGCGCGCACGCGCCGGCGCCCGGCGCCGGGCGGCCGCGGCTTGTCGACCTGCAGCGCATGCTCGATGCGCGCGAGCCACCGGTGCGCAACGTGGGCGGCCTGCCGCTTCGCCTCGTGCCGCCGGGAAGAAAGCCAGCGTCGCTCGAGGAAAAATACGAGGCCCGGCTCTATCTCAAGGGCGAGCTGCTGTTTCGCGAAGACGACTGGCACGACTATTTCAACGTTCTCGTATGGCTCGCTTTCCCCGGCGCCAAGGCGGCGCTCAATGCGCGCCACTACGCCGCGCTGAACGAACAGGCCGCCGTGCGAGCGCCGAACCGCGGCCCCGCGCAGGACGCGCTCACGCTCTTCGACGAAGGCGGGGTGATCGTGGCGGCGGACGACGACGAATTGCTCGCCTGCCTGCGGGAGTGGCGCTGGAAGGACTTGTTCTGGTTGAACCGCTCGCGGCTGCAGGCGCGGATGCGCTTCTTCATATTCGGGCACGCGCTCTACGAGAAAGCCTTGCGTCCTTTCACCGGCATCACCGGGCGCGGCATCGTGCTGAGGACGGAACCCGGGCTCATCGCGGCCCCGCTCCGGGAGCAACTCGCCGTCATCGACGCGGCGGTCGCGGCGCATCTCGCCGATCCGGCCCGCCTGGCCGCGACCCGCGAGCTGGAGGTGGTGCCGGTGCTGGGCGTTCCCGGCTGGTGCGCCGACAACGAGCGCGAGGGCTATTACGATGACGTGGATTACTTCCGGCCAGGCCGCTCAAGGGAAAAGCGTGAGTCGTGAGTCGATGTGGCTTACTTATCCCCGCAGTCGGGGGAGGCAGCCATTAGGGGCGAGCCGAATCACGAATCACGGTCTTGCTGCCGTCAGGCGGAAAACGCGGTGGTGCGGTTTTTGCCGGTCGACTTGCTTGAATACATTGCCTGGTCGGCTTTACCCAGCACCGACTCGAAGTCCCGGCCATGGTCCGGGTAGCTGGCGACGCCGATGCTGACGGTCGCCATCACCGTCTGTCCGCGCGCGGAAATCGGGGTCGCTTCCATCCCCTTGCGGATGCGTTCCGCCACGATGACCGCGCTGTTGCAGGTGGTCTCGGGCAGCAGCACCACGAATTCGTCGCCGCCGTAGCGCGCAACCACGTCGGGCTGGCGCATCGGGTTGGTGCGCAACTCGTTCTTGATGGACTGCACCGTCAGCTTGAGCAGCCGGTCGCCGGCCTCGTGCCCGAGGGTGTCGTTCACCAGCTTGAGGCTGTCTGAATCGATCATCAGGACGCTGAAGGGCCGGGCATAGCGCTCGGCTTGCTGGAAAATCTGCTCGGAGGCTGACGTGAAGCCGCGCAAATTCATCACGCCGGTGAGATCGTCGGTTTCGGACAGGAGCTTCATCTGGCCGAAGGAGCGGCCGTAGGCGGTGCGGATGTCGGACGACAGCATGGTGGTGATGTAGGCCACCAGCACCATCGGGGAGACCTGCGCCAGCAGCTTGGTCAGGAATGGCAGCGAGAACACGTCATGGGCCGGTGACGGATAGCCGAGCCACATATAACACAGGACAATCAGCCCCATTTCGACCAGCGTGGCGAACTTGCCCAGCGTCAGCGCGCTGACGATGATCACCAGGAGGTACAAATCGCTCAGCGGGCTGTCGGCGCCGCCGGTATATCTCAGCACCCAGGTGATGAACACGATCATCGCCCCGGTCTCGATCGCGATCTTCCAGTAGGTTTCCTTGCTGTAGAAGCTGGCGTAGTGATAGGAGAGCACGAAGGCGGCAAAGAAGAACATCGCCATCGACAGCGCCGCCGTGGTCTCCTCGTCGGGAGACAGCACCACCTGGTAGAGCATGACCAGGATCAGCAGCAGCCACTCGATCTCCGCCACCGTGCGCGAGAAACCGCGCAATTCCTCCGACGACAGCGCGGGATCAAATTTCAGCTTGGATTGCATGGAGGTTCGGGGCAGGGTGCGACTCGGCAATTGAAGTCTCGGTCGGCGGCTCGAAGGGGGCTGTGCCTGGCAACTCACAAACCGGCATTTCAGCCGGCAAAACAATGTTAATCGAAAACCTTTCCGGTGGGGAAGTTTTCCGCTTATGCCGCGAACAGCGGGCGGGTCTCGAACACGCCCCGGGGGAAGGACTTGTTCCCGGCGCGAAGGCTGCGTTTCAGCACGAAATCGAACAGCAGCGGATTGTATTCGCGTATCGCGGTCAGCACCGGCGCGAGCCGCGCTTCGATGAAGCCCAACTCGGCGAGCCGGCTCATCGAATAGAGCGGCATGATGCCGGGCAGGGGATAGTCGGAGCCGTTGATGAGCCGGGAGTGCCAGTCGCTGCGCTCGATCAGCCTGGCGAGCGCCGGGCCGGACCGGTTCTGCTGGGTCACCGCGGAGAGGTCGCCGTAGAGAAGCGTCTTGCCGTAACGCGCTTCATCCATCAGCCGTGCGAACAGCGTGAAACTCTCCACATAAGGGCCGTTCGCGCCGCGGTCGATGTCGCGGTCCTCTCCCAAAGTGGCGCAGTGCGCGACCACCACCCGTACCCCGTGCTCCAGCGGACGCCGCAGCAGCAGGGGGTTGCCCAGGTGCTGGCGGTCGGAAACGCGCACCGCGCGCTCCATGCCGGCGTGGGAGATGAGCGGCAGGTTGAGTTTTCTCATCTCGGTGTAGAACGCATCGCAACGGGGAGAGGAGGGGTCCATGCCCATCGCGGCGGGCAGCCATTTGACCGCGCGCGCGCCGCCGGCCTTCGCCTCGCGCAGCGCCTCCAGGCAGTCGCGGCGGTAGGGATGGATGGAGGCGGCCCACTCGAAATAGCGGGGATGGCGCCGCGCTATCGCCATCGCGTACTCGTTGGGGACGTAGAACGCGGTTTCCGCCGGAACGGGCTCTCCGTTCTCGGCGTAATGCCGGTCGAATGCGAGCAGGATGAGTTTTACGCCCGGGCGCATGCCGTCGAGGAGATTGTGCATGCGCTCGACGTAGCTGTTGTCAACGCGTCCCGGCGCGTCGTGCGCGCAGCCGGCGTTGAGGAAGAACAGTCGCTGCGCGTATTGCGCCGGGTTCGTCATGCTCAGCATGCCGGGATTCAGCCAGATGCCGCTGCCGGAGTCGCCGGTGCCGACGAGATGCGCGTGGCAGTCCCAGACGCGGGCGGGGTCCACGCCTTCCCACGCCGCCTGCACCGCTTCGTCGTTCGCCAGCTCGCGCGGCATCCACGTGCGGCAGGGATTGGTCAAGCCATGCTCGATGGAAAAGCCGCAGCCGCCCAGGAGGGCGGCGCCGCCGGCGGCGAGAATCAGGCGTCGTTTGCGCATGGTGGTGATCGCTGCTTATGATAGCCGATAGCCGATAGCGAAAAGCATGGCATCCACCATCACGCTGCCACTCTGGGCGTTTATCATTCTCGCGCTGCTTGCGCTATGGGCGGCGCTCGACCGGCTGCTGATGCCGGGCGTGCGGTGGTACCTGCGGCGCAAGGTGAACCGCGCCATCCACGAGATCAACACCCGGTTGAACGTCGAGTTGCCGCAGTTCAAGCTGACCCGGCGCCAGGTGCTGGTCGACCGCCTGTTCCACGATCCGAAGGTGCAGGCCGCCATCGGGCAGGAGTGCCAAGCGAAAGGGCTGCCACGGGACATCGTTTCGCAGCGGGTGGACCGCTACGCGCGCGAAATCGTGCCGGCGTTCAACGCCTACCTCTATTTCCGCGTCGGCTACTGGCTGGCCAAGGCGCTCGCCAAGAAGCTCTACCGCGTGCGGCTGGGCTATACCGACACTCAGTCGCTGGCATCGGTCAACCCGAAGTCGAGCGTGGTGTTCGTGATGAACCACCGCAGCAACATGGATTACGTGCTGGTGGCGTTTCTCGCCGCCGAGCGCGTGGCGCTTTCCTACGCCGTGGGCGAATGGGCGAGGATCTGGCCGCTGCAGCAGCTGATCCGCTCGATGGGCGCCTATTTCGTGCGGCGCAATTCCGGCGATGCCCTCTACCGCACTGTCCTCCAGCGCTACGTGCAGATGGCGGTCGAGGCGGGCGTGCCCCAGGCGGTCTATCCCGAAGGCGGGCTATCGGTCGACGGCAGACTGCGGCCACCGCGGCTCGGGCTGCTCGACTACATGCTGAAGAACTTCGACCCCGCCGGTGAGCGCGATCTCGTGTTCATCCCGGTGGGCATCAATTACGACCGCGTGCTCGAGGACCGCACGCTGCTGTTGAAGCTCGACGCGGAAGCGCCGAAGCGGGGGGCGCTCTACGCGATCGCGCGGACGATGTCGTTCGCCGGTTCCAATCTGTGGCTGATGCTGACCGGCCGCTGGTTCCGCTTCGGTTATGCCTGCGTCAACTTCGGCCGGCCGATCTCGATGCGAGACTACGTGAAGCGCGGCGGCGCCGACTTCCGGCATCTGGGCGAGGAGGCGCGCCACGCGGAGGTCGAGCGGGTCGGCGCCCGTATCATGGAGGCGATCGCCGGCATCATCCCGGTGCTGCCGGTGTCGCTGGTCGCCACCGTGTTCCTGCGAAACCGCGATGCCGGATGGTCCGAGCTCGAGCTGAAGTCGGCGATCTACGATCTCATCATGCGCCTGGAGCAGGCGGGCGCGCACGTCTACCTGCCGCGCGGCGACCTCGACTACGCGATCGGGGTCGGCCTGCGCATGCTGCTGCTGCGCCAGATCGTCCTGGAGGGGGACGATTCTTACCGCGCCAACCCCGACGAGCTCGCCCTGCTCGGTTACTACGCCAACGCCATCGGGCCGCTGCTGGCCAAGGCTGGCGTGTCCTGATTTCCTTTAAGATAAAAATGGTAGACTGCGGTGGAACGGTTATTGAACTCGGGTATTCCGGCCCCATCTAACTCACCTTGAATGCAACAGGAGAATAGACCTCTTATGAAGCGCATCCTGCTACTCATCATCACCAACTTCGCGGTGCTGGCCGTGCTCTCCGTCAGCATGCAGCTCCTCGGCATCGACCGCATGCTGGCGCAGGACACCGGGCTGAATCTCCAGGGCCTGCTGCTGATGGCCGCGATTTTCGGCTTCGGCGGCTCTTTCATCTCGCTCTTCATCTCCAAGTGGATGGCGAAGATGGCGACCGGGGCGCAGGTGATCGAGGTGCCGTCGAACACGACCGAGCGCTGGCTGGTGGATACCGTCAAGCGCCAGGCCGGCAAGGCCGGCATCGGCATGCCGGAGGTCGCGGTCTACGATGCGCCCGAGATCAACGCTTTCGCGACCGGCTGGAATCGCAACAGCGCGCTGGTCGCGGTCAGCACCGGGCTGCTTCAGAACATGAGCCAGGACGAGGCCGAGGCGGTGCTGGGCCACGAAGTCTCCCACGTCGCCAACGGCGACATGGTTACGCTCACGCTGATCCAGGGCGTTCTCAACACCTTCGTGATCTTCCTGTCGCGGGTCATCGGCTTCGTGGTCGACCGCGTGCTGCTCAAGAACGACCGCGGGATGGGTCCCGGATACTGGATTACGACGATCGTTGCCCAGCTGGTGCTGGGGCTCATCGCTTCCATGATCGTCGCGTGGTTCAGCCGCTGGCGCGAATTCCGCGCGGATGCGGGCGGCGCGCAGCTGGCCGGCCGCGACAAGATGATCGCCGCGCTCGAGCGCCTGAAGCTGAACCAGGAGCAGTCCCAGCTGCCGGCGCAGATAGCCGCGTTCGGCATCTCCGGCGGGGGCGGCATCATGCGCTTCCTGATGTCCCACCCGCCGCTCGAGGTGCGTATCGCTGCGCTGCGCGACGCGGGCCGGCCGGAACAGGTTTCACCCGTCCGCCGCATGTGACAAGCCCGCAACTTCCAACAAAAAAGCCCGCGTCAGCGGGCTTTTTTGTGAATCGAATCATGATTCACGATTCACGAATCACGCCCTTCAGGGTCTAAGCGCCGGCGTCTTGAGATTGCCGCCGACGTTGAGCGTGCCGCGGGCCACGATGAAGTTTTTCGAGCCCAGCTCGGCGCTGACGCGCCCCGAGAGGTCGCCGTTTGCAGCGACCTCCACGTTGCCGTTGGCGTTCATCGGGCCGGAAGAGAGCTGAAGCTGGCGGAACGAGTGGTTCCTGCCGGCAACCTGGAGCGTGCCGGTCAGCGTGTTGAACGCGGTCTTGCCGCCGCGCAAGCCGTCGCGTGAAGGCGACTGGACGGAGCGCACCAGATCGACGTTGTTCAACACGCCGCGTTCGATGTTGAAGGTCGCTTCCACTTTCGGCTCGGCAAACAGGTTCTCCAGCGCCGTTCCCTGGAGCGCGTAGGTGGCGTTGGCGCTCAACTGCCCGGTTGCGCTGAAATCGCCGGTAAACATCGCCATCAACTTCGCCAGGTCGCCATTGGTGACGCTGAAATCGCCTTCGACGCGGATGCCGCCGCCGCTCCAGCTCGCCTTGGCGCTGCCCCTTATCGGCGCGAGGCCGATCTTGCCCTGGATGTTCGTGATGCTGGCCTGCTGCGGCTGAAATACCGCTGCCAGCGCGAGCTCGTCGAACTCGACCGCCGGGCCGAGCGGCAGCTTCCAGTTGCTCGCTTCCAGGCCGACGTGTATCGCATTGTCTTTCGGCGAGATATCGAGCCGCAGCTTGCCGTCCGAGAGCCTCGCCCGCTGCAGGGCGCCATGGGTGCCCAGCAAGATATCGGCGTCGAAGGGCGCGAGCTCCAGCGCCTTGACCGCGAGCTTGACCGACTTCAGCTTGAGGCGCCGCACCTGTAGCGGCGAATTGGCGGGTTGCGGCTTCACCCATTCCGGCACCATCGCCAGCGAATCCTGGCCGATGCTGACCGACGTGGCTTCGACATCGTCGAAGCTCTTGGCATCGCCGAGGAGCGTCGTCGGGAATGCGCTGATGGCGAGGGTATCGATCTTGATTTCCTGCAGCTTGCCGATGCCCACCTGCTCGAGTATCAGCTGCCGGCTCAGCAGGGAGTAACGCAGGTTGCCTATCGTCACTGGCATTTCCAGCCGCTTCGAGAGGATCTGCTGGGCGCCGCCGATGAAATTATTGAGCGGCACGACTTCCAGCACCCCGACGGTGCCCGCCACCAGCAGCACGGCGACGATGCCGGTCTTCAACGGCCAGCGAGACGCTTTCTTGACGCGGACCGGCGCGATCGCCGGCTTCAATTCCTCCCCGCGCTTGCGTCGTTCCTCGGCTGCCGCCTTGGCGCGCGCCGCGGCCTCCTGCCGGTAGCGCGTCTCGGCCTCCCGCTCGGCCACCTCGCGCGCCTTGATTTCCTGCTGGACTCGCGCCTTGATCTCGTCCTCGGAATTCGCGCGCAGCTGCTGTTCCTGCATGACGCGCGCCACCGCCTCGGTCTTGGCGCGGTCCTCCGCCTGGGCGCGCGCCTGGCGCTCGGTTTCCAGTTGCGCCCGCGCCTGCGTGACCGCTATATCGGCCTGGCGGGCAATGGCCTCGGCCTGCTCACGCGCCTGCTGCGCCGCCATCACGTTGTCGCTGCTCGCGAGCTCGCGCGTCCTGGCGTCGGCTTCCTCGCGCGCCTTGCGCGCGATCACGGCCTGGCGCTCGGCTTCCTCGTGCGCCTTCTTTTCCGACGCCATCCGGGAGGCGATTTCCTGCTTGGCCCTGGCTTCGGCTTCCTCGCGCGCCTTGCGCTCGGCGGCGATCATGCCCTCGACCTCGGCGCGGGCCTTGGTTTCGGCTTCCACCCGCGCCTTGGCGAGCGCTTCCTCGCGCGACTTGCGCTCGATCTCGGCCTTGGCTTCGGCCTCCTCGCGCGATTTGCGCTCGATCTCGGCTTTGGCTTCGGCCTCCTCGCGCGCCTTGCGCTCCATTTCGGATCGGATCTCGGCTTCCAGCCGGGCGCGGTTGGCCTGATCCTGCAACTCTTTCATCTGCGCCTTGGAGCGCGCGTCCGCTTCCTCGCGTTCCTTGCGCTCCAGCACCTCGCGCGCCTGGCGTTCGGTTTCCTCGCGCTGGCGCGTCTCGGCTTCTATTTTTGCCTTGCGTTCGGCTTCGATCCGCGCCGTGGACTCGGACCGCGCCCTGGACTTGGCATCCTCCAGCGCCTTCATGGCGGTTTCCATGCGCGCCTGGGACTCCGCGTCACCGCCGCCGCCCGATAGCGCCTGAATGGCGGCTTTCTCCTCGGCTTCGGTCTTGGCTTTCGCGGCCTCCTCCGCTTTGGCGAGCGCTTGGGCCACGGCCTCCTCGGCCGCATTCGCGCGCGCCTCGGCTTCCGCGCGCGCCTTGCGCTCGGCTTCCTGGTGGGCCTTGCTCTCGACCTCCATCCGCACGCGCTGCTCGGCTTCCTGCTTGGCGCGTGCCTCGGCCTGCGCCAGTGCTTCCTGCAGCGCTTTCATCTGTGCGTCGACGGCCGTGCGCGCCTTGGTTTCGGCATTGGCAAGAGCCCGTGCTTCGGCCTCGGCCTTGGCCCGGGATTCCGCTTCTATCCTGGCCCTGACCTCGGCCTCGGCCTGGGCCACTGCATCGATCCTGGCCTGCGCCTCCGCCTCTGCCCGAGCCTTGGCCTCGGCATCCGCCAGCACCTTGGCTTCCATCGCCGCTCTTACCCGCGCTTCAGCTTCCTCTTTGGCCTTGGCGCTGGCCGCCGCTTTGGCTTCCGCTTCGGCCTTGACCCGCGCTTCAGCCGCGGCTTGGGCCGCCGCCTCGGCCTTGACCTTGGCTTCCGCCTCGGTCTTGACCTTCGCGTCCGCAGCAGTCCGCGCCCGTGCTTCTACTTGCTGCTTGATCTTGGCTTCAGCCGATGCGCGTGCCGCCGCCAGCGCCCGGGATTTCGCCTCGGCTTCGGCCTTGGCCCGTGTCGCAGCCTCGGCGTTCAACTTGGACATCGCCGTGGGGGTCGTGAAATCGAAGTCGTCGTCCTCCGCTGTGGCGGGAGCCGGCGCGGCCTTGGCGCCGAATGCTGCAAATGGCGCAGGCGCACGCGCGGGTGCAGGCGCAGGTGCAAGTGCAGGCGAGGTGTCGGGAGAGGAGAACACCCGGATGATGTCTTCGGCCGTCAGTTTCTCGAGGGCCTCGTAGAACTTGCCCGCCTCCAGATCCGTCTTCCTGAGCAGGTCGGCGACCGTGGACTTGCCGTCCACCATGAGAAAGACCTGGCCCTGGGTGCGGTCCAGCTTGGCGGTCTTGCTCTTGACGGCAAGCACGCCCTTGGGTGTCTTGCTGTAGACGGTCTTCGGATGGATGGCCATGGATCTATGGTTCGGATTTTTCAACGCGATGCGGGGCTGCCTGCCGCCGCTGGAGGCCCTCTACGTCCTTCCTTCCCGGCCGCGCGGCGCTCGCCACCGCCACCTCAAAAGGGCATTGCTTTCCATGCCTTATCCGACATTGCCTTGAGTCATTCATTATAGTCTAATGCCCAATACGAAGTTAAGAAGAACGGCTTGGCGCGCGTTCAAACTATAGTAAAGCGCCGGGATTGCGATTTTCGGGGCGAGACGGGATGGCCATGCGGGAACGCCGCAACGACTTCGACATCACCAACAGCATCAACACCACCGAGCCGCAGCACGTCTCCGGGGAAGTCTGCCGCATATTCCAGGAACTCTACCAGCAGGCGGCGCCGCAAGACCTCGGCAGGTCTTTCACGGACCTGGGGCGCCTTTACCGGGGTGAGAGCCCCGGTTACCACGAGTGCGACACCGGTTATCACGACATTCAGCACGTGCTGAACGTGACGCTCGGCATGGCTCGGCTGATGAACGGGTGCGTGCGTGCGACCAGCGCCGACATCATCACCGAACGGCTGTTCCGCTTCGGCATTGTGCTCGCGCTCTACCACGATTGCGGCTACATCCGGCACCGCAAGGACACCAAGCACGCCAACGGCGCCGAATACACTTCCGTGCACGTATCGCGCGGCGGGCGTTTTCTCGAGGAATACCTGCCGCAAATCGGCATGGCGGACCTGACGCAGGCCGCGGCGCGCACCATCCACTTTACCGGCTACGAGGTGCCCGCGGACAAAATCAGGGTGCCGGGCCCCGAATACCGCCTGATCGGCAATCTCCTCGGCAGCGCCGACATCCTCGCGCAGATGGCCGACCGCTGCTACCTCGAGAAGTGCTACGACCGGCTCTATCCCGAATTCGTGCGTGGCGGCATCGCGCGCAGGCGCAAGCCGGACGGCAGCGAGGAGATCATCTTTTCATCAGCCGCCGATCTCATCTTCAAGACGCCGCGGTTCTACCAGGGCGCGACCAAGCGCCTGAAGCAGGACCTGGGCGGCTGCTACAACTACATCGAGGATCATTTCGGCGGACAGAACCTGTACTTCGACGAGCTCGAGAAGAACATCAACCACGCCAGGGCGATCGCGGTCGACGGCGACATCTCGCTCCTGCGCCGCCGCCCGCCCAGGACCACCGCCGGCTCTGAGCCCGCGCAGGCGCAGCCGCTGCTGATCTAGTTCAGTTTTGAGTGTTGAGTTTTGAGTTTTGAGTGTTGAGTTAAGAGCCAACGCTACACCAACTCATCACTCATCACTTATCACTCAACACTTCGGCGTCAGCCGACAAGCAGTACGATTTTCCCGATGTGCTGCGCCGATTCCATCAGCGCGTGCGCCCTCGCTGCTTCCGCGAGCGGAAAGGTCTGGCGGGTGACCACGCGGATGTGTCCACTCTCGATCTTCGGCCAGACCCTCGTCTCGAGTTCCTGCGCGATCCTCGCCTTGTAGGCTGCCGGGCGGGTGCGCAGGGTGGAGCCGGTGTAGGTCAGGCGTTTCAGCATGACGGGCATGAGGTTGATATCCACCCTGGAGCCGGCCGCGAACGCGAGCTGGATGATGCGGCAATCGGGGCTGGCGGCCTTGAAGTTCTTTTCGATATTTTCCCCGCCGACGATGTCGAGGATGACGTTGGCGCCGCCGGCTTTGCGCACGATCTCGACGAAATCTTCCTGTTGGTAGTCGATGACGCGGTCCGCGCCCAGGTCGCGGCAGATCTCGCAGCGCCCGGCGGGGCTGTCGGTGGCGAAGACCTTGGCGCCGAAAGCCTTGCCGAGCTGGATGGCCGTCGTGCCGATGCCGCCCGCGCCGCCGTGGACGAGGAGCGTTTCTCCAGCCGACAGGCCCGCGCCCATGAAGACGTTGCTCCAGACGGTGAAAAAAGTTTCCGGCAGGCCGCCCGCGTCGGCGAGCGCGATGCCTTGCGGGACCGGCAGGCAATGCTGCGCGTCCACGACGCAGTACTCGGCGTAGCCGCCGCCGTTGGCGAGCGCGGCCACCTTGTCCCCGAGCGCCCAGCGTTTGACCTCGCCGCCCAGGGCGACGATCTCGCCGGAGACTTCGAGCCCGGGCAGGTCCGAAGCGCCGGGCGGAGCGGGGTAGAGACCCTTGCGCTGCATGAGGTCCGGGCCGTTGATGCCGGCGGCCGTGACTTTCACCAGCACTTCACCGGGACCGGGCTCGGGCACCGGCCTTTCGACAGGCTCTAGCACCTCGGGGCCGCCGGGTTTGGAGATTTCAACAGCCTTCATCTTGCCGGGCAGGTTGGATGTGATTGGCATTGCGATGGTCTGGATCGATTGATGGTGAAATGAGCGGGTATTATTCCACTTGGCCGCCGTAGGACACTACGCTCACAATTATTAGTCAGGCGCGCCCCTGGTGCATTATCGCGGAAGAGGGGAAGCATGTCAGTGAAATTCATCCTGCCGCTGTGCGCGATGGCAGCCTGCGCCGCTTTGAGCGCTCCATCGCCGGCACAATTGCCGTCCTTCCCGAGCCGCCCGCTGCGCGTCATCGTGCCGTTCCCGCCCGGCGGCAGCGCGGATGATGTGATGCGTATTCTCAGCAACCGGCTGGCGCAATTGACGGGGCAGAATGTCATCCTGGACAACCGTCCCGGTGCGTCCGGCAATGTCGGCACCGACCTCGCTGCGCGAGCTGCCGCGGACGGCCACACCTTGCTGGCGACGACCCTGCCACTGGTGGTTAACCCCAGCTTGTTCACGCGCCTCAACTATGATGTGCTGCGGGACTTCGCGCCGGTCTCGCTCATTGCGTTTGCGCCATTCGTGCTGGTGGTCCACCCCTCGCTACCGGCGTCGTCAGTCAAGGAGCTGATCGCCTACGCGCGCGTGAGACCGGGAGAGCTCAACTACGCATCGGCAGGCAGCGGCACCAATCTTTACATCGCCGCGGAGCTGTTCAAGAATCTCTCCAGGCTCGACATCGTGCATGTGCCGTACAAGGGAGGCGGTCTCGCGATGGCGGCTCTGCTCGGCGGCGAAGCTCAAATCATCTTCATCGAGATGCTGGCGGCGGCATCGTACGCGAAAGCCGGCAGGATACGCGTGCTGGGCGTGACGGGAGTCAAGCGCTCGCCCGCTCTGGCGGGGGTCCCGACCATCGCGGAGAGCGGTCTTCCGGGCTATGAATTCACGAGCTGGTACGGCGTGCTCGCGCCGCGGGCGACGGCCCCGGAAAAGGTCGTCGCGTTGAACGGGCATTTCAGGAACGCCTTGCGCACTCCTGAAATGGCGGAGCGGTTCGCCTGGGTCGGCGCCGAAATCATTGCCAGCACGCCCGAGGAATTCGGCATGCACCTGCGCGCCGAACTCGCCAAGTGGGCGAAGGTGGTGAAGGAAGCGGGCCTCAAGGCGGAGTGAAGGCTCGTGGTAGCATGCTTCGATCTGACCGGATTTGAACGGATATGAAGCGGATGCTGCGCCGGGCGCCGACCGTCGTTCTTGCCATTGCTTTCGCCATGGCAGTGCTGCCCGCGGCTGCCCAATCGGACTTTCCGGGCAAGCCGGTGCGATTGGTCCACGGCTTTACAGCGGGCGGGATATCCGACGTGCTGGCGCGCTCGATCGGCGCCCGGCTCTCGGCGAGCCTCAACCAGCAGGTGGTGGTCGATTCGCGCCCGGGAGCCGGGACGACCATCGCATCGGAGCAGATCGCGAGATCGCCCGGAGACGGCTACACCTTGTTTCTCCAGGACATCACGACGCATGCGATCAACGCCAGCCTCTACCGGCGGCTGCCGTATGACTCGGTGCGCGATTTCACGCCGATCACGCTGATTGCCGCCACGCCGCTGATACTGGTCGTTCATCCCTCTCTGCCCGCGGTCTCGGTGAAGGAGTTGATAGCGCTCGCGAGGAAGCACCCCAACGATATTTCCTATGGTTCTTCGGGCAACGGCACGATCGTGCACCTCGCCGGCGAGATGCTGAAGGCGATGGCGGATATCAAGATAGTTCACGTGCCGTACAAGGGCAGCCCGCAGGCGATCACCGGGATACTCGGCGGTGAGATCGTGCTCCTGTTCTCGACGATGCCGCCGGCATTGCCCATGGTGGCGGCGGGGAGGCTCCGCGCGCTGGGTGTCACCACGCCGCAGCGCACCGGCGCGGCGCCTGGGGTGCCGACGATGAAGGAGGCCGGGCTGAAAGATTTCGAGCTGGTGCTCTACAGCGGAATCCTCGCACCGCGCGGCGTGCCGCCAGCCGTCGTCGACAGGCTCAACGCGGAGTTCGGCAGGGCGGTGCGGTCACCCGAAGTGCAGAATGTGTACAGCAAGGTCGGGGCGCTGCCGGTTACCAATACGCCGGAAGAGTTTGCCGCGCACATCCAGCTGGAGATGGCCAAACTGGGCAAGCTCGTTCAGCTTTCCGGCGCGCGCATCGATTGACCAGACGCCAGGACCATCCATGACGACACTCGTTCCCCGGCACTCGCGCTACGATTACGTGCCGCTCACCGAGCGCAAGGATTACGACTGGCCGGGCGGCAAGCGGCTCGCGTTCTGCATCACCACCAACGTCGAGGTTTATGCGTTCGGCAAGGGCCGCGGCCACGACAACGCCAAGCTCGGCGAGCCGCAGACCCACCGCAACTATTCCTGGCGCGACTACGGCAACCGCATCGGCATCTGGCGGCTGTTCGACCTCGCCGAGGAGTTGCGGATGCCGCTCGCTCACAATGCCAACAGCCTGCTCTACGAGCACGCGCCGCAAATCATGGATCGCATCCGCAAGCGGGGCGACGAGATCGTCGGGCACGGCCGCACCAACTCGGAGAACCTGCAGGATTTCCGCTGGGAGTCCGACGAGGCGCGGGTCATCAAAGAGGTGACCGACGTGTTTGCGAGGCACGAGGGCCGGCCGCCCAAGGGCTGGATGGGGGCCGGCGCTTACGAGGGCCCGTGGACGCCGGACCTGCTCAAGGAGGCCGGCTATATCTACTCCATGGACTGGCCGTGCGACGACCAGCCGATCTGGATGCGCACGCGCTCGGGGCCGATCCTGTCGGTGCCGTACCCGGTGGAATTGAACGACTCGCCGCAGGTAATCCACCGCCAGCACACCGGTCGGGAATTTTGCGACATGCTGGTAGACCAGTTCGAAGAGATGGTGGAGCAGAGCGCAACACACCCGCTGGTGTGCAACATCTCGATCCACCCCTTTGTGTTCGGCTATCCGTTCCGGCTGCGCCCGTTGCGCCAGGCATTAAAGCATTGCTTCGCGAGCAAGTTCATGGACCGCGTCTGGAAGTGCAAGCCGGAAGACGTCGCGGACTACTGCTATACGCTCAAGCCGGGGATCATCCCGGGAAGTTGATTCACGACTTTGCGGCAAGCTGCTTCAACCGCTTGCGGTCGATCTTGCCGATTCCGATCTCCGGCAGCGCCTCGAGCACCATGACCCGAGCGGGCACGCAAGCGCGCGGGAGTTCCTGCGCGACGCGGTCCCGGACCGTTTTTTCCTGCGGCATCAGCCCGGTGCGCGCGACCACAAACGCCACCGGCACTTCGCCGAGATCGTCATCGGGCGCGCCGACGACGCAACAGCTGTGCACGGCCGGGTCGCGCAGTATGACTTCCTCGATGCGGCCCGGCGACAGGTTCTCGCCCCCGCGGATGATGATCTCCTTCAATCGCCCCGTGACGGTGAGATAGCCTTCGTCATCGAGCTGGCCGAGATCGCCGGTGCGCAGCCACCCGTTGCGGATCGATGGCCCGTCCTGGGCGGTGGCGGCAGGCACGTAGCCCTTCATCAGCGACGGCCCGGCGATGCAGATCTCGCCTTCGGCGCCCGCGGGCAGCGCTTCTTCGCCGCCCGGCGCTAAAACCGCCACGCGCTGGCCGGCGAGCGCGGTGCCGACCGTGCCGATTTTCCGCGCGGCAGGCGGGTTCATCGCGACCGTGCAGGTGGCCTCTGAAAGCCCGTAGGAATGGAGTAGCGGCACGCCCAGGTGCTGCTCAACTTCCCGCTGCAACTGCGCGGCGAGCGGCGCCGCACCGGAGCGCGCGAAGCGCAGGCTGGCGAGCGCGCCGTGGGGCGGTCTATGCGCGAGCAGGCGCGAGTAGTGCGTCGCCACGCCCGTGATGTAGGTGGGCCGGTAGGCGGCGATCTCGTCAAAGAAAGTTTCCGCGCGGAAGCGTTCCAGCAGCACGATCGAAGCGCCGCAGGCGAGCGGCACGAGCAGGAGATTGTTGACGCCGTTGGTGTGTTGCAACGGCAGCATGTGCAGCAGGCGGTCCGCGGGCGTCACGCCGGTGCGCTCCGCGACGCCGCGCGTGTTGGAAAGCAGGTTGCCGTGCGTGAGGAGCACCGCTTTGGGCGCGGAGGTGCTGCCGGAGGTCGATACCAGCAGGGCGTCGTCATCGGGCGTGAGGTCCGTGACGGCGCGCGGCCTGGCGCTTCGAGCTTCGTCCAGGAGCACGGAAGTATTGGCGCCCACGCTCGCCGCAAAACCGGCATGCCCGGCATCTGCCAGCGTCCAGCGTAGGCTCGCGCTGCGCAGCCTGTCGCCGACGCTGCCCGACGACAGGCGCGGATCGACCACGTAGGCCACCCCGCCCGCCGCCAGGATGCCGAGGAAGCCCGCGAGGGCATCCGCCGTCCTGCCGGCGATCAGCGCGACCCGTTCGCCCCGGTGCATGCCGCGAGCGAGCAATGCGCCGGCGATGCGCTCGACGCGATCCAATAGCTCGGCGTAGGTGACGGTTGCTCCCGCCGCCTGCAGCGCAGTGCGGTTGCGCAATGCCGGGTCGCGCGCGCGGCTGGATATCAATTCCGGGATGGATGCCGCGGTGAACATGGGACGCCGACCGGGCTTGCGCGTTTTTCTACAGGAAGCGGACCGAGACGGAGCCGACCGGTGCCAGCTCGAACCGGAGATCTTCGCCAGGTGCGACAAACAACGGCGGGGTGATCGAGCCGGTGATGATGACCTGGCCGGCGCGCAGCATCTCGCCGCAGGCGGCCAGCTCGTCGGCGACGTGACGCACGATGCCGATGAGTTCGCCGGTCAATGTCTGCGGATCGCCCGTGCTGGCGATTTCTTTCCCGTTGCGGTCGACGCGGCAGTGGATTCCCTCCAGCACGCACCCGGCGCGGGAAGCGTCGGGCTCGCCCAGGATCACGTGCCGCTGGTAGATGTTGCCGGCGAGAATTCTCTCCACGTCGTCCGGGGGAAAATCCACGTCGGCCAGCTCGATCGCGGCGCCCAGCCCGGCAATGGCTGTTTGCGCCTGCTCGCGGCTCGCGCCGCCGGGAAGATCGGCGCCCAGGTGAACTGCGATCTCGGCCTCGGCGGCGGGCTTTTTCCATCCGGCGAGAGCGACGCCGGCGCCGGAGTCGAGCAGGGCGCGATGGGTGAGATATCCCACCAGCGGCGCTGTGATGCCGAGCTTCTGCATCGCAGCGGGCGCGCCAAATCCGACTTTCCAGCCCAGTGGCCTGTCGCCGGATCCGAGACGCTGGCGGCGCGAGGCCAGTTGCGCGGCCATGCCGCGCGCGATGCGCGGATCTCGCGGCCCCACGCTCACGGGCGGCCTTTCAATGGGTGCGCCCGCCTTCCACCGACTCGTAGCCCGCCGCTTCCAGCGAGCCCGCGCCGCTCCAGCCCCATACCAGCACGACGTCCTCGCTGGAGGTGTTCTTGAATCCGTGCCAGTGGCCGCGCGGCGTGAACACGACATCGCCTTCGCCCGAGGGCCGCTCGCCGTCCTCGGTGTACATCACCCCGCGCCCTTTCACGACGATCCAGAACTCGTCGCAGTTGAAATGGCGGTGCCGGTCGTGCTGGGCGCCCGGCGGCAGCACGGTCCAGCCCACCAGCAACTGGTCCGAGTTGCAGGTCTTTTCATTGATCAGGAATTGCACCTGCATGTTGACCCAGCCGTCCTTCTCCTTAAGGCCGCCGACCTTGGGCACATCCCTGAGATTGGTCATGAACGGCTTCAACGTGGTGTACTGATCCGGTTTCATTTCACTAACCCTCCCAGGCGGCGGTAAGCCTCGTGAGCCACGACGAAATCGTTACGGTCGAGTCCCATGCCGCGGCAGACGTTCATCATCTCGTTGGCCGCGGCCGCGAGCAGCACCGGGATGCCGCTACTGCGCGCGAGCTCGAGCACCAGTGTCATGTCCTTTTGCTGCAGGTTGACGTCAGCGAGCGGCACTTCGGGCATCCTGCCTTCGAGGATGAACGGGCCGCGGTAGCCGAGCACGAGGGAGGCAACCACGCTGTTCAGCATCGCGTCCACCGCGATCTCGCGCGACACGCCGCCTTTCTCCGCCAGCGCGACGCCTTCCCCGAAAGCAATGACCTCGACCATCAGCACCAGGTTGATGGCGAGTTTCATTTGCGCGGCGTAACCGTTGGCGCCGATGTAGGTCGCTCTCGGCCCGATCGCGAGCAGAACCGGCCGCACCCGGTCGAACGCGGCCTGGTCGCCGCCCACCATGACCGAAGCTTTGCCCTGGGCCAGCGTCACGGGGCTGCCGGAAATCGGCGCATCGAGCATGGTGAACCCCGCCTGGGCGACTTCGGCCGCAATCGCCCGGCTCGAATCCGGCGCGATGGTGCTCATGTCGATGAAGATGCCGCCCGGTTTGAGTCCGGCGACGACGCCGTTGGCACCCAGGGCCACCGCCCTGACTGCCGCGGCGTCGGTGAGTATGGAGAAAACGATTTCGGACTGGCTCGCGACTGCGCGCGGGCTGTCCGCCCAGCGCATGCCGGCCGTGATGAGCGGTTGCGCCTTGTCCCGGGTCCGGTTCCAGCCCGTGACCGTGTGTCCCGCAGCGAGCAGGCGGGGCACGATGCCCGCGCCCATGGCGCCCAGGCCGATGAATCCTACTTGCAATTCACACCTCCTTGATGCGCGCCGATCGTTTGAAAACAAGCGAACCGCGGCGGCGCAGAGACGCGGAGGACAGAAAATTCAACGACTTATAAAGCTTCTACGACTCTCCAATTTGGCGAACCGCCGCTTCATCGATTCTAATTGCGTTACCTCTGCGTCTCCGCGGTTAGCAACCGCCGTTAATTAGGTTGAAACGAGCCTACCGGTCGGCTACGCCAAAATCAACACTAACTCCGCACCTCGGCGGCAAACTCACCCGAGGGATCGAGCATTGCCAGGGCGGATGCTTCGCGCTCCGTGATCGGCGGGGTCGGCCGGGCGCCGCTGGCATCGAACTTGAAGCCGGTGCGCCTTGCCACTTCTTCGGGCGAACCCTGCGGATGCCACGACTCGAGCGCCAGGCGGCCGTCTTTTTTCTGGAACACGGCAATCGGCGTCACCACCGTCTGCAGGTTGCCCGCCGCCGTCACGAAATCGAGCTTTTCCACGAGCGTGCGCGTGGAGTGCTCGGTGCGCCAGGTCGCGACCCGCCGCGCGGTCGGCATCATGACCGCCGCGCCGCCGCCGCCCGGCAGCCGCACCTTCGGGTGGTGCCAGTCGCCGATCACCGAGACGTTGGTGCGCCCCTGGCCGTCCACCTGCGCGCAACCGAGAAACACGAGATCGAGTCCGCCGCGGGCGCACAGGTCGTAGAAATCCTCGTTGGGGAAAATCGCCGGCGAGCCCGCGACGATCGCGGGATCGCTGCTGGAATGCGGAATCTTCAGCGGTACCGGCTCGACGCCGCCGGCGACGTTGAGATACGTGTAGTGAAAATCATAGGCGCGCTTCGCCAGCAGGCAGGCGAGCATCGGCAGCGTCGAGTTCACGCCGCTGAAGGCAATCTCGTTCGGCCGTATCTGGCGCGCGAGGTTGACGACGAGGTAGGAGAACGGGGTCCAGTCGCTTTGCATCGTTCCTCGTTTCTCGTTATTCGTTTCTCGTCCGAGGTTTTGCAAACAACCAGTAACGAGTAACGAGTCACTTTTCAGAATGTTCCGGCGCTGCCGCGAGATGCGCATTCAGTACGCCCGGCTCATCCTTCATGTAGTCCTCAACGGCCTTGTAGTCCACTTCGTAATCCGGATGCATCGAGCCCGGCCACGCGCCGCGCGGCACTATGGCAACGGCTTCCACCATGAAGCCGGGCACCAGCGTGAGTTCCGGCTGGGCCGCGAGCGTGGCCGTGGGGACCAGCCGCTCGGCGGTGATGAGGACGCGCTTCGCCGCGCGCGTCAGCGGGTGGTCCCAGAACGGCGAGCCCAGCACGCGCGCGTTGCCGTGCTCGTCGGCGGCGTTGGCGTGTATCACCACGACGTCCGGACGGATGGCGGGGATGACGTAGACTTCCTGGCCCGAGCCGTACGGGTCCCTGATCTTCTGCCAGCGGTTGAGTTCCGCCAGCTCGCTGCCATGCACGCCGCCGACCGGCTGGAAGGGGATCCCGTATGCGGCTGCACGCAGCCCGGCGACGAGCGTCATTCAGGCGTGCTCTTCGAGCGCGGCCTCCTTGCGTTCGACCGCGCGGCGGTACCACTGCGCGAGACCGAAGTTGCCCTCCATGGCGACGATCCCGGCGCGCACTTTCGCCACCGCGCCGGCGCGGCACAGGAGGTCGAGGTCGTAGCCGGGCGAAGGCTTGATGATTTCGAGGTTGCGGCGCCGTTGCCGCACGAGCTCCCGCACCAGCGCGAACGGACCGCGGTGCAGGAACACGCCACCCAAGCCGAGCGCTGAACCGTCCGGAATGCGCGCGGCGAGCGCGGCGAGGCTGCACAGCTTGGAGGGAGCGGGATGGCTCATCGCGGGACAACTCGCATAAGCAAAAATCATAGCACTAAGGAATACTCCGGGCCCCGGCCCGCAGTATTCCTGAAGTCCAAGATATGGTTACGGCTTTTGCATTTCCAATGCGATAATTAGCGCCAAATCCGGACGCGGTGCGCCGGTTTGGCTGCGCGGGTTCGAACGGACTGTTCCTGCCGTTCAACCCGCGCGGCGGCAATGGATAGAGCAAAGGAGAACGCATGGGCGCGACCGAGAGCAAGCTCGTGAAGATGGGACTGCGGCTGCCGCCGGTCCATCCTTATCCCAGCGCGAACCGCATCCCGTGCGTGCAGGTCGGGCACATCCTTTTCCTCGGCGGGCACAGCACCGCGCGCCATCCGTTGATGCTCGGCGCGAAGAACACCGGCAAAGTGGGCAGCGAGATCACCGAGCAGGAGGCCTACGTGGCCGCGCGTGCGGTTGCGTTGCAGATACTGGCCTCGATCAAGGCCCAGGTCGGCGACCTCGACCGCGTGAAGCGGGTGATCCGGCTGCACGGCATGGTGAATTCCGCGCCCGGCTTCGAGAAGCAGTTCGCGGTGATCGACGGCGCCTCCGACCTCTTCTTCGAGTTGTGGGGGCCGGAGCGCGGCGCCCACGCGCGCTCCGCGATCGGCGTCGCGGAACTACCGCGCCGCTCCATCCTCGAGATCGTGGGCGAGTTTGAACTCTACCCGCAGCGCCGGGGCTGGAAGCAGGGAGCCGGCAAGTAAGCGCGGCGGCCCCTTCGCGCAATTTCGTGCAACCCGGAGGCAATCAAGGATGGGCAAGATCGAGAAGAAGCTGAAAGCCCTGGGGCTTTTGCCGCTGCCGGGCATGCATCCGTACCCGAGCCCCAACCGCACCGCGTGCGTGCGCGTGGGCAACCTGCTGTACCTGTCGGGACATGGCACTGGCCGACGCGAAATGCCGCTCGGCATCAAGCAGTTCGGCAAGGTCGGTACCGAAGTGACCGAGGAGGAGGCCTATCTCTGCGCCAAGGCGGTCGCGCTCACGATGATGGGAACGATCAAGGCCGAAGTCGGCGATCTCGACCGCGTGAAGCGCGTGGTGCGGCTCTACGGCATGGTCAATACCGCGCCGGGGTTCGAGCGCCCGTTCACGGTGGTCGACGGCGCGTCCGACCTGTTCTACGAGCTGTGGGGGCCGGTCTACGGCAAGCACGCGCGGGCGGCGGTCGGAATCGCGGAGTTGCCGCGTCGCGCCGTGGTGGAGATCATGGGCGAGTTCGAGTTGTGGGGTGCGCGACCGCGGTCCGGGCCGGCCGGCAAACGGACGGCGAAGGGCGCAAGGAAAAAAACGCGCGCCCGGGGCAGAGGGAAAAACCGTCGTTCGTAAGGCTGGATTTTGCGTGGGAGAAGACAATGCGTGTCCTGACCGTAGTCCCTGGTTTCTTCTTGATGGTGTTGGCCGCGACGTGGCTGGCGCCGTTAATGGGCGCGGCGCATGCGGCCGAGCGCTACCCGACCAAGCCGGTGCGCATGCTGGTTGGTTATCCGCCGGGAGGGCCGACCGATCTCGCCGCCCGCCTTGCCGCGCAGCATCTCTCGGAAGCGTTCGGGCAGCAGGTGATCGTCGACAACCGTCCGGGTGCCGGCGGCACGCTGTCGGCGACACTGCTCGCGCAATCCAATCCCGACGGCTATACGCTGGCGCTGGGTTCCAATGGCGAGATGGCGATTTCTCCCAATCTGCGCCCGAACCTGAAATATGACCCGCTGAAGGACATCGTCACGGTGAGCCGCATCGGCGCGAGCCAGCTGGTGCTGATCGTGCACCCTTCAGTCCCGGCGAAGTCGGTGAAGGAACTGCTCGCCCTCGCGAAGGCGAAACCGGGTGCGATCAACTTCGCTTCGTCCGGCACGGGCTCGACGGCGCACCTGTGCGCGGAGCTGTTCAAGAGCATGGCGGCGATCGATATCGTGCATGTGCCGTACAAGGGCGCCGGGCCGGCGATGGTTGACCTGATGGGCGGCCAGGTGCAGATGCTGATCACCGGCTATTCAGCGGCTGTTCCGCACGTGAAGGCCGGCAAGCTGCGGGCACTGGGCGTAACCGGCGCGAGTCGGCTGTCGTCGGCGCCGGACCTGCCGACGATCGGCGAATCGGTACCGGGTTACGACGTGACGTCCTGGTACGGCATCGTCGCGCCCCGCGGCACGCCGGTCCCCATCGTCGACCGCGTTTACCGCGAGATCGCGGCGATGGTAAGGAAGCCCGACGTGGCCGAGCGGCTGGCCGCGCTCGGGATCGACCCGGAAGGCAATACGCCGCGGGAATTCGCGGCGCAGTTGAAAAGCGACATCGCCAAATGGGGCAAGGTGATCAAGGCGGCCGGCGTGAAAGTCGAGTGAAGGCAGACGAGGTGATTCGTGAATCGTGAATCGAGTCGTCCGCGCCGAAAACAGAGGTTCGAATCACGAATCACCAGTCCCGACTCACGCTTTTGAGGAAATAGAATGGCATCAGGGGTATTCGACGACGCGCTGATCAAGCACCTGTGGAGCACCGACGAGCTGCGCGCGATCTTCAGCGACGCGAACCGGGTGCAGAAATGGTACGACTTCGAAGCGGCGCTCGCGCTGGAGCAGGCGGAGCTCGGCATCATTCCACGCGCCGCGGCGCAGGACATCGCGGCGAATGCGAAAGTCGCGAACGTGGACATCGAGGCAATCGCCGCCGAGATCCGCCGCATCAAGCACCCGCTGATCCCCGCGTTGAAAGCCGTCGAGAAGCTGTGCCGTGACGGCCACGGCGAGTACATTCACTTCGGGCCGACCACGCAGGATGCGCTCGACACCGGCGTGGTCCTGCAGATCCGGGACGCGCATGCGATTTATTTGCGCGACATGAAGGCGATCGGGCGGGCGCTCTACAAACTGGCCGAGGTGCACAAGAGCACGCCGATGGCGGGGCGCTCCCATGGCGTCCAGGCGTTGCCCATCACGTTCGGCCACAAGGCGGCGATCTGGCTCTCCGAGATGGGGCGCAATTACCAGCGCCTGAAGGACCTCGAGCCGCGCGTGTTCGTGGGCGGCATGGTCGGCGCGGTCGGCACGCAGGCTTCCTACGGCCCGCAGGCGCCGGAACTCGAGCGGCGCCTGATGAAGCGCCTCGGCCTGAATGTGGCGGACATCAACTGGCAGCCGGCGCGCGACCGTTTCGCCGAGTACGTCTGCGTGCTGGCGATCATCGGCCAGACGCTCGGCAAGATCGCGAACGAGATCGTCAACCTCGAGCACACCGAGATCGGTGAGGTGTTCGAGCCGTTCAGCGAGGGCAAGGTGGGCTCTTCCACCATGCCTCACAAGCGCAACCCTTCCTCCTGCGAGGCGGCGGTGGGCGTCTCCCGCGCGTTGCGCTACAACGCAGCGCTCATGCTCGAGTGCATGATCGTCGAGCACGAGCGCGACGGCTCGTCCTGGCGCGGCGAATGGAAGGCGCTGCCCGAGTCCTGCCTGATGGCAGGCGGGCTGCTCTCCATGATGAAGTACGTGCTCGAAGGGCTCACGGTGGACGCGCCGCGCATGCGCAAGAACCTCGACCTGCTGGGCGGTTTTCTCCTCTCCGAGCGCGTCATGTTCGCGCTCTCGGAGAAGGCCGGCAAGCAGACCGCGCACGACCTGGTCTACGAGGCCTCGATGCGCGGCATCGAGGGCGGCATGAGCTTCGAGCGGGCGCTGATGCAGGACCCGCGCGTCGCGGCGGCATTGACGCCGGAGGAATTGCGCAAGGTGCTCGACCCCACCACCTACGTCGGCCTCGCCCCGCAGATCGTGGACAACGTTCTCGCGCAAACGCGCGAGAACGGATGGCTGGACTGAACCAGTTTGAACCAGTGTTGAGTTTTGAGTGTTGAATGTTGAGTGAGTCCAGGCGCAGAATACTTGCACTAGGCTTCGCCAACTCAAAACTCAAAACTCAAAACTCAAAACTAATCGTATGAACATCACGATTCTTGACGACTACCAGAACGCCATCCGCGGCCTCAAGGCCTTTTCCAGGCTCGCGGGCCACGACGTCACCATCTGGAACGACCACACCAAGGATAACGACCAGCTCGCCGAGCGCCTGAAGGACACCGAGGCGCTGGTGCTGATCCGCGAGCGCACGCCGATCCGCGCGCCGCTCATCGAGCGGCTGCCCAGGCTGAAGCTCATCAGCCAGTCGAGCGTCTACCCCCACATCGACCTCGATGCCTGCACCCGGCGCGGTATCGTGCTGTGCTCCGACATGCACCCGGGGGAGCCGTCGTACGCGACCGCCGAGCTGGCGTGGGGCCTGATCCTCTGCGCCCTGCGCAGCATCCCCCAGGAAGTGGCGGCGCTGAAGAGCGGGCGCTGGCAGTCCACCATCGGCACCCTGTTGCGCGGCAAGACGCTGGGCATCGTCGGTTACGGCCGGATCGGCGGCGTGCTGGCCCGCTATGCCAGGGCGTTCGAGATGAAGACGCTGGCCTGGGGCCGCCAACGTTCCGCGGAACGAGCGCGCGCCGAAGGCGTCGAGGTCGCGGCGAGCAAGGAGGCGTTGTTCGAGCAGTCGGACGTGGTGACGCTGCACGTCCGGTTGACCCCGGAGACGCGCGGGCTCGTCACCGCGGCGGATCTTGCGCGCATGAAGCCGGGCTCGCTGATCGTCAATACCAGCCGCGCCGGCCTGATCGAGCCGGGCGCGCTCGCTGCCGCATTGAAGGCGGGGCGCCCGGGCCTCGCGGCCGTGGACGTGTACGAGGAAGAACCGCTGCTGAACCCGGACTATCCTTTGCTCAAAATGAATAACGCCGTGTGCACGCCGCACCTGGGTTACGTCGCGATCGACGGTTACGAACGGATATTCGGCAATGTGTTCGACCAGATCCTCGCTTTCGCCGCGGGCAAGCCGGTCAATGTCATCAATCCTGAGGCGCTTAAGAAACCGTGATGAGTGATGAGAAACGAGAAACGAGAAACGAGAAACGGCAGGAGGTAGGCTTGATGAATATCGCATGTGCATTCGTGGTGGCTGGGCTGATGGTCGTGGCGCCAAGTTGGGCGCAGGACCCGGCGGCGAAATATCCGAGCCGGCCGGTGCGCTGGGTGATTCCGTTCACGCCCGGGCCGTCGAACGACATCATCGGGCGGCTCGTCGCCGGCAAGCTGACCGAGGCGCTGGGCCAGCAGTTCATCATCGACAACCGCCCCGGGGCCGGCGGCATCGTTGGCGCCGAAACGGTGGCGCGGGCTAACCCCGACGGTTACACGCTGCTCCTGACCAACCCCGGACCCAGCGTGAACAACATCCTCCTGCGCAAGAACCCGCCCTACAAGATGAGCGATTTCACGCCGATCGTCTGGATGGGCTACACGCCGTTCTACGTCATGGCGAGCCTCACTTTCCCGCCGAAGTCCGCGCGGGAGATCGTGGACTACGCGAAAGCCAATCCCGGCAAGGTGAGCTGGGCGTCCTCGGGTCTGGGCAGCGGGCCGCACATTGCGCTGGCGGTGTTCCAGCTCTCGACCGGTATCAACGTCGTGCACGTGCCGTACAAGGGTACGGTGCAGCCGCTGATCGACATGATCGGCGGCCAGATCCAGCTCCTCAGCACCACCACCGTCTCCGCCGAGGCCCAGATCAAGGCGGGGCGCATCAAGGTGCTCGCCGTGCAGGCGCAGAAGCGGACAGCGGTGATGCCGCACATCCCGACGCTGGAAGAGCAGGGCATCCGCAACGCCGAGGCGATCGTGTGGTTCGGCATGTCGGCGCCGGCGAAAACCCCGCGCCCCATCCTGGAGAAGTTGAATCGCGAAGTGAACAAGGCGCTCGGCCTGCCGGAGGTGAAGCAGCGCCTCGATCAGCTCGGCCTCGAAATCGAGGGCGGCACGGCGGAGAAGTTCGACGTCTTCATCAAGTCCCAGGCGGCGCGCCTCACCGAACTTATCAAGGTCGGAGCGGTCAATGTCGAGTAGCCGGTTTAGACCGGGTGGCGCAATTCCAGTAAAATCCTGCCCGCCGGTATTGCCGGTCGTGAATCGTTGCGATCGGCAGGCCAGATCACAATAATGGAGGAAGACATGCGTTTATTCACACGTACTTTGCTGGCGGGCGCTTTGCTCGCCATCCTGCCCGCCGCCGCCATGGCGCAGGGCGCCTATCCGACCAAGCCGATACGCCTGATCGTGGCGTTCGAGCCGGGCGGCTCGACCGACATCATCGCGCGCATGGTCGGGCAAAAGCTCTCCGAGCGCCTCGGGCAGCAGGTGATCATCGACAACCGGGGCGGGGCGGGCGGGACCATTGGCACGGAGCTGGCCGCGCGGGCCACTCCCGACGGTTACTCGCTCACCATGGGCACGACCAGCACCCACGTGATCGCGCCGGCGATCTTTCCCAACGTCAAGTACGATTCGGTCAAGGATTTCGAGCCGATCACCCTGGTCGCCCGCACACCCTATCTCCTGGTATTGCACCCCAGCGTCAAGGCGGCGACGTTGAAGGAATTTATCGCGCTGGTGAAATCGCAGCCGGGCAAGCTGAATTTCGCCTCCGCGGGGTCGGGAACGACAACGCAGCTGGCGATGGAGATGTTGAAGCTCGCGGCGGGGCTCGACATCGTGCACGTGCCCTTCAAGGGCAACGGCCCGGCGGGCGTTGCGACCATGGGCGGCCAGGTGCAGGCGCTGTTCGGCAGCATGCCGGCCGTGCTGCCCTTCGCCAAGTCGGGAAAGCTGCGGCCAATAGCGGTGGGCACGGCCAACCGTTCGACGGCGCTGCCGGACGTGCCGACGGTCGCGGAATCGGGCTACCCGGGGTTCGAGGTTTCTCTGTGGCTCGGCTTCTTTGCGCCCAAGGGCACCCCGGCCCCGGTGTTGAAGAAGCTCTCCACCGAGCTCACCGCGATTGCGAAGTCGCCGGAAATGAAAGAACCGTTCGAGCGCAACGGCGCGGACCCGACCACCACCACGCCGGCCGAGCTCACCAAGCTCATGCAGTCCGAGCTCGACAAGTATTCCAAGGTGATCAAGGCCGCGAACGTCAAGCTGTAGCCGGTCTTCCTGCGGCATGCGCGGGCGCCGCTCATCGCGGCGGCCGGCATGCCGTCTTCATTTCGAACCGCGGAGCCATGAGATTGCCCTGGTGAAAGTCATGCGAGCCCTCCGGTTGTTTGAGCGCGCTGCCAGCCTGATGATGGCGACGTCATTGGCTGTCGGTACCGTCATGGCGCAGCAGTATCCATCTAAGCCGCTGCGAATGATCGTGCCGTTTGCGCCGGCTGGCCCCAACGACATCCTGGGCCGGATGGTGGCGCAGAAGCTGACCGAGCAGCTGGGGCGGACGGTGGTGGTCGAGAACCGGGGCGGCTCCGGCGGCACCATCGGGCTGGACGTCGCCGCCAGGTCGCCGGGTGACGGCTACACGCTGGCGATGGGCGGCTCGAGCAGCATGGCGCTCGCGCCCAGCCTCTACGCGAAGCTGCCCTACGACCCGGTCAGGGATTTCTCGCCCATCATCAACGTCGCGCACGTGCCCTACGCCATCGGCGTGAACCCCACCGTGCCCGCGAAAAACGTGAAGGAGTTGATCGCGATCGCGCGGCGCAAGGCGAATTACCTGAGCTACGGCTCCTCCGGCACCGGCAGCATCTCGAGCCTCGCCGCGGAGCTCTTCAAGTCCCTGGCGGGGGCCCAGATCGTGCACGTGCCCTACAAGGGCACCGCGCCGGCGCTGACGGACGTCGTGAGCGGCCAGATCGACATGATGTTTGCGGACCTGTCGCTCATCCAGAATCTCGCCCGGAGCGGAAGGCTCAGGATGATCGCGGTGACGGGATCGAGGCGTTCGCCCGCGGCGCGGGACGTGCCGACGGTCATGGAGTCGGGCCTGAAGGACTACCAGATCGAGCCGTGGTTCGGCGTGGTCGCTCCCGCGGGCGTGCCGCGCGAGATCGTGGTGCGTTTGAACGGCGTGATCGCGGCGGCGTTGAAATCGCCAGACGTGACGCAGCGGCTGGACGCGCTCGGCTACGAGGCGATCGGGGGCACGCCGGAGCAGTTCGCGGCGACCATCAGGGCGGACATTCCCGTCTATGCCAGGATCGTCAAGGCGGCGGGGATCAAGGCGGAGTTGTGAAGCGTAATAGACAGGATTAACAGGATTTACAGGATTAACAAAATCAACTCAAAGAAGAATGCCCCTCCTGCCCGAGGAGGGGTGCGTCCAGTGGACGCGGGGTGGTGGGAGCCATCCCTTCGCCTTTATCCCTGCTTTGTTGAACTGACAAGATCGCCAAGCCGCCAAAATGGTTCAGGTATCGTCCTGCCTGCGCTCCCACGGTTCAATGGGGCCGGGCACGATTCTGAACAGCGGGTGGGGTTCGGGAGAGGTTACACCGCGCCATCTGCGATGTAGTACGGGATTTCGCGCTCTCAGCTTGCGCAGAAGATGCTGCCACTCGTAGCGAAGTTGACCGGAAGTGCTGCGGATACGGACTGGGCCGCGGACCGGCCCGACCTTGGACCGATTGAAGGCGTA
>CAZFRR010000258.1:0-2405 GCA_964521405.1 uncultured Streptomycetaceae bacterium | reverse complement strand
ACCTGGCGGCGCCGACGCCGTCGCAGTATGCCGCGCTTGCCGCGTTCGAGCCGGAGACGCTCGCGATACTGGCGAAGCGCGTGCGGGAGTTCAAGGCGCGCCGCGACTACCTGGTGCCGGCGCTGCGGGGTCTCGGCTTCGACATCCCGGTGACGCCGCAGGGCGCGTTCTACGTCTACGCCGGTTGCGGGAAGCTGACGAAAGACAGTTTCGGTTTCGCGCGCGACCTGCTGGAGCAGGCGGGAGTCGCGATCACGCCGGGCATCGACTTCGGCGCGAACGCGCCGCAGCGGCACGTGCGGTTCGCCTATACGAACTCGATCGAGCGGTTGCAGGAAGGCGTTGCGCGCATCGCGAAGTTCTTAAGTTCTTGAACCACAAAGGACACGAAGTAAACCACAATTAACCGCCGAGAAAAGCAAGACAAGAATCGAACCGCCAAGACGCCAAGACGCCAAGAAATGACAATAATGGAACCCATGATAAGTGCGGATAGGATTGAAACGTACTTATCCTTAGGAGCTTCTGTTTCTCGCGAAATTTACTGCGAAGGAGAATCCCCATGATCATCGGCATGCTGATATTCGAAGATATGACGCATCTCGATTTCGCTGGCCCCTGGGAGGTTTTTCAGCGATTGCCGGGCTGTGAGATCAGGATTATTTCCCGCTCGCTGCAACCGGTCACTGCGAGAGGCGGGCTGAAGACCGTCCCGGATACTACGATCGATAATGCCCCGCAGCTTGATTTACTTTTCGTCGGGGGCGGCCAGGGTGTTGTGGCCCTATTGGAAGACCGTAAGGTTCTCGAGTTCCTCAGGCGCCAGGCACAGCAGGCGAAATATGTTACTTCCGTTTGCACCGGGGCCCTTGTCTTGGGGGCCGCGGGCCTGCTCAAGGGCTACCGCGCTGCCACGCATTGGGATTCAATGAATCTCCTGCCGGTCTTTGGAGCGACGCCCATATCGGAGCGGGTCGTGACCGATCGAAATCGCATTACCGGAGGTGGTGTTACCGCCGGGATTGATTTCGCCCTGACCATTGCCGCGGAAATGTTTAGTGCCGAAGTGGCAAAATCGATCCAGCTGATGATGGAATACAACCCCGCGCCCCCATTCGCTTGCGGCCACCCCTCAATTGCTGATCCCGCGGTGCTCGAAGCGCTTCGGCGCCAGCGGGCCCCTTCGCAAGCCGTGCGGCTTGAAACGGCCAGTCGGGCCGCCAAAATGTATTGTGAGTGAGATGCTCCGCACCTCTGAGGTTCAATATTAGTCTTGCTTTTCTTGGCGGCCTTGGCGTCTTGGCGGTTCAATTGTTGTTTTTGCTTTTCATTCGCGTTTATCTGCGTTTATCTGCGGTTCCATTCTTTATAACGCGCGCAGCAGCAGCGACAGCCCGCTCAACGTCAGCACCGCCCCGATCGCGCGCACTGCCTGCTCGCGCGAGATCTTCGAGTGCCAGCGGTTGCCGAGCCACAACCCCAGCGCCATCACCGGCGCGAGCAGCGCCGCCATCACCAGCACGTCCTGCGTGATCAGCCCCATGAAAGCGAAGAGCACGATGCGCCCGAGGGTGGTGAGGATGAAGATCACCGGCATGGTGGCGCGGATTTGCTCCGGCGTGGAGCCGCGCCCGGCGAGGTACATGACGTAAATCGGGCCAGCCATGCCGAAGACCGTGGAGGTAGTGCCGGCGAAGAGTCCGATCGGCGCCGCTGTCCAGCGCGCGACCCGGAACACCGACTCGTGCCGGAACGAGAAGTAGAGGCCGTATCCCGTTACGAAGACGCCGAGCAGCACCAGCAGGACGCCGGCCGGCGCGCGCACCAGGATCATCGCCCCGACCACCATGCCCGCGAGTATGAACGGCAGCATGGGGGCCAGGTCCCGCTTGTTGACGCCTTCGCGCAGCCGGAATCCCTGGTGCAGCGAGGCCGCGCAATCCACCAGCACGATGACCGGGATCACGAACTTGAGCGGGAAAAAGTGCGCCATCAGCGGCACCGCGATCAGCGTCGAGCCGAAGCCGCACAGCCCGAAGACCACGTAGGCGGTCAGGACGGCGAGCGGGACGATAATGAGCGCAAGAGGGTTGGCGAACATTTTCCGGAGCCGTGCGGCGAGCGTGCAGTATTGCACATCGCGGTGTCAACGCTGCCGGCATGAGCTGCGTTAAAATGATCGGCGCCGGCAAGCGGCCGCGCGCAATTCATAACCTGGAGGAGCGAACATGAATCGACTTTCCGTCATCCTTGCTTTGGGCCTGGCGGTGGCTGGCATGCCGGCCCTGGCGCAGACCGCTGCGCCCGCCACGAAAGACGCGATCCGCGCCGAGCGGGACAAGGTGAGAGCCGGGGAAGACGAACTGCGACGGGAGCAGGAGCAGCTCAGGAAGAACGAGCAGGCG
>CAZFRR010000257.1:0-3904 GCA_964521405.1 uncultured Streptomycetaceae bacterium | reverse complement strand
CTTCGGCTCCACCCGTGCAATGTGCTCGTAGTCACGATCGCTGTGCAGAAGTACTGCGCCATATTCCACGGCCATTTGCGCAATCAGGCAATCTATCGTGCTTCTAACGGTGACGCCGGCAATCCGGCACCGCCGGTAAAGATCCGCCGCGCCATCGTAGGTCTGCAATCCGCGGCGTGGAGCCAGCAGTAGCTGCCCGCGCAGGTAGGTGGAAACCTTTTTTGCCGTATCAGGTTCGCGCACCCCTTGCAGCACCTCCAGATAGATCAACTCCGTGAGAGCAAACGTTTCCCGCGCCTCAAGCCGTTCCCGGAAATACTTGACAGCCCTGGTCGTGCGCCCGGCCAGGTAATCAATCCAGACCGAGGAATCAACGAGCAGCACTATCCTCCCGCGCGGAGCTTCTTGTGGTCGTAATCCGGGTCGAGACCGCCGATACCGAAAAGCTCCCGAACGTCCGGGCGCGAACGGTTACGCACGAACTCGCGCAAGGCGGAATGGACAACTTCGCGCTTGGTCTTCGCGCCGGCAAGTTTCATCGCGCGGGCCACGAGCCGATCGTCGAGCACTATGTTGGTTCGCATGCCGGTTCCTATGTGTATGAAGTGTGTATAGGAAATGATACCCGCTGCGCCACTTCAAGTCCAACCCTGCTCGAATCGTTTTTGGGCATCCGGTCGGGGGCATCTCGTAATATTATTGGACGTGGAGATCGTGGGCTATCACCAATAAATGACCATTTCACAACCTGAACCGCGCGGCTGCCCAGGCAACTTGGGGTTGCTGTTCGCCGATCACGCACAATCCGACCGCCCGGCGATCATCGACCTGCGTGACCCGAAGCGGCCGCGGGCGGTAAGCTTCCGCGAACTTGACGCGGGGTGCGACGCCCTTGCCCGCGGACTCGTGAGAACGGGACTCAAGCCCGGCGACCGCATCGGCATCCTGTCGCTCAACCGCGTGGAGTTCGTCATGACTCTGCTCGGCGCGATGCGCGCAGGCGTCGTGCCGGTGCCGGTCAACGTGAAACTCCCCGCCGACTCGGTCGCCTTCATCCTCAACGACGCTGGTGCCCGCATGGTGTTTGCGGAACCGGCCATGAAACGCCTCATTCCTTCGGGGCTGCGCGTCGTGGAATTCGGCAAGGACTTCGATCAATTCCTCGACCCCGGCGCCTTCGCTGCATTCGAGCCCACGCCGAATTCGATCGCGATACAACCCTATACCTCGGGCTCGACCGGGCGGCCGAAGGGTGTGCTGCTGACCCATTACGGCCAGAACTGGAGCCGGCGCATCCTCGCGCACACGCGCGGCACGACGGAGAAAGATGTCATCCTGGTTGCCGCGCCGCTGTACCACAAGAATGCACTGAACGCGATCAAGCAGGGACTCACGGCCGGCGCGACGCTGCCGCTCATGCCGCAGTTCGACATCGAGCGCTAC
Organism: uncultured Streptomycetaceae bacterium; assembly: GCA_964521405.1. Lineage (GTDB taxonomy): Bacteria > Pseudomonadota > Gammaproteobacteria > Burkholderiales > SG8-41 > SG8-41. Next base: position 2,461 of record CAZFRR010000257.1, on the reverse strand, counting down.
ATCGAGGCCATCGGCCGTCATCGCTGCACAGTCATCTCTGGCGTGCCGACCATGATGGCGATGATGCTGACGCGCAAGGACCAGCTCGCGGGCATCGACAAGACATCGGTGCGCACCATCATGATGGGCTCGGCGCCCTCGTCGCCCCAACTGCTGAAGGAACTGCGCGCGCATTTCCCCAATGCCGAGCCGCTCGTGGTCTACGGCGTGACCGAGGGCGGGCCGGTGCCGCTGGGACCGCACCCGGACGGCAAGCCGCGCCCCGCCGGCTCCCTCGGTGTGCCCTACCCCGGAACCGGAGCGAGGCTCGTCGGCGGGCCGAACGCGGACGAAGGCGAATTGGTCCTGAAGAATCCCGGCATCCTGCTCGGCTATCACAACCTGCCGGAGGAAACCGCGAAGCGGGTGCGCGACGGCTGGTACTACACCGGCGATGTCTGCCGCCGCGACCGCGATGGCTTCTATTATTTCGTCGGGCGCACCGACGACATGTTCGTCTCCGGCGGAGAGAATATATTCCCAGGAGAAGTCGAGGCGCTGCTCCTGCGCCACCCAGCGGTGCACCAGGCGCTGGTCCTCCCCTTCGATCACGAACTGAAAGGACAGGTGCCCTACGCCTTCATCGTGGCCAAGGACGGAGCGAAGATCACCGAGGACGACCTTAAACAGTTCTCGCTTGCGAACGGGCCGGCTTACCAGCACCCGCGGCGCGTGTTCTTCCTCGACCAGTTTCCGCTCGCCGGTACCAACAAGGTTGACCGGGACAGGTTGCGGCAATGGGTCGCCGACGAAACACCAGAAACAAAATCGGCAACCAGAACTTAGTGACAAATACGCGTTGGCACTGAAAAAGGTGCCAGGAACCTTTTTCCTTCGGGAAAAAAGGTTCCTGGCACCTTTTCCCCTGCGGACTTACGCCTCAGTCGAGCTTGACGCCGAGGCGCTTGCCGATCGCGCCCCACTTCTGCGCGTCGGCCTCGATGACCTTCGTGAATTCTTCCGGCGTGCCCGCGACGACTTCCCAGCCCTGCGAGACGACGGTATGGCGTACATCCGGCAAGCTGGCGACTGCGGCGATTTCCCTGTGGAGCCGCTCGACGACGGGCCGCGGCGTTTTTGCCGGCGCCATGTAACCCCACCAGAAGCTCGTCACGTAGCCGGGAACGCCCGATTCAGCAATGGTGGGCACTTCGGGCATGACCTCCAGACGTTTCGATCCTGAGATAGCGACGAGCCTCAGCCGCCCGGCCTGCCAGTGGGGCCTGGTCGAGACCAGGTTGGTGAACGCGAACTGGACCTCGTTGCCGAGCAGCGCCAGGATGACCTGGCCGGCACCCTTGTACGGCACGTGGATCATCTGGATCCCGGCCATCGAGCTGAAGAGTTCGGTGCTCAGGTGCGGCGTGCTGCCCGGCCCCGACGAGCCATAGTTTAGCTTGCCGGGATTGGCTTTCGCATAGGCAATGAATTCCTTCACGGTCCTAGCAGGAACGGCGGGGTGCAAAAACATGCCCCCCGACGAAGAGATCACGCGGATGATCGGCGCGAAATCCCTGATCGGATCGTAGGGCAGCCTGGTGTAGAGCTGCGCGTTCGCCGCATGGGCCGCTTGTACCAACAGCAGCGTGTGGCCGTCGGGCACGGATTTGGCGACGATGTCCGCGCCAAGGATGCCGGAACCAGCGGGGCGGTTATCCACCACCACCGGCTGCCCGAGGCTGTCGGAGAGCCGCGGGCCGAGGAGGCGCGCGATGATATCGCTGCCGCCGCCCGGAGAAAAAGGCACGATGACGCGGATGGGACGGGTCGGATAGTTCGCCTGCGGAGACGCTGCGGCTGCACATGCGCCCCATAGACCCACCACGCACGCAGCCACAACCGCAAACGGATGTGCCCTGGTTCTCATATGTTTCGTCCTCCGTGCATTGATGTTGACAGCGGATGGCAACCGTCGCAATCATCCATCTTTACCCGCTTGTTGAATCCCGGTTAACGACATGGAACTGCGCGACATCGAGTATTTCGCCGTCGTGGCCGAGCACGGTCACCTGGGGCGGGCGGCGGAAGCGTTGGGACTGAGCACGCCAGCGCTCAGCAAGAGCTTGCGCCGGCTTGAAACCGCCATGCAGGCGAAACTGGTAACGCGGACACCGAAGGGCGTAGAGCTCACTGCGGAAGGCAACGCGCTGCTGTCTCACGTGCGTCCGCTTCGGTTGTCACTCCACGAAATTTCGAGGGAAATCGCGGACCTGAGTAAGGGACGCTCCGGGCATCTTCGGCTCGGCTCAACGCCGGGTGCGGCTGACTACCTGCTCCCCAAGGCCTTCGGTGCGCTGTTACGCGACGCGCCAAATGCAACGGTGTCGGTTACCGTGGCGGCGGACTCGTTGCTGGTGCCCGCCTTACGCAACGGACAAGTGGATCTGAGCGTGGCGAACCTCGCTACCCCGCCGCACGAGGC
>CAZFRR010000256.1:0-6882 GCA_964521405.1 uncultured Streptomycetaceae bacterium | reverse complement strand
CCCTTGGACCAGGCGTGGATCGCGGCCTTGGCCGGGTGCGCGGCGATCATGCGCTCCGGCTCCGACTTGCCGCTGATGTTGATGACGCGCCCCCATTTCTTCCCGATCATGCCGGGCAGGACGGCATGGGTAAGTTGGCGTATGCGCGTGAAGTTGAGCGTCATGGACTCTTCCCACAGCGCTTCCGGTGCGTCGATCGGTAGCGCCGGCTTGCTGCCGCCGGCCGAATTCACCAGGATGTCCACGCTGCCGAGCGTCAGTTGCGCCGCCCTGGCGAGTTTGTCTGGGGCACCCGGCTCCATCATGTCGATCTCGACGATGACCGGTCGCACGCCGCCCGCTGCAACAATCTCCTTCGCCAGCTCCTCGAGCAGGGGTTTGCGCCGCGCCGCAATGCAGATCTTCACGCCTTCGGCGGCCAGCCCTTTCGCTATCGCGCGGCCGATGCCCATGCTTGCTCCAGTTACCAGCGCTGTCTTGCCCTTCAGTTGCAGATCCATTCTTTCACTCCAAAAGCGTGATTCGTGATTCGTGAATCGTGAATCGACTCTCCCTTCACCCTAACCCTCCCCCCCAACCGGGGGAGAGGGGAGTCATAGGTCGAATCACAATTCACGAATCACGAATCACGGGAGTAAAGGGTCGAATCACGAATCACGAATCACGATTCACGCCTTTTATCCTTTGATCCAGGTCCACCATGCTATCCACAACTTCCGGATCGGCGTGAGCGAGGTGCGCCGCGTCAGCACGTGACAGCCGTCGCGCTGGATCTCGTCGAGCGTCGTCTGGTAGATGGCCGCCATGACGAGCCCCGGGCGCTGCGCGCGCCGGTCGTTCGCCGGCAGTTTCGCGAAGGCATCCCGGTAATAGCCCTGCGCCCGCTCGATCTGGAATTCCATCAGGCGCCGGAAGCCGTCGGTCTCGCGCGTCTGCAGGATATCGGGTTCGCTGACGCCGTGCCGCTGCATCTCGTCGAGCGGGAGATAGATACGGTTGCGCCGCGCATCCTCGCCGACGTCGCGGATGATATTGGTGAGCTGGAACGCCATGCCGAGGTCGGCGGCGTAATCCAGGGTGCGCCGGTCCTGGTAGCCGAAAATTTCCACCGAAAGCAGCCCGACCACGCTCGCCACCCGGTGGCAATAGAGCTTGAGCGTGGCGAAGTCGGGATAGCGGTTGAATTCGAGATCCATCTGCATGCCGTCGATGATCTCGATCAGGCGCTCCTCGGCGATGTTGAAGCGGGGGGCGATCTCCGCCAGCGCGCGCGCCACGGGATGCTGGGGCGTGCGGTGATAGACCGCGGCCACCTCCTTGCGCCACCACGCGAGCTTAGTCTGCGCCACCGACGGGTCGGAGCATTCATCCACCACGTCGTCCACTTCGCGGCAGAACGCGTAGAGCGCCGTGATCGCGCGCCGGCGCTCCGGCGGCAGGAACAGGAAGCTGTAGTAGAAGCTCGAGCCGCTTCCCGCCGCCTTTTGCTGGCAATAGGCGTGCGGGTCCATCAGGAATAAATAGACAGGATTAACATGATGAACAGGATTAGACCTCAAACTTCAAGGCAGGGGGGTCTTTTGATCAAGCCTTGGCATCGGTTCTGATGTTGTAAATCCTGTTAATCCTGTCCATTCTGGTTTCTTACAGAGCGCGCGCCAAAATCAGCGGCCAGTCATGCCATTTCAGCACCGGCCGGTTTCGAAACATATCGCACTGCGCCCGCTCGAGCTTCTCCAGTATGCGCAACCCTCCTTGCACGGTGGCGCGGATCTCGAGCCCGATGCGGCCGGGCAGGGCGCGCCCGAGCGGCGCGCCCGCCTGCAGCATGCCACGCGCCCGCTCGATCTGGAAGCGGATCAACTTGCGCCACGCATCGTCGCAACGCCGCCCGGCAATGTGCTGCTCGGTGACGCCGTAGCTTTTCATTTCATCTTGAGGCAGGTAGACGCGGCCCATGGCGAAATCGATCTCGACATCCTGCCAGAAGTTGACGAGCTGCAGCGCCGAGCAGATCGAGTCCGAGCGCTGGAGATTCTCCGGTGTGGCGCGACGGAAAAGATGCACCATCAGCCGGCCCACCGGGTCGGCCGAGCGGCGGCAGTAATCGAGAACCTCGGCAAAATTGGCGTAGCGTTTGCGGGTGACGTCCTGGGAAAACGCCGATAGCAAGTCGTGAAACAGGCTGATGGGCAGTTGATGATCCCGGATCACGCCGGCGAGTGCAGTAAACCATGCGATGTCAGTTGGCTCGCCGCGCTCGATCTTGCGTAGTTGCTCGCGAAATCGCTCCAGTTGTTCCAGCCTCACGGCGTCGGGAGCGTTTCCCTCGTCGGCAAGATCATCCGCCTCTCTTGCAAAACGGTAGATCTGCGCTACCGGATGGCGAAATTGGGGGGGCAGGAGGAGGGAGCCGACCGGGAAATTTTCGTAGTGGTTGATACCCATTTGCTGCTACGCAATATCCCTTTGTTATCATAAGGCTGCATTGCAACCTTAAGACAGCTTGCAAACTTCCGGTGCGCACCTGATTATATTACAATCAAAAGGTCGCGAAAGTGGCGGAATTGGTAGACGCACCAGATTTAGGTTCTGGCGCCGCAAGGCATGGGGGTTCGAGTCCCTCCTTTCGCACCACGGGTGCTTCCCGCGCGTGGTGCGAGATAGTGGGCCGGCATCCGATCCATCCGTACCGTTGAGGGGAGTGGATTGACCAGGCTTAATCAGCGCGCGGGAGTTGCGGTTGTACCTCGAAGTGATCACTGGTATCGTTCAATAACTTACGACACATGCAAGCAAACTTGGAAACGTTAAGCGCACTCGAGCGGAGATTGAGCGTCGCCCTGCCCGCCGCCGACATCGACAGCGAGGTGGAGAATCGCCTGAAGCGCCTGTCCCGAACCGTGAAGATGCACGGCTTCCGGCCCGGCAAGGTCCCCCTCAAAGTGGTCGTGCAGCAATACGGCCCGCAGGTGAGGCAGGAAGTGCTGGGCGATGCGATGCAGAAAAGCTTCGGCGAGGCGGTGCGGCAGCAGAACCTGAGGGTCGCGGGGTATCCGCGGTTCGAGCTGCGGCCGGTTGCCGAGGGCGTCGGCGAGTTTCAGTACAGCGCCACTTTCGAGATCTATCCCGAGGTGGTGGTCGGGGACATCACCAACGCCGCCATCGAGCGTCCGACGCTGGAGGTGAGCGAGGTGGAAGTGGATAAGACCATCGAGATCATGCGCAAGCAGCGCGCCCGTTTCGAGCCGGTGGAACGCGCCGCGGAGAATGGCGATCGCGTCACGGTCGATTTCCACGGAACGCTGGATGGCGCGGAGTTTCAGGGCTCGAGCGCCAAGGATCAGGCCGTCATGCTGGGTGGCGGACGGCTGCTGCCGGGTTTCGAGACCAACCTGGTCGGGATAAAGGCGGGGGAAACGAAGTCGTTCGATCTGCGTTTTCCGGACGATTACCACGGGCGCGATGTGGCGGGCAAAACCGCCCAATTTGAAATCGCGGTCAAGGCAATCGCCGGGCCGCGGCTGCCCGAGATCGACGGCGAGTTTGCGAAGAGCCTGGGCGTCGACGATGGCGATATCGCCAGGATGCGCGCCGAGGTCAGGGCCAATCTGGAGCGCGAGATCAAGGCCAAGCTGAAGGCCCGCGTCAGGGAGCAGGTCATACAGGCGCTGCTCGACGCCACGCGCATCGAAGCCCCGAAGTCACTGGTCCAGGTCGAGTCCCAGCGCCTGCAGGCGGGCGCCCGGCAGGAGCTGGCGGCCCGCGGCGTCCAGGTCACGGACAAGACGCCCATGCCCACGGATTTGTTCGAGAAGCAGGCTGAGCGCCGGGTCAGCGTCAGCCTGGTCCTCGGCGAGGTGATGCAGAAGCAAAACCTCTATCCCAGGCCGGAGCAGGTGCGGGCGCTGGTCGAGGAACAGGCGCAAAGCTACGAGCGGCCGGAGGAAGTCGTGAAATGGTTTTACGCCGAGCCGGAACGGCTGCGCGAAATCGAGTCCGTGGTGGCGGAAGAGAACGTGGTGACGTGGGCACTTGGCGTCGCGAAAGTGGCGGACAAGCCGATTGAATTCGACGAATTGATGGGGAAACAATAATGGCGCACAGCAACGAACCCATGGGCCTCGGCTTGATCCCGATGGTGATCGAGCAGAGCGGGCGGGGGGAGCGCGCCTACGACATCTATTCGCGCCTGTTGAAGGAGCGCGTGGTGTTCCTGGTCGGCCCGGTGACCGAGGTGACCGCCAACCTGATCGTCGCGCAGATGCTGTTCCTCGAGTCCGAGAACCCGGACAAGGAGATCTCGTTCTACATCAACTCGCCCGGCGGCTCGGTCTCGGCCGGGCTCGCGATCTACGACACCATGCAGTTCATCAAGCCCAACGTCTCCACGCTGTGCGTCGGGCAGGCGGCGAGCATGGGCGCGCTGCTGCTGGCGGCCGGGACCAAGGGCAAGCGTTCCTGCCTGCCGAACTCGCGGGTCATGATTCACCAGCCGATGGGCGGCTTCCAGGGCCAGGCTTCCGACGTCGAGATCCATGCCAGGGAGATCCTGTTCCTGAAGGGGAAGCTGAACGAGATCATGGCCAAGCACACCGGACAGGACATCAAGAACATCGACCGGGACACCGATCGCGACAATTTCTTTAGCGCCGAACAGGCGCTGGTATACGGGATCGTGGACAAGGTGCTGTCGACGAGAACCGAAGTCGTAAAATGAGATCGTAGACCTGGAGACGGACCATGTCTGACAAAGTCGGCGGGGAAAAACTGCTCTACTGCTCGTTCTGCGGAAAGAGCCAGCACGAGGTGCGGAAGCTCATCGCGGGCCCGTCGGTGTTCATCTGCGACGAGTGCATCGAGCTCTGCAACGACATCATCCGCGAGGAAACCCAGGGCGACCATGGAACCAAGGGCGCCAAGTCCGACCTGCCGGTGCCGAAGGATATCCGCGCGATCCTGGACCAGTACGTGATCGGCCAGGATCTCGCGAAGAAGATCCTGTCGGTGGCGGTTTACAACCACTACAAGCGGCTGAAGTCGATCGCCAAGAACGACGACGTCGAGCTCGCCAAGTCGAACATCCTGCTGATCGGCCCGACCGGCTCGGGCAAGACCCTGCTTGCGCAGACGCTGGCGCGGCTCCTCAACGTCCCGTTCGTGATGGCGGACGCGACCACCCTGACCGAGGCGGGCTACGTCGGCGAGGACGTCGAGAACATCATCCAGAAGTTGCTGCAGAAGTGCGATTACGACGTCGAGAAGGCGCAGCGGGGGATTGTTTACATCGACGAGATCGACAAGATTTCGCGAAAATCCGACAACCCCTCGATCACCCGCGACGTGTCGGGCGAGGGCGTGCAGCAGGCGCTGCTGAAGCTGATCGAGGGCACCATCGCCTCGGTGCCGCCGCAGGGCGGGCGCAAGCACCCGAACCAGGAGTTCGTGCAGGTGGACACGACCAACATCCTGTTCGTCTGCGGCGGCGCGTTCGACGGGCTCGACAAGGTCATCCGAGCGCGCTCGGAAAAGAGCGGCATCGGCTTCGGCGCCGAAGTGAGCTCGCGCGACAACCGCAAGGACAACACCCGGGTGCTGCGCGACGTGCAGCCCGAGGACCTCATCAAATATGGGTTGATTCCCGAGTTCGTGGGCCGGCTGCCGGTGGTGGCGACCCTCGAGGAGCTCGACGAGAGTGCCCTGATGCAGATCCTGACGCAGCCCAAGAACGCGCTGCTCAAGCAGTTCCAGAAGATGTTCGCGATGGAAGGCGTCGAGCTCGAGGTGCGCGAGCCCGCGCTGAAGGCGGTCGCGAAACGCGCGCTCGAGAGGAAGACCGGGGCGCGTGGCCTGCGTTCCATTCTCGAACACACGCTGTTGAACACCATGTTCGACCTGCCTTCGCTCGAGAAGGTGATCAAGGTAGTGGTGGACGAAAACACCATCACTTCCGATGCAGTTCCACTGCTGATTTATTCCGACCAACCCAACAAGGTCGCGGGGGCCGCGAACTAGCGTGGGAAGACCCTGCCATCGGCGTGGTGAACCGGCGCACTGCCGGGTTTGCGCCGTCTTTGCAGTAAAAGCAGTTTGGAATCAGCGTGCTGACGCTGTACCCTTGAATTATTTGTATTTTTCCCCCATCTTGACGTTATTCAACCTGAACGGGTGAGACACGATGCCTGACGAGATTGTTGAGACTGTTGCGACCGTACCGACCCTAATCCCGCTGCTGCCGCTGCGCGACGTGGTGGTGTTCCCCCACATGGTGATTCCGCTATTCGTGGGCCGCCCCAAGTCGATCAAGGCGCTCGAGACCGCCATGGAATCAGGCAAGAGCATCGTGCTGGTCGCCCAGAAATCGGCGGCCAAGGACGACCCCGGCCCCGAGGACCTCTACCGGATCGGCAGCATCGCCAACATCCTGCAGATGCTGAAGCTCCCCGATGGCACCGTGAAGGTGCTGGTCGAGGGCAGCCAGCGCGCGCGGTTGCACGAGATCACCGACGTCAAGACGCACTACACCGTGACGGTCACGCCGGTCGCGGCCGAGGTCACGGCCGACAATGAGATCGAGGCGATGCGGCGCACCATGATCCAGCAGTTCGACCAGTACGTGAAGCTCAACAAGAAGATCCCACCCGAGATCCTCACCTCTCTCGCCGGCATCGACGAGGCCGGGCGCCTTGCCGACACCATCGCGGCGCACCTGCCGTTGAAGCTCGAGCAGAAGCAGGAAGTGCTCGAGATGTTCAACGTCAAGCAGCGGCTCGAGCACCTGCTGAAGCTGGTCGAGGGCGAGCTCGAGATTCTGCAGGTCGAGAAGCGCATCCGCGGCCGCGTCAAGCGCCAGATGGAGAAGAGCCAGCGCGAGTACTACCT
>CAZFRR010000255.1:0-44391 GCA_964521405.1 uncultured Streptomycetaceae bacterium | reverse complement strand
GAAGCTCGACGCTTTCGTCGGGTTCACGCAGGCCGCAAAAGACCAATGAACCTGGAAAAGCCATTTGCCACAGAGATCACAGAGTTCACAGAGGAAAATCAAGAATGGTTGTCATTTTCAAGTCTCACCCATCTGGTGAATGTGGCGTGCTGACTCAACCCCTTGAATCTCTCTGTGTTCTCTGTGATCTCTGTGGCTGAATTGCAGTTTTTAGGATGACTGACATACTACAGCGCATACTTGCGGTGAAAGCCGAGGAGGTTGCGCGCGCGAAGAGCGCCCGCCCGATGGCTGCACTGCAGAATGAAGCGCGGCAGGCGGCGCCCGCCCGCGACTTCGTCGGGTCGCTCCGGGCCAGGATCGCGGTCGGCAAGCCGGCCGTAATCGCCGAAATCAAGAAAGCGAGCCCGAGCCGGGGCGTGCTGCGCGAGAGTTTCGATCCCGGCGCCATTGCTGCGAGCTACGAGCGCCACGGCGCGGCCTGCCTGTCGGTGCTGACCGACGCGCAGTTCTTCCAGGGCGGGCTCGACCACATGAAACAGGCGCGCGCGGCGTGCAAGCTGCCGGTGTTGCGCAAGGACTTCACCATCGATCCCTACCAGGTTTACGAGGCGCGCGCCGCAGGAGCGGATTGCATCCTGCTCATCGTCGCCGCGCTCGAGCCCGCTCGCATGCGGGACTTGGAAGCGGCGGCGTTTGATCTCGGCATGTCGGTGCTGGTCGAGGCGCATGACGCGGCCGAACTGGAACTGGCACTCAAGCTCAAGACGCCTCTGATCGGCATCAACAACCGCAACCTTCGCACTTTCGAGACCCGGCTCGAAACCACGCTGGATCTCCTGGCGCACGTTCCCGCGGAACGCCTGGTAGTGACCGAGAGTGGCATACTCTCGCCATCCGATGTTGCGCACATGCGAGATCACAAGGTGGGATGTTTCCTGGTCGGAGAAGCCTTCATGAGGGCGGCCGATCCGGGCGTCGAGCTTGGACGTTTGTTTGCAGAGGCTGCATGATGAAACCCCGCCCGCCGTCGCTCGATGATCTTATCGTTGCTTTCGACAAGGGCCTGCGCACGGTCTTTGCGCCGGCGCAGTCGCTGCGCGCGACGCCCGGCCGGGATCTGCCCGAGGCAGCCATGACGGACGAGCAACGCCGGCTCTCGGCGTCGCTGATGCGGGTCAATCACACCGGGGAAATTTGCGCGCAAGCCCTCTATCAGGGGCAGGCGCTCACCGCCCGCGACTCGCAGGCGAGGGCGGCGCTGGAACAGGCCGCCCGGGAAGAAACCGAGCATCTTGCCTGGACCGAGCGCCGGATCGAGGAGCTGGGCGGCCGCAAGAGCCTGCTCAATCCGGCGTGGTACGCCGGCTCGTTCGCGCTCGGCGCGGTGGCGGGGTTCCTGGGCGACCGCTGGAACCTCGGCTTCCTGGCCGAGACCGAGCGCCAGGTCGTCAAGCATCTCGAAGGGCACCTGCAGCGGCTGCCGGCGGCAGACGAGAAAAGCCGCGCGGTGCTGGAGCAAATGAAAGAGGACGAAGCCCGCCACGCAACGAGCGCCATGACGCATGGCGGAGGAGAACTGCCGGAGCCCGCGAAAGCGGCGATGCGGTTATCGTCGAAGGTGATGACCGATACCGCGTTCTGGATTTAACCGCCAAGCAGTTCAAAATCCCGAGCGAACCGCCAAGCCGCCAAGAAAATCAGATCAACAATTTGAACCGCCAAGACGCCAAGACGCCAGGAAAAGCAAGATAATAATTGAACCACGGATAGACGCAGACGAGCGCGGACAAGTCCTTTTGAAGCCAATCATTGTTGTTTCTTGTTATTCATGGCGCCTTGGCGTCTTGGCGGTTAATTAGTTTTCTCTGCGTCCTCCGCGCCCTCGGCGGTTCAGCTTCAGGTTTCTATAATCTCGAAGTCGTGCGTGATCGCGGCCGTCTTCGCCAGCATGGCCGAAGCCGAGCAGTATTTCTCGGCTGTCAGCTGGATGGCGCGCTCGACCTGCTCGCGTTTCAGGTTCTTTCCCGTGACGATGAAGTGGAAGTGGATGCGGGTGAAAACCTTTGGGTCCTCGCTCGCGCGCTCCGCGGCTATTTCCACCACGCAATCGGTGACCGCGGCGCGGCCCTTCCTGAGTATGTGCACGACATCGTAAGCGGTGCAGCCGCCGGTGCCGATCAGCACCGTTTCCATCGGCCGCGGGCCCAGGTTGCGGCCCCCGCCCTCGGGCGCGCCGTCCATGACGAGCGCGTGCCCGCTTTCGGACTCGCCGACAAATGCGACGTTCTCCAGCCACTTGATCCGGACCTTCATGCCAGTTTTACAGGCTGGAACCGATGCGGTGCCATCCGTGAAATCTCCGTGTTCCGGTGTTTCATCAATTTATCGCTATCGGGAGCGGTCAGCGCCCGATAGCGATTCGCAGATGATACCAGCCGATGCCGATCCACTCGTGGAAAAAATCCCGGCTGCGTGACAGGGCGCTCGCATTCGGGAGGAAGTCGAGCGCGGTCAGTTCAAAGCGCGTCGTGTATCCGGTCGGCGCCGGGATCACGCTGAAGCCGGCGCGCTCGAAAGCCAGTTGCGCGCGCGCGATGTGCCAGGCATGGGTGACAAGATAAATGCGCTTTACGCCCTCGGCATTGAGCAGGCGATAGCTCAGCCGGGCGTTCTCGAGGGTGTTGTTGGAGGCCGGTTCGGTCCACCGCACGCTCACACGAAAATCCGACTCGAGTGCCTGTTTCATCTGCTCGGCCTCGGCAACGGGGTTGCCGCGCAAAGCGCCGCCGGTGACCAGGAGCGGCTTGCCCAGCGCTCGATGCAAGTGCGCGGCATAACGCAGGCGGACCAGCGTGATGGGGCTCGCCGTGTCCGTGCCGTATTCGGGGGCCGAGAAGTAGGTGCCGCCGCCGAGGACCACGATAGCCTGGCCGTTTTTGTCGGCAAGGGGGTCGCCGGGCGCCGGTTCCAGCGTTTTGCGCAGTTCGTCCGCCAGAAACGGCGTGGACAACAGGTAGAGCGCAAGGAACGACAGCGCGACGAGCAAGCGTCCGAGGCGAGGATGCCGCAACGCTGCCAGTGCCCCGATGACGGCGAGCAACAGCAGGCTGCCGGGGGGCAACAGGAACGCCGCCAGTGCATTGGTAATCAGCCACTCCATGGGTCAATCCCAAAGTACAGCGCGCGATGGTGTTCAGGCGCTAACAAGCCCCAGTCGCGTAAGGGTATTTCCGCCCGCCGCCCGGTGCCGGCCGCCCCCAGCCTGGTTTGACACAGACGCCTGATTTGCAATAGAATTCGCCCTTTTCCGAACGCCCCACACGGGGGCGCAAGAGTCAATCGAGAGCCCGATGAAAACGTTTTCCGCAAAAGCGCATGAGGTCAAGCACGAGTGGTACGTCGTGGATGCCACCGGCAAGGTGCTGGGTCGCCTTGCGTCCGAGATCGCGCGGCGGCTGCGCGGCAAGCATAAGCCCGAATTCACGCCGCACGTCGATACCGGCGATTATATCGTGGTGTTGAACGTCGATAAGCTGCACGTGACCGGCAGGAAAGCGCAGAACAAGATCTATCACCGGCACAGCGGCTATCCCGGCGGCATCTACAGCACCAGTTTTGACAAACTGCAGGCGCGCCATCCTGACCGCGTGCTGAGACTGGCGGTGAAGGGCATGCTGCCCAAAGGCCCCCTCGGCTACGCGATGATCAAGAAGATGAAGATGTACGTCGGGACCAGCCATCCGCACACGGCGCAGCAGCCCAAACCCTTGGAGATTTAGCATGGCCGCCATGCAACAACGTCAGCCTAACCACCAGTACGGCACCGGCCGCCGCAAGACGGCGGTGGCGCGGGTATACATCAGGCCCGGCAAGGGCGATATCGTGGTCAACGGCAAGCCCGTGGACGTGTTTTTCTCGCGCGAGACCGGCCGCATGGTCGTGCGCCAGCCGCTGGTGCTGACCAATTTGCTCAACAGTTTCGATATTTCGGTCAACGTGGACGGCGGCGGCGAGTCGGGACAGGCTGGCGCGGTGCGGCATGGAATCACACGCGCGCTGATCCAGCATGATGCCTCGCTCAAGTCCGTGCTCAAGAAGGCAGGCCTGGTGACCCGCGATGCGCGCGAGGTCGAGCGCAAGAAGGTGGGCCTGCACAAGGCGCGCCGGCGCGGCCAGTACTCGAAGCGATAAGCTATTCAACCCGCAACCAAGCCGCCTGCGGGCGGCTTTGTTGTCTGTGGAGCAGGAAGCGGAATGGGAATGAGGGGATACTCCTCTCATGCTCCCCTACATCAGGGGGTCGTTTAAGCGATTCTGAAACGACCCAGAGGCAGGAACAAAGATGGCGAAAAACAGCATCCGGATCGGCATCGTCGGCGGTACCGGCTACACCGGTGTGGAATTGCTGCGCCTGCTCGCCCAGCACCCGCACTGCGAGATCGCCGCGATCACCTCGCGCCAGGAGGCGGGCCTGCCCGTCGCGGATCTCTTTCCGAGCCTGCGCGGCCGGGTCTCGTTGAAATTCAGCGATCCTGCGTCCGCGGGGCTGGATCGCTGCGACCTCGTGTTCTTCGCCACGCCCAACGGCGTCGCGATGGGCGAGGCGCGCGCGCTGGTGGACGGCGGTGTGAGGATCATCGATATCGCGGCGGATTTCCGCATCCGGGACATCGCGGTCTGGGAGCAGTGGTACGGCGTGAAGCATGCCTGCCCGGACCTGGTTGCGGAGGCGGTGTACGGGCTGCCGGAAGTCAATCGCGAGAAAATCCGCAAGGCTCGCATCGTCGCGAACCCCGGCTGCTACCCGACCGCGGTGCAGCTCGGGCTGCTGCCGCTGGTTGAATCCGGGGTTGTCGACCTCGAGCACCTGATCGCCGACGCGAAATCGGGCGTCTCCGGCGCCGGGCGCAAGGCCGAGGTGCACACGCTGCTCGCGGAGGCGTCCGACAACTTCAAGGCCTACGGCGTGCCCGGCCATCGCCACCATCCCGAGATCACGCAGGGATTGACGCAGGCCGCCGGCCGCCCGGTCAACCTCGTCTTCGTGCCGCACCTGGTGCCGATGATCCGCGGCATCCAGGCCACGCTCTACGCGCGGCTGACGGGCGCGGTCGACCTGCAGGCGCTTTATGAAAAGCGCTATGCGAAGGAACCGTTTGTAGACGTGATGCCGGCCGGCAGCCATCCCGACACGCGCTCGGTGCGCGGCGCGAACATCTGCCGCATCGCCGTGCATCAGCCGCGCGGCGGCGACATCGCGGTGGTGCTGTCCGTCATCGACAACCTGGTGAAGGGAGCCTCCGGCCAGGCGGTGCAGAACATGAACCTCATGTTCGGTCTCGCGGAAACCGCCGGGCTCGAGCAGATCGCGTTGATTCCCTGATGGCGCAATTCCTTCGCACGCTGCAACGCAAGTTCGGGATTTCCGCGCCGCGGCTGTCGATACGGACGCACATCGCGTGGTACTGGCGCTGGCTCGGATACATCGTGCTGGGCGCGATCGTGGTCGGGGTGGGCTGGACCACTTACGACTACGGGATGGAGTTCGCCGGTTTCCGCCAGAGCGAAGCGTCGCGCGCGCTGGCCCGGTTGAACGACGAAATCAGGAAGCGCGACGACCTGATCGCCGAGCTGCGCTCGAAACTGACCGCGGCCGAGCGGCAGATGCAGATCGAGCACGCAACCTACGGCGACCTCGCGCGTCAGGTCAAATCGCTCAGCGGGGAGAACGCGTCGCTGAGGGAAGACCTGGCGTTCTTCCAATCGCTGATGGTGGCGGGCGGCAAGGAAGGCGCGCTCAGCGTCAACCGCTTCCGCGTGATGCCCGAGGCGCTGCCCGGCGAGTACCGCTACCGGCTGCTGCTCGTGCAGGCCGGCCAGCGCGTGAAAGAATTCCAGGGATCACTGCAGTTCGTGCTCAATCTGGAGCAAAGCAACCGAAAATTCGCGCTGACCCTCCCCGCGGAAGGCGAGAAGAACACGAAGGATTACCAGGTGAATTTCAAGTTCTTCCACCGCGTGGAAGGCACCTTCAAGGTGCCGCCCGGAGCGGTGGTGAAAAGCCTGCAATTACGGGTCTTTGAAAACGGCTCGGATGCGCCTAAATTAACGCAAACCATCAGCATTTCCTGAATGGCGGTAAAAAATGAGGGGATACTTCCCTCATACTCCCTTACAATAGGAGCCGTTTCACTCAATGGGTAAGGGCCCAAGGAGCAGCACCATGTTCGGCAGCGGAGACAAGAGCAAGCTCAAGAACTCGATCGAGTGCCTGATCGGCGCCGGCACCACCATCGAGGGCAGCATTAACTTTGCCGGGGGATTGCGCGTGGACGGGCGGGTGCACGGTGACGTGATCGCTGCCGACGGCAAGCCCAGCACGCTGGTGCTGTCCGAGCATGCCCAAATCGAGGGCGAAATCCATGTCTCCCACGTGGTCATCAACGGCACGGTAGTCGGGCCGGTTTACGCCGCGGAATACGTTGAACTGCAGTCCAAGGCCAATGTCACAGGAGATGTGCACTACAAGACGCTTGAGATCCAGCTCGGCGCGGTGGTGCAGGGCCGGTTGGTTTTTCAGAGCGACGCCAAGTCTGACAAAGTGGTGCAGTTCAAGCCTGCCGCCGCGGAGTGATGCGGCGGCGAACCGTTAGTGGCAGACAGGAAACCTCGCAGGAGATCGTGATGAACGCAGTGACCGAGAACATGCCCGAACCGCTGGTGTTTACCAACGCCGCGGCGGCGAAGGTGAAAAGCCTGATCGATGAGGAAGGCAATCCCAACCTCAAGCTCCGCGTTTTCGTCCAGGGCGGCGGCTGTTCGGGTTTCCAGTACGGCTTCACGTTCGACGAGGACGCCGGGGACGACGACACCCGGCTCGAGAATGGCGGCGTCATGCTGCTGATCGACCCGATGAGCCTGCAATACCTCGCCGGCGCGGAAATCGACTACCAGCAGAATGTCGAGGGCGAGCAGTTCGTGATCAAGAACCCGAACGCCAAGTCTACCTGCGGCTGCGGCTCCTCGTTCTCCGCGTAGCCGGTCTTCGGTTCAGCAATAAAGGCGGCCTCGGCCGCCTTTTTTATTGCTGTAAGGACGTATCTGATTAACCGCCAAGGCCGTAGATTGCACCCGGCACGTGAGGGCCGCGGGCACCAGTGACCGACGGCAGTTTGTCAGGATGGCGCTTCATAGCCTGTAGTGATTGGATTTGCCAGGAATTTGAGGCTTCGACCATGTGATAGGCTTTCAACCGATGTCACCCGATCCTGTTCGCGCGGTCACGCTCACCCGCCATCCTGAAACCCCCACCGAAGCAGTGCGCGGCATTGCCGTGCGCGTGTGCAGAGAACCGGAAGGCAAGTTGTCCGTAACCTATGTCGTCGAGGGCGATCTCGACCGCCTGCGCGTGCCTGCGCAGCGCGCACCACGTATGGCCAGCCGGCTCTGGCAGCACACGTGCTGTGAGATTTTCATCGCCCGCAAGGGCTTGCCGGCGTACCACGAATTCAATCTTTCGCCCTCCGGCGAGTGGGCGGCGTACGCGTTCGACGGCTATCGCACACCACGGGCGGGCGCATCGCACATCGAGGGACTGGCTCCGCAGGTCGCCGTTCGCGGCGCTGCTGACAAGCTCGAGATCGATGCTGTGATACGCCTCGATCGCCTCTCGGCCCTGCACCCCGGCGCGCAGCTGTCACTCGCGCTTTCGGCGGTGATCGAGGATAGTGACGGTGTGCTTTCGTACTGGGCGCTGAGGCACCCCTCCGGCAAGCCGGATTTCCATCATGCGGAGGCATTTGCCCTGAATCTGGCAAAGGCAGAAAGATGAAGCTCGGGATCGATCGCTTGCTGGAAGACCCGATTCTGCGCAAGCCGCTTTCCGGCAGGCGCGTGGCGCTGCTCGCGCATCCGGCGTCGGTGACGCGCGATCTCACGCACTCGCTTGACGCTCTCGCGGCGCATCCGGACATCCGCCTCACCGCCGCCTTCGGTCCCCAGCACGGGCTGCGCGGCGACCAGCAGGACAACATGATCGAGTCGCCGGATTACACCGATGCGGTGCACGGCATCCCGGTATATAGCTTGTACGGGAAGGTACGCCGCCCCACTGCGGAGATGATAGACAGCTTCGATGTGCTGCTGGTGGACCTGCAGGACCTGGGTTGCAGGGTTTATACCTTCGTCACCACGCTGCGCTACGTGTTGGAAGCTGCGGCGCAGCACGGCAAGACGATCTGGGTGCTCGACCGTCCCAACCCAGCGGGGCGCCCCGTCGAGGGCACGAAACTGCGTGGCGGTTGGGAGAGTTTCGTCGGCGCCGGGTCGATCCCCATGCGTCATGGGCTCACGCTCGGCGAGCTGGCGCGCTGGTTCGTGCGCACGCTGCGCCTGGACGTCGAATGCGAGGTGATCACGATGGAAGGCTGGCAGCCAGCGGCGGCGCCGGGCTATGGCTGGCCCCTGGGCGAGCGCGCGTGGGTGAATCCTAGTCCCAATGCGTCCAACCTCGGTATGGCACGCTGTTACGCCGGCACAGTGATGCTAGAAGGTACGACGTTGTCGGAGGGACGCGGCACGACGCGCCCGCTGGAGCTTCTTGGCGCACCCGACGTCGATGCACGTGCGCTATTGAAGTCGATGCATGGCCTCGCCCCGCAGTGGATGCGCGGATGCCGCTTGCGGCCGTGCTGGTTCGAGCCCACCTTCCACAAGCACGCCAGCACGCCCTGTGCCGGGCTGCAAATCCATGTCGAGGATGCGGCCTACGATCACGGCGCCTTTCAACCGTGGCGCCTGCTCGCTCTTGCGTTCAAGGCGCTGCGGACACTCGTCCCCGAGTATCCACTGTGGCGCGATTTTCCTTATGAATACGAGCACGACCGGCGCGCCATCGATTTGATCAACGGCAGCGGATTGTTGCGCGAATGGGTGGACGATCGCGCGGCGGTCGCGTCCGATCTCGAAGCGCTCGCGAGTCCCGACGAGCAGGCCTGGCGCGAGGAGCGCGAAGCGGTGCTGCTTTACCGCTAGTCTAGCCGCGCGAGATGAGTGCCGCGCAGGAGCTGCAGGTATTGCGTGAGGGGTGCCGCAGCAGCCTCGAATACCGGCTTTTGCTCGGGGCTGATGGGAGGGGCGGAAGGCAGCACGACGCGCAAAGGGTTCTGGTGCACGTCGTTGATGCGGAACTCGTAGTGCAGGTGCGGCCCGGTGGCAAGACCGGTCGCGCCGACGTAGCCGATCGCATCGCCCTGGGCCACGCGCGCGCCTTTGCGCAGGCCCTTGGAAAAACCGGAGAGGTGCCCGTACCAAGTGGTGTACTTCGACTGGTGGCGGAGCACGACGAGATTGCCATAGCCGCCCTGGTGGCGTCCCGCGAATTCGACCACGCCGTCGCCGGTTGCCTTGACCCGGGTGCCGGACGGCGCGGCGTAGTCTATGCCCTTGTGCGCGCGCCATTGCTGGAGTATCGGATGAAAGCGGTTGCTGAACCCGGAGGAGATGCGCGAGAATTCCAGCGGGGAGCGCAGGAACGCCTTGCGGATATTCTTGCCTTCCGGCGTGTAATAACCGCCCTCTCTCTCGGCGTAGAGGAAATAAACCGCCTGGTAGGCCTTACCCTGGTTCACGAACTCGGCGGCAAGCAGGCGGCCCGACCTGACCGGTTCGCCCTGGTCGTAGAACATCTCGTAGACCACCGTGAAGCGGTCGCCGCGGCGCAGGTCCCGGTGAAAATCGATGTCGGTGGAGAAAATATCGGCAATCTGGGTAGCGACCGCATCGGACAAGCCGGAGGCATCGGTTGCCGCAAACAGCGAACTGCGGATCTCGCCGGACTTCATCAGCACCCGCCGCTCGAGCTCGACCGGCTGCTCGGCCAGGCTGAAGGTGTCCCCCTGGCGCTGCACGCTCAGCACTTTGCCGGAAGCCTGGTAGCGCAGCGCCAGCAGTTTCCCTTCGGCCGTCGCGAGCGCGCGCACGGTCTTGCCGGGGGTGAGCTGGTAGAGCATCCTCGCCTCGCGCGTTTTGCGCAGGAACTGGGCCGCTTCGGGATCCTCGGCGCCGAGTCGTGACAGGAGAGACGCCAGCGTGTCCCCTCGCTGGAAGCGCTCCTCGCGCCAATAGCCTGCGCCGGCACTGTCGACGGGCGGGGGCAGGGGCAGCGCGATTTCCTGCACCACCTCCGTCCGGACCACCGGCTCGGTGACGGTGTCGGGCGCGATGCCGAAGGCGGCGACCACGCCGATGAAAGGAAGCACGAGGACAGCGGCCAGACGCCAGAAACTGGAGCCCGCAATGAGCCGGGAGAGCTTTTGCGTTAGAATCAGGCCGTTCTCTTGCTGCATGATTTCCCTGATTTTTTTCGGGTGGCGGCCAGCTTAACAGAATCGCCCAGTTGGGAAAACCCGATTTTCACATCGTGAAATAACGCACAATCCCGATGGCTTCCATCGAACAACAACTCGAGATCATCCGGCGCGGCGCGACCGAGCTGTTGATCGAGTCCGAGCTGCGGGAGAAGTTGAAATCCGGCCGGCCGCTGCGGGTGAAAGCCGGCTTCGATCCCACCGCGCCGGATCTCCACCTCGGCCACACCGTGCTCCTCAACAAGATGAGGCAGCTGCAGGACCTCGGCCATCACATCGTGTTCCTGATCGGCGACTTCACCGGGATGATCGGAGACCCCTCGGGCAAGAATACGACGCGCCCGCCGCTCTCGCGCGAGGAGGTGGAGCAAAACGCCGCGACTTACACCGACCAGGTATTCAAGATCCTCGATCGCTCCCGCACCGAGGTGGTCTTCAATTCGGCCTGGATGGGCCGGATGAACGCGGCGGACCTGGTGCGTCTGGCGGCGAAACACACGGTGGCGCGCATGCTCGAGCGCGACGACTTCGCCAAGCGTTACAAGGGCCAGCAGCCAATCGCGATCCACGAGTTCCTCTATCCCCTGGTGCAGGGCTACGACTCGGTGGCGTTGAAAAGCGACCTCGAGCTGGGCGGCACCGACCAGAGATTCAACCTGCTGATGGGCCGGGAGGTGCAGAAGGAGCACGGGCAGGCGCCCCAGTGCATCCTGACCCTGCCGCTGCTGGAGGGGACGGACGGCGTCAACAAGATGTCGAAGTCGCTCGGCAACTACGTCGGCATCAACGAGCCGCCCGGCGAGATCTTCGGCAAGCTCATGTCCATTTCCGACGAGCTGATGTGGCGCTACATCGAACTGCTATCTTTTGAGTTGCCTCAAAAGATAAATGAGAAAAAGCAGGCTATCGAGCAAGGTGGCAATCCCCGGAATGTGAAATTTGATTTTGCGAAAGAGATGGTTGCGCGATTCCATGGTCTGAAAGCGGCGGAGGCCGCCGCTGCGGATTTCGAGACCCGTTTCAAGCGTGACGAGGTTCCCGCCGACATCCGCGAGGTGAGCATCGATTCGAAAGGCGAAGCGCTTGCCCTGTCGCAGGTGCTCAAGCAGGCCGGGCTCACCGCCAGCACCTCGGAAGCGGTGCGCATGATCGAACAGGGCGGCGTAAAGCTGGACGGCGAGAAAGTGAGCGACAAGGCGCTCAAGCTGAGGAAGGGCGCGCCAGTCGTGCTGCAGGTGGGCAAGCGCAAGTTTGCCCGGGTCACCCTCGCCTGATGCGCCACGCGGCCGGGCGGCCGCTGGCGCCGGCAAAGACGTTCGTCACGAACCCGGCTTGCCCCAGAGTTCCTGCAGCCGCGCCTCGCGCCCGCAGCCGGACTTGTAGAACTTGTAGCGCGTCGGGTTCTTCTGGTGAAAATCCTGGTGATAGCCCTCGGCGGCATAGAAGGTCGAGGCCTTGGTGACCTCGGTCACGATCTCTCCCTTGAACGGCCTGGTTTTCTGAAGCGCGAGCCGGGAGGCCTCCGCCAGCCGCTTCTGCTCCTCGTCGTGATAGAAGACGCCGCTGCGGTACTGCGAGCCCTGATCGCAGAACTGCGCGTCCTTCTGGGTCGGGTCGATGTTGCGCCAGAACACCTCGAGTAATTTCGCGTAGCTGACCCGGGCGGGATCGTATTCCACCTGCACCACCTCGGCGTGGCCGGTGCGGCCGGTGCCGATCTGCTCGTAGGTCGGGTTCTTGGCGTGCCCGCCCATGTAGCCGGAGACGGTGGCGATCACCCCGGGCACCTTGTCGTAGACCTCTTCCATGCACCAGAAGCAGCCGCCGGCGAACGTCGCCCTGGCGGTGGCCGGCTTGGCCCCGGGGCCGGGCTGCGCCTGCGCCGCGGCGAGGCCGGCGGCGCTGAAAGTGAGAGCGGCGATACAGAGCAGCTGTAACAGTCGTTTTGCGTTCATGTCCGGTTTCCTGAGGTGGATGGCGGTTGCTTGCGTCTGAGGTCGGCAAAGACCTGAAGTTCCCAATGGCGGATCGCGACCAGCACGCTCATCGCCGACCGCTCCGAGGGCGGCAACTTCAGGTCGTTGTTGTGCAGCTCGGAGAACTCCCGCGCCGTGCGCTTGAGCCTCTCGATAATCACCGCGCTGGATGCCCGGGACAGCATTCCGTTCACGGCGACCATGTGCTCGTCGGGCCGGTCGAAGCTCGAGCGGAAGAAGTCGCTGTGCGCGTGTTGCTTGAAAAAGCGCTGGATCGGGCCATTGGGCAGCCAGGTGAAGTCGCGGGATACCAGCAACCTTATACGGTTGTTGGGCAGCAACCGGATGAACCCCACCCGGTCGAGCTTGACGAGCAACTGGATGCATTCGGGCTTCGAGATGTCGTAGAGGGCGACGATCTGGTCGGCATCGACGTGATTCAATACGCACACCGCGACCAGAAACAGCTTGATGCTCGATGCAATCTCTTTCTCCTGCTCGAGGGAGAGCTGGGAAACCAGTTTCTCTTCCCGGGCGAGCGCCTGCGCCAGGTCGGAGAATTCGCCTTGCGTGAGCTGGCAGACCTGGTCCAGACGCTTCAGCGTGAAATTCCGCCTCGAGAACATGCGCTTGACGCTGGCCTCGCTCAGGTTGAGCTTGCGCGCTACCTGCGCATAGGTGACGCCGCGCGATTTCAGCTCGCGCTTGAGCACTTCAACCAATCCGGAAGTCGTGGTCATCGCGTTTCTCCCCGTTGTTGGCTCTTGGTATTGCCACATGATACCGGGGGGAGAGCGGGTAGCAACATCGCGGCCCGAGCTTGTTTGGGCTACTGCGCCGCAGCAATACTGGTTTCGCACGCAGGCAATCGCCCGCGACCAACGGAAAACAGGGGGGAACCATGCAAGCGATAGCAACGACGACCACGAATCAGCGTCAGCCAAACGGGCAGGCACGGGCACGCGCACTGGTCCGCTTCAACGCGGTGACGTTTCACAGCCTCGCCGCCGCCTCCTTCCTGGAGACGGCCGTGGCGCTGCACGTCAAATGCCAGGCCCCGGCGTATGCCGCCCATCCTGATGTCAAAGCCTGGCTCGAGCAGGTCTGGTGGCCGCAACGGGCCGAGCTCGGCCGGCAGCTGCGCGAGTACATCGAAGCGACCTGGCCCGAGTTCGACTGGAACGCTGCCTGGCAGGACTTCCATGCAAGCTATCGCCCGCACGCCGCGCACGCGGGAAAAAATGGCGGAATGGCGCTTGCCGCGCTCGGGTTGTGCGTGACCTCGGCCCAGGCCGCGCTGTTCTACCGCGCGCTCGCCAACAGCGCTGATGAACCGGCGCTGCGACAGCTGGCGCTCAGGGCCGCGGGCGAGCACGCGGGATTCTTCGACTACTTTCGCGCGCTGTTCGACCGCTGCCAGCAGGTGAGGCGCGTCGGTATCACCGCCACCTGGCGCACGGTCATTGCGGTATCGCGATCCGCGCGCGATCTCGACGTCGCCGCCGCGTTTCAAGTGGTGGGCGACAACTGGAACGGCGCCCCGATCGTGCCGCTCCTGGATTATTCCCAGTATCGCGAGCGCATGCTGCAGTCGATCCGGCGCCATGCCGCGCTGGGCCCGGTCGAGCGACTGCTGTTCCGGCCCTGGCTCGAGCGCGCAGCGCCGGCTCCGCAACAGCCATCCGCCCGGCCAGGACATTGGCCGCTACTGGCGCAGCAGGCGGCGTAAAGGCATAGACGGGGCGGGCGGCGAGCCGCCCGTCCCGTGAATCCGCTACACTCGGCGCTTCGTATCAACGGGCTCGATCCTTTCAGGAGCGATGCGCTTGAATTCCGCGACCGCAGTTCCCGCCGGCAGGGAAACCGCCACCCTCGCCGGCGGTTGTTTCTGGTGCCTCGAGGCGGTGTACGACGGCATGAAGGGCGTGGAGTCCGTCGAATCGGGCTATATGGGCGGAGACTCGCCCAACCCGACCTACGAGCAGGTTTGTGGCGGCGATACCGGGCATGCCGAGGTCGTGCGCATCACTTTCGACCCCGCGGTGGTGTCGTTCAAGGAGCTGCTGGAAGTTTTTTTCGTGATCCACGATCCGACCACGCTGAACCGGCAGGGTAACGACGCCGGCACGCAGTACCGTTCGGCGATCTTCTGCCATACGCCGCGGCAAAAGGCCGAAGCGGAGGAAGTAATCGCGCGGCTTGATGGCGCGAAGCTGTGGGACAGCCCCATCGTCACCGAAGTGGCGCCCGCCTCCGATTTTTACCTCGCGGAGGGCTACCACCAGGAATACTTTGCGCGCAATCCCCGCCAGCCGTACTGCCAGGCCGTGGTCGTGCCGAAGGTCCAGAAATTCCGCAAGCACTTCCTCGAGAAATTGAAGCAGTAGCGCCGCGACTCGTTAGCCGCAGGCCCGTTTGCGGGAGCGGCGCTCAGCGGCCGACGTGTTGGGGCTGGCGTTGAGATTGTGTTGCCGAGGCCGCCGCCTGAGGCCAGGCCGCCGCCGCGCCTCATCACCGGTGTCGGGTTTCCCCGACGGGGGTGGCCCGGACGCAAGCCTCCGCGACCCTATCCCTGCGGTTGCCACCCCCACGGCGCGAGCGAAATAGTGAAGCGAAACATCAGGATTCCATCGCAGGGAGTAGGCGCGTCCAGACACGAACTCCTGCGGATAAGTCCTTGACTTCACGCCGTGGCGGGACGATTGCGCGCCGCCGGGAAGCGGCGGAAATGCGCGCGGCAGGCCTCGCGAAAAGTATCCACAGCGGCTGCTCGCGTCGCTTGAGAGCGGACGGCGCAACGCTCGCTTCATAGCTGAAAATCGAAAAAACCCCTTGCAAGGTTGGCCGGACATTGGCATCCTCTACGCTCTGAATTCAAGGTTCGATGTCGTTACCAACCACCCGCGCTGTTTAAAGCGCAATCAATGGGAGATAGTCAATGGCAAAAGCAAAGAAGAGCAAACCCAAGAAGGCGAAGAAGAGCGGCCGCAAGCCGAACGCCGCGTTCATGAGGCCGATGAGCACGACTGCCGCGCTCGCAGCGGTGATCGGCAGCGGCTCCATGCCGCGCACCGAGGTCACCAAGAAACTGTGGGGCTACATCAAGAGGAACGGCCTGCAGGACAAGGCCAACCGGCGCATGATCAATGCCGACGACAAGCTGCGCACGGTGTTCGGCGGCAAGTCGCAAGTGTCGATGTTCGACATGACCAAGCTGGTCAGCAAGCACCTGAGCTAGAATTCGCTTCCGGTGGAAAAAAGGGGCCGCTATTGCGGCCCTTTTTTTTCGCCGCCACCGCACTGAAGTCCCCGAGGCGATGGAACACACGGCCGTTGCGAGCCGGTGTCGATGCGCTTACTTGCTGCGGGCGGCGAAAAAACCGGCGACCGCGAGCGACGCGCCCATCACCCAGAACACCGGCAACATGCCGAGAGCAGCGCCCAGCGCACCGGAAGCGAGTGGCACGCTGGTCTGGCAGAAATTGATGACCCAGGTGCGCATGCTCAGCACCTCGGCGCCGCGTCCTGCGGGCGCTTTCTCGTAGAGGAGCGCCATGATGAACGGCTGGGTGCCGCCGAGCCCGATACCCAGCAGGAAGGAAAGGGCCATCAGCAATGGCACGCCGCTCACCAGCGGGAACACCAGGAGCGTGGCGCCGGAGAGCAGCATCGCGGCGATCAGCATGCGCCATTCATCCAGGCGGTGCGCGACCAGCGGGAGCGCAAGCCTGACCAAGAAGACCGCCGAGCCGAATGCGCCGAGGATGACGCCGATGGTGGATGCGGAGAGCCCGAGCTGGGAACCATAGATCGGAATGACGAACGCAAACATGTCCCAGGTCATGGACAGCGTGCCGCTCACGATGAATACCAGCCTGAAGCCCGGGATGCGCAGCAGGTCGGAGAGGCTGCGTTTGCCGTCGTGAGCCGCGGCCGGCCCGTGACGCTGGATTCCGACATTGCGAGCGGCCAGCACCACCAGGTTCACCAATGCCCCGGCCGAGAGCGCGAGCATCGCGTTGGCATGGCCGATGCCGTCGATGGAGAAACCGGCGAGCGTCGGTCCCAGGAAGCCGGAGGTCGAAAAGGCGAGGGCGAGCAGGCTGAAATTCTTCACGCGATCCTCGGGGCGCCCGATCACGGCCGCCGCCTGGCCGGCCGCGATGTGATAGAGAAAGAAGCCGGAACCCGCGAGCGGGCTTGCCACGAACAGCGTCTCCAGGCGCGGCACGGCCCATACCAGCAGCATCGCCGCAAAGATTGCGGCCACGCCGGCGAGCATCGGACCGCGCACGCCGACACGGTCCACCCAGCGCCCCCAGCGCACCGCGAACAGCATGGCGATCACCGTTAAGAGCGACATCAGCACCCCGACGATGAAGGGAGAGGCCTCGTGGTGTATCGCCATGAGCGACAGCACCACGCGAAAACCCGAGAAGGACAGATGCGCGAGGATGGTAAGAAAGACGAGAAGGCGAATGCTCAAATCGGTGCGCCCGGAAAATGCTGATTGTACCCGCGTGATTCCCCACGTATCACAATATGTATACGATTGTTAAACGCGGCGTCAGCTCCGCCAGGCCGCCAGCGCCACGCCACAGCAGGTGATGGCGATGCCGGCCACCGAAAGCGCGCTTGGCACCGTTCCGAACATCGCCAGTTCCAGCACCACCGCGAAGATCGGCGTGAGATAGAGGAGGCTGGTGACGCGCGTGGCCTGCCCGCGCCGCATCAGCGTGTGCAACGCGCTGACCGCGAGTATCGAGGCGCCGATCACGAGGAAGGCGATGGACCCGAACATCGGCCAGGCCCAGGTCACGGTGAATCCCTCGACGAGCCACGCGAGCGGCGCCAGCGCGGCGACGGTCACGATGAACTGGATGAAGGTTGCGGCGCGTAGGTCCACGAGCGGGCAATAGATGCGCTGGTAGAGCGTGCCCGCCGTGACGCCCGCGAGCGCAACCGTGACGGCAACGAGGCTGCCGAGGGTTGCTTCCCGCACGTCCACCTTGTGCCACACGATGAGCGCGACGCCCGCCAGTCCGATCGCCACGCCCGCCCACTGGCGTGGGAGGAGCCGTTCGCCCATCCAGCGCACGGCGATCACCGCGGTGATCAGCGGCTGCGCCGACAGCATCAGCGCGGTGATCCCGGCGGACATGCCGAGATACTGCGTGTAATGGCTGCCGCCCAGGTGCACGGCGTGCATCAGCAGTCCCGCCACGACCACGTGACCGAGCTCGGCGCGCGATCCGGGGAAACGCGGCTGCATTACGAGCAGAATCGGCAGCAGGCACACCAGTCCGAACAGGAAGCGCAGCGTCAGGAAAGTGAAGGGCGGGGCGTACTGCAACCCGATCTTGGTGGCGATGAAGCCCGAGCCCCAGACGCTGACGAAGTACCACGCCAGCGCGGTGCCGAACCAGGATTGCTTCGAAATCGCCAGGCTCATGGGAAGGAGTGGGGCTTCAGGCCTGGAAAAAGCGAACCGCGGAGGCGCAGAGACGCGGAGAACAGAAGATTCAACAAATTATAAATTCTCTACGATTTTCCAATTGGGTGAACCGTGGTTTCATCTATTTTCATTGTGTTACCTCTGCGTCTCTGCGCCTCGGCGGTTAGCAACTGCCGTTCTTGGGTTTACCGGCTCACCCGGTTGCGGCCCTTGTCCTTGGCGCGGTAGAGCGCGCGGTCGGCGGCCTCGATCACCGCCTGCGGTGTCGCGAGCCGCTCGTTGCGCTCGGCGACGCCGATGCTCACCGTCACGGACACGGCGTTTTTGCCGCGCCAGCCGCCGCGCTGGCGCTTGCCGCCCTTGGCTTTCTTGGGACGGTCGGTGCCGCGCAGCGCGAGTTGGTACGATTCAATTTCCTCGCGCAGCGCTTCCAGGTGCGGCAGGGCCTCATCGGCTTCCTTGCCGGGGAACACGATGGTGAACTCCTCCCCGCCATAGCGGTAGGCGCGCCCGCCCCCGCCAACGCCGGCGATGCGCGCGGCGACCATCTTCAGCACCTGGTCGCCGAGGTCGTGGCCGTAGGTGTCGTTGAAGTTCTTGAAGTGATCGACGTCGACCATGGCCATGGTATAGGTGCGCCCCAGTCCCGCCAGCCGCTCGTTCAGCGCGCGGCGGCTGGGTATGCCGGTCAGCTCGTCGCGGAACGCCATGCGGTAGGTGTCCTGCAGCACGGCGATGGTCAGCATCAGCTCCGCCATCGCGGTGAATGCCGAGAAGGTAAGGGAAGCCGTGGGCACGTGCGCCGCGATTGCGAACGCGACGATCGAGCCCGCCAGGGCGGCGGCCACGGCAGAGCGCGTGACCAGCGCCGTCGCCATCGTGAACAGCAGCGCGAGGCCGGTCAACGCGATGCCGAGCTGCGGAATGCGCCCGGCGCTGAACGGCGCGGGGTCGAGAAACTTCTGGTAGGCCCAGTCAACGATATCGGTCTGGCCCGCCAGCGCCACCCACAAGGCAAGGGCGGCCTGCAGGAGGATCGCCCCCAGCCTGATCGCCCCGTGGCGGTTGAACGTGCCGCGCTCCGGCATGAGAGCGAGGGCCGCAAGGTTGAGCGGGACGAAAAGCGTGAGCGCGATATAGACGGTGCGGGCTGCAAAGGCATCCAGGCCCTGTTGCAGCCAGAGCTGCTGCGCGCCGTACGCGCCGCACAGCACGATCAGCGCGAGCAGCGCGCGCCCCCGGTTGAACGCCAGCGCCAGCGCCCCGCCCAGCGCAAACAGGATGTAGGGGCCATACACCCTCAGCCCGGAGAGGGAGGGCGGCAGCGCCGAGTTGTAGAAAACGAGGGCAAAAGCCGCTGCCAGCAGCGCAACCGGAACGGCGAACAGGGAGAGCGAGCCGACGAACCCGCGCATCAGGGCGCCAACCGCTCCGTCACCCAGCGGCCGCGGGGGCCGCGGCGGTAGAGAATGCGGTCGTGCAGGCGGTCATCACGCCCCTGCCAGAACTCGATCGCCTCCGGAACCAGGCGGTAGCCGCCCCAGTGCGGCGGGCGCGGCACGGCGCCGGGATACTTCCGCGCAAGAGCGGCGAAGCGGCGCTCCAGCGCGGCGCGGCCGGCCACGACCTCGCTTTGCGCGGAGGCCCAGGCAGAGAGCTGGCTGCCGCGCGGGCGCGTGGCAAAGTACTCGTCCGATTCGCGCGCCGTTACTCTTGCGACGTTCCCGTCCACGCGCACCTGGCGCTCGAGCCCGCCCCAGTAGAACAGCAGGCTTGCGCGCCCGTTGCGCGCAAGCTCGCGGCCCTTGCGGCTGTGGTAGTTGGTATAGAACACGAAGCCGTGCGCATCGAAGCTTTTCAGGAGCACCATGCGCAGCGACGGATGGCCGGCGCCGGTCGCGGTGGCGAGCGCGACCGCATCCGGCAGCGGTTTTACGGCCGCCAGCGCTTCCCCGTACCACCGCGCGAACTGCGCGATCGGGTCGCTTTCGGCGCTCTCTTCGGTCAAGGGCTTGCGGGAGTCCGGCACGCATGGAATTTTACCGTAAACGTCAAACGCTCACCGCCGAGGACGCGGAGGAAAAAGACAATAATTGAACCGCCAAGGCGCCATGACGCCAAGAAGAACAATACTAGAACCGCAGGCGAACGCGGATAACTTTAAAAACAGATAGCCACAGAGAACACAGAGATCACAGAGGGAAAAACTCCCCTTTCACTTCATTATCCGCAGGACAGGTGTGGCTGATCGATTCCAATAAATTGTTGTTCCTGTTTCTCATGGCGTCTTGGCGCCTTGGCGGTTAATTTGAACCTAGCCGCACGCGCCGATCGCCCCGCACGCGGTGCAGAACTCGCATCCGTCCTTGTGGATTACCGCCGCGTTGCCGCATTCCTTGCACTTCTTCCCGTGCGGCACGGGCCGGGGCGCGCCGCGCACCGAGACGCGATCGTCTTCGGGGATTTCGAGGACGCCCATATCGGAGAGCGGATAGCCGCGCTCGTCCAGCACGCCGAGCATCGCGTAGCGGTGGATGATGAGCCGCGCGCAGTAGGCCAGCGTGCTCGGGTAGTTTTGCTGGCGGTTCTCGCCGGGCACGCGCGCCATGAAGTCCCCGAGCGGCTCGGCATAGTTGAGGAGCTTGCGCAGCTTCATGCTGATCCAGGCCGGGTCGATCACGCGCATGTCGAGCGAGAGCAGCTTGCACAGCCCGTCGAGCGCGCGTGGGTACTCGCCCGCCATCCACATCGAGTACGGCCGGCGCTGGCCGTTGGGCAGCTGCAGCTCCTTCAGGATCAGCACGAAATCATCCTCGGCGCGGGCGTTGTGGACGTCCGCCGTCCACGACATCGTGCCGGAGGGGCCGGTCTTGGGTTCCTTTTTCGCGAACAGCGCGTCCAGCACCGGGGATCTCCCGTCCGACCGGGAAAACGCGCCGAGCTGGTCCACGCGGTAGCGCACGATGCGCGCGAACGCCGCCACCACGCTCGGCATGCGTTGCAACTCGCCCTCGGGGGGCATCGGGCAGTCGAACGCGTCGTCGCCCGCCGTGCGCGCGAGGATGTCGAGCTTCGTTCTGAGCCACGCCTTGTCCTGCGCGCGCATGTCCATCGAGAGCGTCTTCGCGACCGCCCCCAGGCCGCGCGGCTGCTCGGCGCCGTTCACCCATACTTCGAACGGATGCGCCCCGCCGTTTTCGACGTGGCCGACGAAGATGGCGAATTGGCCGAACGGCGACTCCACCATGTAGGTCCACGACAGGTTGCCGGCGGCGAGCCGCGGGCGTCCCGGCCAGCGCAGGCTCGAGAGCGCGGGCTGGGGCGCCGCTTCCAGCCGGATGCGGCGGTCCGAGGTGGTGTCGAGGTCGTTCGGCTGCTCGGCCTCGGGGGAGGGCGCGAGGGAGAGCACGCTACCGAGCACTTTGTTAGGGCGGTACGTGGTGATGCCCTTCAGCCCCGCCTTCCACGCTTCCAGGTAGAGGTCCTTGAACTGCTCGTAGGGATAGTCCTCGGGCACGTTCACCGTCTTGCTGATCGCGGAATCCACGTGGGGCGCGACGACGGCGACCATGCGCATGTGGTCGAGCGCCGATATGTCCATTGCCGTCACAAAGGCGGGCGGGAGCTTCTCCATGGCGCCGCCGAGGTGGCGGTAGAGCCGCCAGGCGTGGTCTTCCACGTCGTAGGTCTTCATCGAGCCGTCGGCCATGCGCTTCTTGCGCTGGTAGGTCCAGGAGTAGGCGGGCTCGATGCCGTTGGAAGCATTGTCGGCGAACGCGAGCGAGATCGTGCCGGTGGGCGCGATCGAGAGCAGGTGGCTGTTGCGGATGCCGTGCTGGCGGATCTCGTTCTTCAGCTTCTCCGGCAGGCGCGAGGCGAAACGCGGAGCGGCAAGGTATTGCTCGGCATCGAATAGCGGAAAGCTTCCCTTTTCCCGGGCAATATCCACCGCGGCCGTATAGGCCTCGTTACGCATCGCTTCGGCGATGCGGGCGCCCATGCGGCGCGCCTCGTCCGTGTCGTAGCGCAGGCCGAGCATGATCAGCGCGTCGCCGAGCCCGGTGAAGCCGAGGCCCACGCGGCGCTTGGCGTGCGCTTCGTCCTGCTGCTGCTTCAACGGCCACACCGTCGCATCGAGCACGTTGTCGAGCATGCGTATGGCCGGCCGGACCACCTTGCCAAAGGCGTCGAAATCAAAGCGCGCCCTGGCGCCGAACGGCTCGCGCACGAACGGCGTGAGATCCACGCTGCCGAGGCAGCAGCAGCCGTAGGCGGGCAGGGGCTGCTCTCCGCAGGGATTGGTCGCCTCGATGCTTTCGACGTACGAAAGATTGTTGTCGGCATTGGCGCGATCCGCGAAGTACACGCCCGGCTCGGCGTGGTCGTAGGTGGATTCCATCATCTGCTGCCAGAGCTCGCGCGCCTTTACTTTCCGGTAGACCCACAATCCGTCAGCGCGCTGGCGAGGCTCGCCCTCGAAGTCCGGCGCCGGCGGCTGCTGGTGCACGAGCTCCCAGTCGGCGTCGGACTCGACCGCGCGCATGAAGGCGTCGGTCACCGCGACGCTCACGTTGAAGTTCTTGAGATCGCCCTGGTCCTTGGCGTGGACGAAGTCCTCGATGTCGGGATGGTCGCAGCGGAGGATCCCCATTTGCGCGCCGCGGCGCGAGCCCGCGGATTCCACCGTCTCGCAGCTGCGGTCGAACACGCGCATGTACGACAGCGGCCCGCTCGCAGTGCTGTCGGTGCCGCGCACGCGCGCGCCCCTGGGACGGATCGCGGAGAAATCGTAGCCGACGCCGCCGCCGCGGCGCATCGTCTCCGCCGATTCCATCAGCGCGACGTAAATGCCGGGCCTGCCGTCCACCGTTTCCGATACCGAGTCGCCCACCGGCTGCACGAAGCAATTGATGAGCGTGGCCTGGAGCGGGGTGCCCGCGGCGGAATTGACGCGCCCGCCCGGAATGAAGCCGTTCTCGAGCGCCTCCAGGAACACAGGCTCCCAGCGCGCGGAGTCCTTTTCCACCGCCGCCAGCGCGCGCGCGACGCGACGGCGCACGTCCTCTACGTTCTTTTCATCGCCTTTGGCATACTTTTCCAGCAGCACGTCGATCGTGACCTGCTGCGGCGCCATGGCGAGACCGGTGTCGTTGAGCTTCATAGTTCCTTCTGGAATTTTGAATTTCGTCCCGGCCGACTGCCGGGAAAAATTATGATACGCCGGTTGAGGAGCAGTTTATAACTACTTGTTTGAATGGGATTGACGAATATCAACAAGTAACGAAG
This sequence comes from uncultured Streptomycetaceae bacterium, assembly GCA_964521405.1. Taxonomy (GTDB): domain Bacteria; phylum Pseudomonadota; class Gammaproteobacteria; order Burkholderiales; family SG8-41; genus SG8-41. The sequence goes on along the minus strand of CAZFRR010000255.1, from coordinate 21,304 downwards.
CCCGCAGCGCCGTGGGCTCAAAGCAAAACCGCCTGCGAGTGCAGGCGGTTTGGTTGCTACGCCTCGGCGCGGCGGCTTCAGCCCGACTTGCGGCCGAACATTCTGCGGCCCAGGCCGCCCAGCAATCCCGGAAACAGCTGGTTGCCGGCGCGCTCCGGGGAGGGTTGCCGGTCCTCACCCTGGTCGCCCTGCGCCGCCTGGAGCGCGGGCGCGTGCTGCTGCGCGTGCGTGTGCGAGTGCTGATGCGGGCGTTGTTGCTGCTGCTTGCGCTGCCCGTGCTGCTGTTGCGGTCCCTGCCCGGGAACGCGCGGTTCCTGGCGGCCGTCCTGCCGGCCGTGCTGCTGCTGGCGATTGCCGCCGCCGTTTCCACTACGGTGGCGCGACTGCCCGCCGGCGCCTTGCCGGCCGCGTTCGTGACGCTGCTGCCGCTGTGGCTCGTTCTGCTGCGGAGCATTGGACCGCGATCCCGGCTCGAAACCCGGGACGACCCGCTGCTCGATGCGCCGGCCGATCAGGCGCTCGATCGCGGCGAACAACGGCCGGTCCTCGCCGCTGACCAGCGCGACTGCCTCGCCCGAGACGCCCGCGCGGCCGGTGCGGCCGATGCGGTGCACGTAATCCTCGGCGACGTGCGGCAGGTCGTAGTTCACCACGTGCGGCAGTTCCTCGATGTCGAGCCCGCGCGCCGCGATATCGGTCGCGACCAGCACCTGCAGCTGGTTGTCCTTGAAGCGCTTCAACGTCCGCGTGCGCGCGCCCTGGCTCTTGTTGCCGTGGATCGCGTCGGCGTCGATGCCGTCGCGCTCGAGTTGCTGGGCGAGCCGGTTCGCGCCGTGCTTGGTGCGGGTGAACACCAGCACCTGTTGCCAGTTGTTGGTCTTCACCAGATGCGAGAGCATTTCACGCTTGCGCCCCGAATCCACCGGGTGCGCGATTTGCGAAATGAGCTCGACCGGTTTATTGCGCGCTGCGACCTCGACGGTCACCGGATCATGCATGAACGTTCGGGTCAGCTTGCGGATCTCGTCGGGAAAGGTCGCCGAGAACAGCAGGTTCTGGCGTTTTGCCGGCAGCAGCGCGAGGATGCGGCGGATATCGGGGATGAAGCCCATGTCGAGCATGCGGTCGGCTTCGTCCAGCACCAGGATCTCGACGTGGCGCAGGTCGATGGTGCGTTGCTGCACGTGGTCGAGGAGCCGCCCCGGCGTCGCGACGACGATGTCCACGCCGCGCTTGAGCTCTTCGGCCTGCGGGTTGAAGCCGACGCCGCCGAAGATCACGGTCGCGCGCAACTTCATGAACCGGCCGTAAGCGCGCACGCTTTCTTTCACTTGCGCCGCGAGCTCGCGGGTCGGCACCAGGATCAGCGCGCGAGGGTGACGAGACGCGGGGCCCTGACCCGCGCCGGGATGGCGCGCGGGCGAAGCGCTGGTGTTGCCGGCGGTCGCCAGCCGCTGCAGCAGCGGCAGGGTGAAGCCGGCGGTCTTGCCGGTGCCGGTCTGCGCGGCGCCCAGCAGGTCGCGCCCGGAGAGCACGATGGGTATGGCTTGCGCCTGGATGGGGGTAGGTTCGGTGTAACCCTGCTCGGTGACAGCACGGAGCAGCTCGGCCGACAGGCCGAGGCTTTCAAATGACGTAGTAATGGTTATCTCCTGATCAGCCCGGGAAGGCGCGAGCCTTCCAAACCGGTTCAGGCAGATGCGATTCTAGGTTGGGTGATTCGACGATCCAGGATGGACCGTGAAACGACTGAGACGCTAACCGGACAGTGCGAAACAGAAACCTTGGAACGCATTATACATGGAATCGCCTCACCCGTCCCGGTTTTCCCCATGCCGGCCGCGCTGGCGTGCCGCCAGCATGGGCGTCAATCGACCAGCCGGCCGAGCTCGGCCGACGCACTGAAGTAAGTCTTGATCCGGGCGAGGGATTGATCGGGCCAGTGCGGCGGCGCGACGCCGCGCGCGCTCGCGAGCGAGACTCTGGAGAAGGTCACTCCTTGCTTGCGCATCGCCCAGAACCCGCTGAACGATGAAACCTCCCCGAACGTCTCGTGCACCGCGAGGGTGACGCCGGGGTGGAAATAGCGGCCGCTCACGGGATCTCGAATGTAGTCCTCCCGCGCGTGTTGGCGCGCGTTCTCAAGGCCGCATTCGCCCGCCTGCAGCTCGAGGTCGTCTCCGCACAGGATGCCCCCATCCTTCACCAGGCGACGGCCTTCCTGCATGTCGAACAGCGCCTCCCGGAAGTAGTGGCAGCCATCGATGTAGACGATGTCGAAAGTCCCGTCGCCCAGCGGCGGGAGCGCGCCCTCGCTCAAGTCGCGGATGTGGCGGACCGTGACGCGCTCGTTTACCAGGGATGCGTTGTGCATGAAGACTTCGTACGCCTGGTTCGAGACGAGCGCCGCGGCCATCGCTTCGTCGTACTGGGGCGCCGTATCGCCGAGCCCCCACGGATCGACGCACGTGATCGTTGCCGTGCCACCATGCAGGCGCTCGATCGCGTTCCCCCAGGTGAGCAGCGAGGCGCCCATGTAGGATCCGATTTCGAGTATGGCGAGCTGCGGCGCGCAATCTTTCAGGAAATCGACGACAGCCGACATGAATACCTGGCGTTCCGGCGCGTGAGTGCCCTGGAGGCCGAGGCCCACGCCGAAGAACGGCAGTGATTTCAGCGCTTGCCACGAGTCGCGGTAGTCGCGGCGGTCGGGCGCGAGTTCGAACGCTCGGGCGGCGCTCTCACTGGCGCGCGTCATCCGGCCGAGCATGAAACAGGCGATGGCGAGATTGATGTGGGCGACGGCGACCTGCGGCGCTGCCGGGATCGCCTTCGCAAGATCGGCCTCGGCCGCGGCGTATTCCCCGAGATCGATCAGCGCAGCGGCGCGGCCGTTCAACAGCTCGGGGTTCGAGGGATCGGCTGCGAGCAGACGGCGGTAAACCGTTACGGCCGCGGCAGGGTCGCCTTGCTGCTCCAGCTCCCGGGCCTGCGCGAGGGTGATGTCGTTGGCGTCCATGGCTTGCTTGGCGTGCGCGGCGATGCTAACACGCATCACCGCTGGTGGATTCCTAAGAAGATTTCCCCCGCCGCGCGCGCCGCAGCAGGAAGCGCGAGGGGTCGATGGCATCGGCGAGATCGCCTTCGAGCGGCAGGGGCTCGCCTGCCACGGCGCTGGCGATCAACTCGCCGCCGAGCAAGGCCCACGTGAGCCCGCGTGAAGCGTAACCGAAGGCGCCGTACAGCCCGCTGAGCCGCGGCAGGTCCCGCGCCCGCGAGCCGGATGGCGCGGCCCCGGTATCCGGCAGCGCGCCGATCAGCGGCAGGCGATCCGGCGCCACGCAGCGGAACCCCACGGAGCCGGCGAGCCCGGCGGGATCCATTGACTCTGAAGCCCCCGGCAGCAGCCGCTCGAGCCGCTCCAGATTGCCGGCATGGCTTTCTTCGCGCGGGTCCGGACTCTCGTCGTCGAAATCGTAGGTCGCGCCCACGACCGCTGTTCCATCGGGGGCCGGAATCAGATGGCCCGCGCCGGCCAGCACCGCGGCAGGCAACGCCAGGCTTGCCGCCGGGAGGCAGGTCAACTGCCCGCGCACGCGCTTCAACACCACGCCGGGCGCGGCGAGGCGCGCCGCGTCGTGCGAGTTGGCGAGCACGACCACCGGCGCCGCTGCGATCAAAGTGCCATCCTCGGACAGGATGCGCCAATTATTTCCAGCGCGATCCAGCGCGTGCGCCGTAACCCCCAGGTGCAATTTCAGATTGCCGCGGGCGCCTGCCGCTGCAATCTGGGCGGAAACGAGATCCGCAGGGCGCACCCAGCCGCCCTCGGGAAACCACAGCCCGCCGGTTCCCGCCGCACAGGCAGCAAAGCGCGCGGCCTGGTCACGCAGCACGTAATCAACATACTCAGGGGGGTGGCCGAGTGCGCGGATAGCTCCCGCCAGCCGCGCCTCCTCGCGCGCGTCTTTCGCGATCTGCAGCACGCCACAAGGCGCCCACTCGAAACGATGGCCGCGGCGCTCGAGCGCGCGCCAGCCGCGGAGCGCGTAAAGGAAGCCGGCGCGCGTCAACCGCGACAGCACGCTGTCGTCGCGGGAAACCTGCGGATGAAAGACACCGGCGGCGATCCCTGACGCCTCCGACGCCGGCGCAGAATGGCGCTCGATGAGATCGATAGTCCAGCCGCGCGCGGCGAGTCGCTCCGAAACCGCCGCCCCTGCCAACCCCGCGCCGATGACGATGGCGCGGCGCTCGCTCCACTGCGGCATCGCGGGCGCGGTGTGGCGGGACGGGCGGAGGGGCGCCAAGCGCGCCGCGAGCATGTCGCGCTTGCGGCCGAAGCCGGGACGCCGCTCGACCGCAAAGCCGGCGGTGGCGAGAGCGTCACGGACGCCGCGCGCCGACGTGTAGGTGGCAAGCGTTGCGCCCGGATGCGCGAGGCGAGACAGCGCCTTCAGCGCCGCGAGTGTCCACATTTCGGGATTCCGGTCGGGTGAGAAGCCGTCCAGGTAAAACGCGTCGGCGGCGAGCTTCAGCTTCGGCAGCACGTCGGTGACATCGCCGAAAGCGAGGGTGAGTGTGACCCGCCCGTCCTCGAAATGCAGCCGGTGCAGGCCGGGCAGGGGCAGCGGCCAGTCGGACTGCAATTCGGCGGCGAGCGGCGCGAACTCCGGATAGCGTCCGTGCAGTGCGGCCAGTCCCGCACGCGTGAACGGGTGCTTCTCGACCGACACGAAGTGCAGCCGCTGCGGCCGCGCGGGATCGTCCCGCCACGCCTGCCAGGTTGCCAGGAAATTCAAGCCGAGACCGAACCCGGTCTCGACGATCGTGAAAATACGCTTGCCCGCCCAGCGCGCCGGCAGATCGTTGCCCCCGAGAAAAACGTGCCGCGCCTGGCCCGGCCCGGAGTCCGCGCTGTGATAGACGTCGCCGTATTCGGGCGAGAACGGCGTGCCGGCCGCGTCGAATGCAGGTTTTGCAGTGACGATGGGTGAAACCATCACCAGACCAATTTGGATGATTACGGGAGGGTGCAGATGGTAATGATACTAACCGACTTGGCTAAATCGGCGTGATTTGTGGATGGTGAATATATTCGAGAACTTGTCGCCAGACATTGGATTCCATGCTGTCTCGGACGGTGGGGAGATCGGTATATGCGGCACAATCCCATACGCATATGAATAGGCTGTAATGGCAATGATGACCACCCCGGTTGACCGGGGGTAAAGGTGGTTTTAAACTAAGATGGTTCCATAATGGTTCCAAGGAGTCTTCATGCTCAACCTGACGCTCAAGAACATTCCGAAGGATCTCCACGCCCAGCTCAAGGAAAGCGCCGAACGCAACCGGCGCAGCCTCAACAGCGAAATCCTGACGCGGCTCGAGCGCGACGTCGCCGTGCCCAAGGTGGATCGGGAGAAATTCGATCGCGAGCTCAAGGCACTGACCAGCCGGCTTCCCTATGTCGATCACCGGCTCGGCGACCGCTACAAGCGCAAAGGGTTGAAGTGATTGTCGTAGACACCAACATCATCCACTATTGCTGGGTGCGCGGCCAGAACACCGAACTTGCCCAGGCCGTGCGACGGCGCGACCCGGACTGGCATGTGCCGGTCCTGTGGCGCACGGAGCTGCGCAATGTTTTAACCGCCTACCTCCGCCGCGGGCTCCTTTCGAGACTCCAGATCGGGCGGATCTTGAGCGCAGCGGACGAGGCGCTCACCGGAGGGGAGCACATTATTCCCGACAATCTCGTGCTCGATGTCGTCGAAGGCAGCACTTTGACCGCCTATGACTGCGAGTTCGTCGCGCTCGCTTCCATGCTCGGCGTTCCACTGGTGACTGCGGACAAGGCAGTGTTGAAGGCGTTCCCGGATCGCGCGTTGACGATGCATCAGTTCGTGGCGCGTTAGCAACCGCCACCACACAGATAGGGAAGCCCTGGAAGTACGTCCTCATTCCGCACACGGCGATCGCCGACAACATGACGCTCAAGGGATTGGTGAAGCAGTACGGTTGCTGAATCCGCAGGAAGCCACGGCCAGTCGGCCTGGGTCGCCGCAGTTGGGGTTTGAATCTTGTAAATCCTGTTAATCCTGTCTGTTTTTTATTTTATCGGCGTTTATCTGCGTTCATCCCGTTCCAATGACCTCCGCCAACTTCTAATGATTGATAGTCCAGGACACGCCTGGAAGACGGACATTGAAACGGGATTCATCGGCGGCTATAGAAGGCCGTGAATAGTGAACGGTGAATCGTAAATCGAAAGACGTTCACTTGCGCTGTTGTTCCGTTAATGTTTTTCTTGGCGGCCTTGGCGGTTCATATTCGGTCGTAGGGTTGGCAATAACGCCGCGCTCGCGCAGGAACTCCGCGAGAATCGGCCCGGTATGACCGCGCGCCTGCCTTGCCACGGCCGCGGGAGCGCCTTGCGCGACGATCTTGCCGCCGGCCTCGCCGCCCTCGGGCCCGAGGTCGAGGATCCAGTCGGCTTCCGCCATCACGTCGAGGTTGTGCTCGATCACCACCACGGTGTTGCCGGCGTCCACCAGCCGGTGCAGCACGCGCGTCAGCCTCTCGACGTCCGCCATGTGCAGCCCGACGGTGGGTTCGTCCAGGACGTAGAGCGTGTGATTCAGTTGCCCCCTCACCCTAGCCCTCTCCCCCCAATCGGGGGAGAGGGGACCATTTTGTTGTGCAGGCCCGACGGCCCCCTCGCCCCGCCATCCCTCATCCCTTCCCCTTCTCCCGAGAGGAGAAGGGGAAGCTCGAGCCTCCCCTCTCAGCTTGGGAGAGGGGCGGGGGTGAGGATCGGGGAGAGGGTTGGGGTGAGGGGCGTGCACCTTCGCGAGCTCGGTCACTAATTTGATCCGTTGCGCCTCACCGCCGGAGAGCGTCGGGCTCTGCTGGCCGAGGGTGAGATAACCAAGCCCGACGTCCTGCAACAACGTCAGCGCATGGTGGATGGCGTGATGGGCGGCAAAAAACCCGACCGCCTCGTCCACGTTCATCGCCAGCACTTCGCCGATGCTTTTTTCCTTGAAACGCACCGCCAGCGTCTCCGGGTTGAAGCGCGCACCGCGGCACGCCTCGCAGGTGACCTTCACGTCGGGGAGGAACGACATCTCAATGCGTTTCAACCCCTGTCCCTCGCACGCCTCGCAGCGCCCGCCCGCGGTGTTGAAGGAAAAGCGCGAGGCGGTGTAGCCGCGCATGCGCGACTCAGGTATTTCCGCGTAGAGCCGCCGCACCGAGTCCCAGAAGCCGACGTAAGTCGCGGGGCAGGAGCGCGGGGTCTTGCCGATGGGGGTCTGGTCCACCTCCAGGACCCGGTCGATCCGCTCCGCGCCACTTATGGCGCGGCAGCCGACCGGGTCGAATGATGAATGCTGAATGATGAATGATGACCCAGTATCGCGAATGGCAGATCTGCCTTCTGCCTTCTGCCTTCTGCCTTCATCCTTCCGGCGCGGCCGGTCGCGCTGCTCTGCGACCCTGCGCCGGAGATTTTCGTAGAGCACGTCGCGCGCCAACGTAGACTTTCCCGAGCCGGAGACGCCGGTCACCACCGTGAGACGGCCGAGCGGAACGCGGAAGTCGAGGTGCTTCAGGTTGTGCAGGGCCGCGCCCGTTACCTCGAGGCAAGGGGTGTCGTTTTTCACCGGGCGCCGCGCATTCAGCGGGTGCCTGAGCGGCCGCGCGAGGAAGCGCCCGGTCACCGAGGCGGGCGCGCGCATAATATCGGCGGCCGAGCCCGCTGCGACGATCTCGCCGCCGCGGTTGCCCGCGCCGGGACCGAGGTCCACCACGTGCTGCGCGCGGCGGATGGTGTCCTCGTCGTGCTCGACCACGATCAGCGTGTTGCCCTTGGCCTGGAGTTTCTCGAGCGTGGCCAGCAGCACGCGGTTGTCGCGTGGGTGCAGGCCGATGGTGGGCTCGTCGAGGATGTAGGCGACCCCGCGCAGGTTGGAGCCCAGCTGCGCCGCGAGCCGGATGCGCTGCGCCTCGCCCCCCGAGAGCGTGGGCGCGGCGCGGTCGAGCGCGAGGTAGGACAAACCCACCTCGCCCAGGAAAGCGAGCCGGCTTTTCAACTCGGCAGCAATATCCCGAGCAATTTGCGACTCTCGTCCCTCGAGCCGCAAATTGCTGAAGAATCTTTCCAAGTCCAACACGGACATCCGCGACAGATCGGCGATCGAATTGCTTCGGAACCGTACTGCGAGCGCGGTTGGATTCAGCCGATTCCCGTCGCACGACGTGCAGGGAATTGGCTCCCCTTCGTACCATTCGTTCCACCCGATCTCCTCGCCCGATTGCTCCGCATTGAAGCCGGCGAGACTGAGACCGGTGCCGTAGCAGCTCGCGCACCAGCCGTGGCGGGAGTTGTAGGAAAAGAGTCGCGGGTCGAGCTCGGGGAAGCTCGTGCCGCAGGAGGGACAGGCGCGCTTCACCGAGAACACGGTTTCCGTCATGCGGGCGAGCGCAGGATCCTTCTGCTTCATCGCGCGTTCCAGCGCTTCCAGCGGGGCGATGACTTGCACGACGCCCTTGCCGTGGTCAAGCGCGCGGGCGAGCGCCGCCCGCAACGCTCCCTCGTTGTCAGGAGCAGCGCGCACGTCAGCGACCGGCAGCTCGATGGTGTGCTCGTGGAAACGCGTGAGCCGCGGCCACGGGCGGGTGGGGATGAAGCCGCCGTCCACCCGCAGGTGGGTGTGGCCGCGGCCGGCGGCCCACTTGGCGAGATCGGTGTAGTAGCCCTTGCGGTTTACCACCAGCGGCGCGAGCAGTCCCACGCGCGAGCCGCGGTAGTCGCTCACGATGCGCGCCGCGATCGCGTCGACGCTCTGCGGCTCGATCGGCACGTTGCAGCCCGGGCAATACTGGGTGCCGAGCTTCATGAAGAGCAGCCGCAGGAAGTGATGGATCTCCGTGAGGGTTGCCACCGTGCTCTTGCGCCCGCCGCGGCTCACCCGCTGCTCGATCGCGACGGTCGGCGGGATGCCGAAGATGGCGTCCACGTCGGGGCGCGACGAGGGCTCGACGAACTGGCGCGCGTAGGCGTTCAACGATTCGAGGTAGCGGCGCTGGCCTTCCGCGAACACCAGATCGAATGCCAGCGTGGACTTGCCGCTGCCGGAGACCCCTGTCACCACGGTAAAGCGGTTGAGCGGAATGGCGACGTCGATGTTCTTCAGGTTGTGTTCGCGTGCGCCGTGCACCTGGATTGCGTGACTCGTTGCTCGTTGCTCGTTGCTCGTGGTCTGCGCGCCGGACGGCGCGGGGACTATGTCGGGAAACGAGGAACGAGCAACGAGAAACGGCTCAGGCGGTTCGGCCGCCTGAGCAGGGACGAGCGCCGTTTCATATTCACGCAGTGCCTTTCCGGTATGCGAGGTAAGGCACGCCGCAACTTGTTGCGGTGTGCCTGCGCACAGGATTTCGCCGCCGGCGTCGCCGCCTTCCGGTCCGAGGTCGATGATCCAGTCGGCGGCGCGGATGACGTCGAGATTGTGCTCGATGACGATCAGCGAGTGCCCGGCGGCCAGCAGCTTGCGGAAGGCGCGCAGGAGTTTCGCCACGTCGTCGAAATGCAGGCCGGTGGTCGGCTCGGCGAACAGGAACAAAGAAGCGTGAGGCGTGAGGTGTGAGGCGGAACCCCTGCGGCCTGCTTCTTCCGCCAGGTGACCCGCCAGCTTCAGGCGCTGGGCCTCGCCGCCGGAGAGCGTCGGCACCGGCTGGCCGAGGCGCAGGTAATCGAGCCCGACGTCCACGAGCGGTTTCAGCGCGCGTTGCACCTCGCGGTGGGTGCTGAAGAAATGGATTGCTTCCGACACCGTCATTTCCAGCACGTCCGCGATCGATTTTCCCCGGGCCCCGGATCCGGTATCCAGGGGCTGGTACTCGTTCTCCGAGCGGAGTTTCACCTCGAGCACTTCCGCGCGGTAGCGCGTGCCGTTGCAGTCGGGGCAGCGCAGGTAGACGTCGGAGAGGAACTGCATTTCGATGTGCTCGAAGCCGTTGCCGCTGCAGGCGGGGCAGCGGCCCTTGCCGGAATTGAAGCTGAAGGTGCCGGCGGTGTAGCGCCGCTCGAGGGCCGCCGGCGCCGCGGCGAAGAGCCGGCGGATCGCTTCGAGGGCGCCGACGTAGCTCGCGGGGTTCGAGCGCGTGGTGCGACCGATTGGCGATTGGTCCACCATCACCACCTCGCCGATGCGCTCATGGCCTTTCAGCGCGCGGTGCCTGCCGGGCGCCTCGGTGGGCTTGCCCTTCGCCTTCAGCAGCGCCGCGTAGAGCACGTCCTGCACCAGCGTGGATTTGCCCGAGCCCGACACGCCGGTCACGCACACCAGCCGCTCGAGCGGGATCGTGACGTCGAGGTTCTTGAGATTGTGCTCGGCGGCGCCGAAGACCTGCAGGCGCGGCCCGATCCTCCCGGGCGATCTCGGCGCCGCGCCGCTGTCGGCGCGCTTGCGTCCGGCGAGATAGTCCGCGGTCAGCGTGTTGGAGCGCTTGAGCGCGTCGGGCGTGTCGAAACCGACGATGCGACCGCCGCGCTCGCCCGGCCCCGGTCCGAGGTCGAGGATGCGGTCCGCGGCGAGCATGATCTGGGGGTCGTGCTCGACGACGACCAGCGAATTGCCCGCGCCGCGGAGTTTCTTCATGACGCCGATCACGCGGCCCATGTCGCGCGGGTGCAGCCCGATCGAGGGCTCGTCGAGCACGAACAGCGTGTTGGTGAGCGAGGTGCCGAGCGCGGTGGTGAGGTTGATGCGCTGCACTTCGCCGCCGGACAGCGTGCGCGACTGGCGGTCGAGCGTGAGATAGCCCAGCCCGACTTCGCCGAGGTAGGAAAACCGCGCGCGGATGTCGGTCAGCAGCAGGTCGGTGGCTTCGTCCAGCGGCGCGGGAAGGCTCAGGTTCTGGAAAAACGCCCGTGTCTTCTCAACCGGCAGCAACACGAGGTCGTGCAGCGTGAGTCCCGGCAGCTGCGCGAGCGTGTCCCTGCCAAATTTCATGCCGTTCGGCAAGAAACGTTGCTCCGCCGGGAGCACCGCGTCCGCGCCTTCCTTCGTCCCCAGCCGCCAGGCCAGCGCGTCGGTCTTCAGCCGCGCGCCGCCGCAGGCTTCGCACGGCGTGTAGGCGCGGTAGCGCGAGAGCAGCACGCGCACGTGCATCTTGTAGGCCTTGGTTTCCAGCCACTTGAAGAAGCGGCCGATGCCGTACCATTTACCCGGCCAGGATTTCCTCCAGCTCACCCAGCCGGGGTCGCCGTCGATCACCCACTGGCGCTCGTCCGCCGCGAGTTCGCGCCACGGCGTATCCAGCGGCACAGCGCGTTTTTTGGCGTACTGCACGAGGTCGTCGTTCCAGCCTTTGTAGGACTCGCTGCGCCACGGCCGGATCGCGCCCTCGCGCAGCGTCTTCGACTCGTCGGGCACGACCAGCCCGTAATCGACGCCAATCACGCGCCCGAAGCCGCGGCAGGTCTCGCAGGCTCCGACCGGCGAGTTGAAGGAGAACAGGCTCGGCGTGGGATCGGTGTAATGAATGTCGCAGTCAGGGCAGTGGAGATCCGTGGAGTACTTCCAAACCACCCCGTCACCTGCCGGTGCCACCCCTCCTTGGTAAGGAGGGGAGAAAGTTTTGTTCCCCTCCTTGGCGAGGGTGAGTCGGGGTTTCGAGGAGCATTGCTCCGAGCCGTCGAACGCCGGTCCCGATGCAGCGGGACCGGCCGGGCGGGGTGCCGGCGCAGCCGGCGGGGTGGTGTCCAATGAGTGGATGTTGACGCGGCCCTGGCCGACCCTGAGCGCGGCTTCCAGCGCCTCGATCACGCGCACGCGCTCGGCGGACGACAAGCGCAGGCGGTCCTGGATGACTTCGAGCGTGTCGCCGTGCTGGGCGTGGATGCGGGTATAGCCCTGGCGCTCGAGGAGCTGCTTCACCTCGCTCTCCGAAAAATTCTTCGGCACGGTCACCGGAAAGGTGATGACGAGGCGCGGATCGCCGGCGGCCCTGGCGCGGGCGGCAAGGTCGGCGATGATCGAATCGGGCGTGTCGCGCGAGATCGCCCGCCCGCAGCCGCGGCAGAGAAGCTGCGCGGCGCGCGCGAACAGGAGCTTCAGGTGGTCGTTCAGCTCCGTCATGGTGCCCACCGTCGAGCGCGAGGTGCGCACCGGGTTGGTCTGATCGATGGCGATCGCCGGCGGGATGCCCTCGATGGCGTCCACCTGCGGCTTGTCCATGCGGTCGAGAAACTGCCGCGCGTACGGCGAGAACGTCTCGACGTAGCGGCGCTGGCCCTCGGCGTAGAGCGTGTCGAAGACGAGAGAGGACTTCCCCGAGCCCGACACGCCGGTCACCACGATCAGCTCGTGGAGCGGCAGCTCGAGCGTGAGGTTCTTGAGATTGTTCTGGCGCGCGCCGCGGACGACGATCGCGCCCTCGCGCGTAGCGGGCATCAGGCGGTCATTCAAGGGACGGGAAAGTGGCGACGGGACGGTCAAACGGCCCGGTTGCGACTCATTCTAACCGCAGTCAACGCTGGCCGCGTGCAAGCGTTGATATAATTTGCGTGTCCGGTACGGCGCGCCGCCGTCGGCTACGAGGAGAACGGGAACATGTCGATCCGCATCTCGCTTTTTGGAGGATTACTGGCGCTCGCGTTGCTGGCCCAGTTCGCGGCCGCCCAGACGCTCTACAAGTCCACGCTGCCCGACGGCAAAGTGATCTACGGCGACAAGCCGGCGCCGGGCGCGGTCAAGGTGGAAGAGTCCAAGCCGGATACCTCCAAGAAGGGTATCGCTCCCGCTTCGACGCCGACGCCAGCCGTCTCCCGCGAAGCTGCAACATTGAAGCAGATGGAACAGGACCGCATGAAGCGCGGGGAGGCGGCCAATAAGGTGCAGGCGGCCGAGAAGGTCCTGCGCGACGCGGAGGCCGCCCGCGACGCCGGCAAGGAGCCGCTGGGAACCGAGCGCCAGGGCACCGTCAGCGGCAACCAGCGTTTCACGGATGCGTACTGGGAGCGGCAGAAAAAACTCGAAAATGCGGTGGAGCTGGCGCGCCGCAACCTCGAGTTGGCGCGCGCCGGTAAGTAGTAAATGTAAATAGACAGGATTAACAGGATTAACAGGATTAACAAGATCAAGAACAAGACCCTTCAACGGCTTAATAGACAGGATTGACAGGATTAACAAGATCAAGAAACAAGCGTCTTCAACGGCCTTTCTGATTTGACTTGGGTTTGATCTAATCCTGTTAATCTTGTAAATCCTGTCTATTCGCTTTTCGCGTAGTTGGTTTTTCTCCAATAACTGCAAATCCTGTCTATCTCTGAATCCATGTCTGAAAGACGCATAGGTATCATCATGCACGGGGTAACCGGGCGCATGGGCACCAACCAGCACCTGGTACGCTCGATCCTCGAGATCCGCAAGCAGGGCGGCGTCGTGCTTAAGGACGGCACGCGGCTCATGCCCGATCCCATCCTCGCCGGCCGCAACGGGGCCAAGCTGGAGGCGCTGGCGAAAACGCACGGCATCGAGCGCTGGACCACCGATCTCGCGCAAGCGCTGGCTTCGAAGGCGGACACCGTGTTCTTCGATGCCGCCTCGACGCAGCTGCGGCCGAAGCTGCTCACGCAGGCTATCGCCGCCGGCAAGCACGTCTATTGCGAGAAGCCGGTCTCGACCAACCTCGCCGAGGCGCTCTCGCTCTACCGCGCCGCGAAGAAGGCGCGCGTGAAGCACGGCGTGGTGCAGGACAAGCTGTGGCTGCCGGGGCTCCTGAAACTCCAGCGCCTGCGCGATGCCGGCTTCTTCGGCCGCATCCTCTCGGTGCGCGGCGAGTTCGGCTACTGGGTGTTCGAGGGCGATCCGCAACGCGGCGGGCCACCGGCGCAGCGCCCGTCGTGGAACTACCGCAACCAGGACGGCGGCGGCATCATCCTCGACATGCTGTGCCACTGGCGCTACGTGCTGGACAACCTGTTCGGCGCCGTGAAGGCGGTGTCATGCCGCGGCGCGACGCACATCCCGCGCCGCTGGGACGAGAACGGAAAGATGTACAAAGCGACTGCCGACGACGCGGCCTACGCCAGCTTCGAGCTCGCGGGCGGCGTGATTGCGCACTTCAACAGCTCGTGGACCGTGCGCGTGCGGCGCGACGACCTGCTGACGCTGCAGGTGGACGGGACCCGGGGCTCGGCGGTGGCGGGGCTGCGGCGCTGCTGGACCCAGTCGCTCGACGAGACGCCGAAACCGGTGTGGAACCCGGACATCCCGCAGCCGATCAATTTCTTCGAGGGCTGGAAGGAAGTGCCGGACGATCCGGCCTGGGGCAATGCATTCAAGATGCAGTGGGAGCTGTTCCTCAAGCACGTCGCCGGAGAGGGGGCGTTCCGCTGGGGGCTGATGGAAGGGGCGAGGGGCGTGCAACTCGCGGAATTGGGCCTCAAGAGCTGGCGGCAGCGCAAGTGGCTGAGCGTTCCCGCGCTGCGCGCCTGAAAAAATAGACAGGATTAACAGGATTAACAAGATTCAACAAAGAACCTTCCTGGTGTTGGTTTTAATCCTGAAAATCTTGTAAATCCTGTCTATTTGTTTTTGACCTTCGGTTCGGTTTTGTTGATCCTGTCGATTTTTCAGGTGCCATGAAGCGGGACGCGATTCAGACGATAGAGTTGCCGGCTGCGGGGCGGAAGCTCGAGCCCTACCAGGTGCGCGAGCCGCGCGTGTTCGCAAGACCGTCGCGGCCGTTCACCCGCATCGCCTACGCCGCGGCGCACGTCGTCGCCGATCCCTGGTCGCAGAAGGAGCCGTGGCTGGACGCGGCGGTGGACTGGGATGCAACCATCGCCTACCGCCGTCACCTGTGGTCGTGGGGCCTGGGCGTTGCCGAAGCGATGGACACCGCCCAGCGCGGCATGGGCATGGACTGGAAGAACTCCCTGGAGCTGATCCGCCGGACGCTGGAGGCGGCCAAGGGCACGCCCGGCGCGGTGGTCGGCTGCGGCGCCGGCACCGATCATCTCGCCCCGGCCCCCGGCCTGAAGGTCGAGCAGGTCATCGCGGCCTACGAGGAGCAGTGCGCGGCGGTCGAGAAGCTCGGCGGCCGCATCGTCCTGATGGCGAGCCGCGCGCTCGCGGCGTGCGCAAAATCTCCCGACGATTACGGGCGCGTCTACGACCGCGTGCTGTCGCAGGTGAGGGAACCGGTGATCATCCACTGGCTCGGCGAGATGTTCGATCCCGCGCTCGAGGGTTATTGGGGGAACCGGGACCACGGGCGCGCGATGGACGTCTGCCTCGATGTCATCGCCCGCAACGCCGCGAAGGTGGACGGCGTCAAGGTCTCGCTGCTCGACCAGGACAAGGAGATCGCGATGCGGCGGCGTCTTCCGAAGAGTGTGCGGATGTACACCGGCGACGACTTCAATTTCGCGGAGCTGATCGAGGGCGATGGAGAGGGCCATTCGGACGCGCTGCTCGGCATCTTCGACGCCATTGCACCGGCGGCGTCCGGTGCCCTGTCCGCGCTTGCCGCCGGCAACCGTGCGGCCTACCACGACATTCTCGCGCCGACCGTGCCCCTGTCGCGCCACATCTTTCGCGCGCCGACGCGCTTCTACAAGACCGGCGTCGTGTTCCTCGCGTGGTTGAACGGCCACCAGGAACACTTCGTGATGGTCGGCGGGCAGGAGAGCGCGCGCAGCCTCCTGCATTTCGCGGAGCTGTTCCGGCTGGCGGATGCGGCGGGACTACTGGCCGATCCGGGGCTCGCCTGCCGGCGCATGCGGCAGTTGCTCGCGACGCACGGCGTCGCCTGAAAAAACAGGATTAGCCGCAGATAAACGCAGATACACGCCGATAGAAAAATCACATCTCCGCTACTTCTCTTCGGGAGTGACGAATCCGATGGGGCGGCGTTTGGGTTCGGGTGGGGTCATGAGGGCGTGCAGCGCGGCGATCACCTCTTTGAGCTGTGCGCGGGTGGCGAGGGCAAGCTGATCATGCTTGAGCGCAAGCGCTTCGGTCTTTTTCTCCAGGTTCGAGAGCTTCCTCGCCAGCGCCTTGTGGGTGGCGAGCACCTCGCGCATGCGAACGAAGGCGCGCACGACGTAGAGGCTCATCTCGACGGCGCGTGGCGAGTTGAGCACGGTGGCGGCCATCAGCGCCCCGTGCTCGGTGAAGACAAAAGGGGGCCGGCGCAGGCCCATTCTGGCCCCCGGATTGGACATCACAATCTGTGATCTCCAAACCGTAAGTTCCTGATGGGTCATTTGAAACAAGAAATCCCCGGGAAAGCGTCCGGGGTTGCGTTTTACGGCTTGCACGAGCACGCGCGTTTCGACGCCATAGAGTGCCGCCAGGTCGGAATCGAGCATCACCTTATGACTTCGCAAGACGAGGATCGAGTGCTCGATACGCTCAATGGAAACCGCCGCCGCTTTCATATATCCCCCTCAACGCGCATCATGAGAAAAAGTTACACTGAATCTGATGTCCGATGCCCTAATTCCTCACGACGCGCGGAATTGCCTGAACCCGATGCGAGATACGAGATACGAGATGCGAGATAAATCCCGTATCCCGCATCCCGTATCCCGTATGGTGCAGCAGGCATCCCTCATCACTGTATGAAAATCCCCTCTCCCGACCCCGGCCTGTTATCGCTGAATTCCGCGACGATGCGGGAAAAGTGGAACCTGCGCGAGGCGATCGAGGGCTGCGCACGCCGCGGCATTCGCGGCATCTCGCCGTGGCGCGACAAATTAGCCGAGCTGGGCGTGAAGGACGCCGCGCGGTTGATCCGCGACAACGGACTGACGGTCACCGGCCTGTGCCGCGGCGGCATGTTCCCGGCGGCGGACCGTAAGAGCCGCCAGGCAGCGCTCGACGACAACCTGCGCGCGATCGAGGACGCCGCCGTGCTCGGCGCGCGCTGCCTGGTGTTGGTGGCCGGGGGTTTGCCCGAGGGCTCGAAGGACCTCAAGGGTACTCGCGAGATGGTGCGCGACGGCATCGGCGAAGTTCTCGAGCACGCGCGTTCCGCCGGCGTGCCGCTCGCGATCGAGCCGCTGCATCCCATGTATTGCGCCGATCGCGCCTGCGTCAACACGCTCGCGCAGGCGCTCGACCTGTGCGACCAGCTGGACTCAGGGAAGGGTGGAGCGCTCGGCGTCGCGGTGGATGTCTATCACGTGTGGTGGGACCCGAATCTGGAGCAGGGCATCGAGCGCGCGGGCGACAAGCGCCTGCTGGCGTTTCACATTTGCGATTGGCTCACGCCGACCACCGACCTCCTCCTCGATCGCGGCATGATGGGCGACGGGGTCATCGACCTGCCGCTGATCCGCTCGTGGATGGAGGCGGCCGGCTACCGCGGCTTCCACGAGGTCGAGATCTTCTCCGCACGCAATTGGTGGAAGCGCGAGCCCGACGATGTGCTCGGGGTCATCAAGCGCCGGCACGAGGAATGTTGTTGAAATGAAATGAGCCGCCAAGGCGCCAAGAAAAGCTGAGACACGAAGGACACCAAGGACACGAAGGAAAAACGAATCAGATATTGAACCGCAAAGGCGCCAAGGCCGCCAAGAAAAACAAGAAGTAAATATACAGGATTAACAGGATTTACAGGATTAGAACAAGACAATTCCCCTCCTGCCCGAGGAGGGGTGGATGCGAAGCAGACGGGGTGGTGGGAGGTCATCCCTCATCCCTTGCCCTTATTCCTAACGCCCCGCTTTCGGCGCGAAACGCTTCGCGGTTTCCTCGCTCTTCGCCTTGGCGATGAACAGCTCGCCATCTTCGGGGAGCAGCAGACGCTCGGCGACGAGCTTCTGCACCGCCTGCTCGACCCGCCGCACGTAGCCGGCGTGGTCGCCGTAGCGCTCTTCCAGCGAGGCACGCGGGTCGCGCGTTGCTTCGCGCTCGGCGCGGGTCGCCGGAAACATCTTGTAGGTGCCATCGCGGTCGCACAACTCGCCCTCGGGGAACGGCGCCTTGTAGAGGTTCCAGCCGGTATGGGTCGCGAGCGGCACGGCGATGTCCGGCAGCAGGATGCCCGCGATTTCGTTGCCGTCGGCATCCACCTGCGTGACCAAGGCCCGATAGGGCCTCGACAAATCCAGCTCGGGCTTGATCCAATCCTTGAGCACGCCAATTTCGCTCATGCGGCGTGCGACCTGGATGCCAGGTATCGCGGGAAACTTCAGCTGGTCCGGCGTGACCAGCGTGCCGTCCCTGAGCCGCGGCGTGCGGGAAGTGGGCGGCGCTTTGCCTTCGCTCACCCACTCGTCGAGCGCGATGAGCAGCGCGCGCTGCGCCGGCGTCGGACTGTGTGGATTGCGCGGGTTGACGCAGTTGCCGGGCGTCGACCTCATCCACGCCAGCGCGCCATGCTGCGTGCCGGCGAAGAGATAGCCGCGCGCGTTGGCGGGCAATTCGACGTCTCGGGCGCCAAGCGGATCGGTGACGAGAAGCGAGGCGCCTTTCTGCCAGTACTCGGTGGAGGTGTTGGTCTCCATCCACAGCGGATCGAAGCCGTCGTTGCGGAACAGCCCGCCGGTTTTTCCCGTCACCGGGTCGGTCATGCGCGCGGTGGAGAATGGAAACGCGCCCTCGGGAAACGTCCGGTCCTCGTGCTGGGTGTGGGTGCGCGCGGGCTGGCCGAACTCGGTGTTGAGGAAAGCGCCGCCGGCCCCGGCGGTGTGCGCAAGGATGCCGTCGAACACCTTGCGCGCGGATTCGTCCTGGTTGAACCCCTGCGCCACGTGGTCGCGCAGATAGCGCCCGCTCAACGAGCTGCCGAACGCCAGGACCGCCCGGATTCCCGGACGGGCAGGGTTGGCATTGCCCTTCGAGTCGGCCGTTTCATAGCGCAGGAACGAGATGAGGTCGCGCGTCGCCGCGAAACCGATGCCGAGCACGCGCGGGTTCTGCGCCGGGAAGTGGAATTCGTAGATCGAGCCCGGCTCCGGCTTCGTACCCTGCGGCAGCAGCCGGATCTCGCGCGCATTGACGTAGGCCCAGCCGCCCACCGGTATTTCCTGCCGGGGGTCGGCTTCGCCGCGCCGCACGGTCAGCTTCGCTTGCGCCGGGTCGAGCGTCGCCGCTTCGTCCGTCAGGCGGAAAGTCTCGCGCTGCGCGCCGCGGGTGCCGCTCTGCAGCTCGTTGCGGATCACGCGCACGATCGGGGCGCCGCCGTTGGTCGCGATGACCGGCTTCATGCCCATGCCGGCGTTCGCGCGCGGCGCCTCCGGATCCCAGCCGCTCCACACCATGGCGTAGCCCATGCGGAAGAACAGCCCGTTGCCAGCGTCCTGCACGGTCCGCGGGTCGTTGGCGCCTGTGGGCGAGGCGAGGCGGGCATCGGTCAGCCGCCAGTGCAGGTTCTTGCGGCCGCGGTTGGTGACGTCGTAAATGATCTTGCGGTTGCTGCGCGCCACGTCCGCCGGCCGCAGCATGAAGAAGTCCACTTCGTACTCGACGCGGCCCGCCGCGTTCCTGGGCGCCTTGTCGAGATTGACGATCACCTGGTTGCGCGGGTCGGCGGGATCGAGCTCGCCCTTGAACGTGCCCTTCACGCGCTCGTAGGCGCCGGTGTTGCCGAAGGCATGGCTCTCCGCGAACGGCTCGACGGCGGTGACGTTGATCTCGGTCAGCCGCGCGAGGGACGGTGTCGCGGCGAGCATGAGCGCGCACAACGCAGCGCGCGCGATGAGATTTACCTTCATGTACTGCTCCTCCGGTTCGATGCGGGCGTGACGCTAACCCGAAACAGGCATCAACACATGCGGATCCAATTCTTGTGTCTTGTTCTAATCCTGTAAATCCTGTCTATTTCTTCACTGTTTCAGCAACCCGATATCGTCGAGCACGGCGCGCACCTGCACCGACAGGTCGTCCCAGTACTTGCGGGTGTCGCGGCCGTTCAGGAAATGCCCGACCCACAGATTCTTGTCGAGGTCCGCGCGCCAGCTCTCATCCTTGTCCAGCGTCGTGAACACGCCTTCCCAGTAGGCGACCTGGGGCGGCGTCATGCCCTTGGGGCCGATCAGGCCCCGGTAATTCGAGAACGTCGCGTCCGCGCCCTGTTCCTTCCACGTCGGCACATCCGCGTACACCCCGGGGAGGCGGCGCGGCGAGGAAATCCCGACCACCCGCACGGTGCCGGCCTGCAGGTGCGGTACCGGCACCGAGGCGCTCGCGGACACGATGTCCACGTGGCCGCCCAGCATGGCGGTGACGGCTTTGCTCGCCGAGTCGAATACCACCGTGCGCACCTTCTTCACGTCCACCCCGGCCGTTTTCAGCACCAGCCCGGCGGCAATGTGGTTCGCGCCGCCCGCCACCGAGGAGAACGAGAGGCTCAGCGACCCCGGGTCCTTCTTCAGCCGTTCGATGAGATCGCGGCCGTTCCTGATCGGGGAATCGGCTTTCACCACGAACGCGACGTACTCGTCGAACAAAATGCAGACCGCAGTGAAGTCGCGGTAGCTGTACGTGCTGGTGCCGGTCAAGTGGCCCGCCGACAGGTTGAAGTTGGCGACCATCAGGTAATGCCCGTCGCCGGCGCGCTGGTTGAGATAGTTCCAGGCGACCGTGTTGCCGCCGCCGGGCCGGTTCATCACGTTCACGGGCAATTCGACGTAGCGCTTCTCCTGCAGGGTCTTCGCGATCGTGCGCAGCATGATGTCCACGCTGTTGCCGGCAGCGGAGCCCGAGACGAGCTCGATGGGGCGATCCGGCTTCCACGCGCCCTGGGCCCATGGCGCGCCGGGCGCGGCCAGTAATGCGAGAGCCAATGCACCCGCTGCGGCAACACGGGAACGATGCAATGGAAGACTAAATTTCCTGGTCACGAGTTCCTCCCTGCCCAAGGCGATGATTTTTCCAAGACTATCACGCCGCTTGCCGGTGTAAGAAGCGGGATTGCGCCCGTGCCGGGTGACGACATTGAGGCCGCACCACGACTCACGCGGTTCAGGCCAGGAGTTTCTCGGAATTGGATCCGACAAACTCCTTATGCAAAACCGCCCGCACGAAGACGGAAGTAACAGGCGGTGAAAAGCACATTTTCTGCTACCGCGCATGCCCATCGGAGGCTAAGGGGTCGTGTGGTAGGTTTCATTCAATATCCTCGGGCGGTTTTGCTGTTAGCAGCCTGTCGGACATTTCGGTCCGGCAGGCTGCTAGAATCATCGGCGAAGTCTCAACAATAAGAGGGGGAGCATCATGCAAGCCGGAATCCGACCGTTGTTCACCGCTGTCCTGGCTGTTACGGCAGCGGCATTCGG
>CAZFRR010000254.1:0-1643 GCA_964521405.1 uncultured Streptomycetaceae bacterium | reverse complement strand
GTGATTGCCGCGCCCGTGCTGGCGATGTGGCTGCTCGCGGCAGTCGTGCTGGTCGGCGCCGATCCCGGGGAGCGCAAGGAGCTGGTCCTTGGCTTCAGCGCGGCTTCCTGCCCGTTCACGATCGCATTGCTGTCCGTCCCGTTGTTCGGGGCGGCCCTGTGGGCAATGAAGGGGCTGGCGCCGACCCGGCTGGTCTTGGCCGGTGCAGCGGCGGGTCTGCTCGCCGGCTCGGGGGGTGCGTTGGTATACGCGCTTTACTGCCCGGAAATGGCGGCGCCGTTCATTGGTATCTGGTACCTGCTCGGCATGCTGATTCCAACGGCCCTCGGCGCTTTGCTCGGCCCGCGCCTGCTGCGCTGGTAGGGCGTACTGAACCGTTCAACATCAAGAGATTCTCATCGATCGCACCGTCCCGGATCACGAAGAGAGGAGCAGCGCATGGCCCGTTTGACCGATTTTTCCGCGCCGGAGCAAGAGCACCACCTGCAGAAGATCCGGGAATTGCCCGATTTCGGCCCGACGCCGTTCGTATCAGGACCGCCGCTCGGCGAGCGCCGGGTGGCTATCGTCACCACGTCCGGGCTGCACGCGCGCGGCGACCGGCCATTCCAGGTCGGTTCGGCGGACTACCGCGTCATTCCAGGGGATACGCCCGCCAGCGATTTGATCATGAGCCACGTATCGGTCAATTTCGATCGCAGCGGATTCCAGGAGGACATCAATGTCGTGTTCCCGCTCGAGCGATTACGCGAGCTCAAAGCCAATGGTGTCGTCGGCAGCGTCTCGGAATTTCATTACTCATTCATGGGCGCCGCCCCGATCCGCGCTCTCGAGCCCAAGGCGCGCGAGCTCGCCGCCCTGCTGAAAAAAGATTGCGTAGACGCGGTGTTGCTGACCCCGGTCTGACCTAACTGCACGTGCGCCGTGGGCGCACTGGGCCACTACATCGAGCGCGTGGGAATTCCGACCGCTCAGATCAGCCTGATCAGGGAGCAGACTGCCGCGATCAGGCCACCGCGAGCGCTGTGGGTGCCGTTCCTGCTGGGTCGGCCTTTCGGGGCGCCGAACGAGCCGGATTTTCAGCGCAAGGTGCTGCGCGCCCTGCTTTCCCTGTTCGAGCATCCTGCCGGACCGGTGCTGGAGGATTTTCCCGAGGATGCCCCGGCGGCAGACGCACACGAGAGCGGATTTGCCTGTCCTGTCTCCTTTGCACCCGCGACGGTGAAGGAAGAGGGGCTCGCGCAGGCTATGCGCGGAGAAATCGCGCAGTTGGCCCCATGGTATGACATCGCGGTCAAGCGGCGCGGGCGCACCACGATGGGTGTCTTCGGAATGAAGGTGGAAGACGCAGCGAGCCACGCGGCTGCTTACCTCGACGGCGAGCCGAAACCGCACGCGGTGGACGGATTGACGGCTGGTGTCGCGCTAAAACGCGCATGCGATGACATAAAGGCGTACTACTATGAAGCGGTGACGGCGCAACCGGGGAATCTCTCGTCCCGTGCCATCGATGACTGGTTCTGGAGCGAAACCGCCGCCGCGAAGGTATTCCTGGCGATACAGCAGTTTTGCCTGAAGAGCAGCGATGAATCGCTGCAACCGCTCGGCAAGTTGAGCCTGATCCCCCGCGCCGTGTCTCATGC
>CAZFRR010000253.1:0-2930 GCA_964521405.1 uncultured Streptomycetaceae bacterium | reverse complement strand
GTTGCCGTCCACTTCGCCTCGCCGCCTTCGCCGCTCTTGAACGTGCCCTGGATGGAGTTGCCCGACACGCGTCCTGTGTAGTCGCGCCGGGTGGTGCCGCTCACGCCGGTGGCTTCGTGGATCGAAAAGCTCAACTGGTCGCCGTTCAGCTTCACGTTGCGCAACTGCCCCATCTTGCCGCTGTCGAGCTTGACGAGCCCCTCGACCTGCTGGAACTGCTGGCGCAGCACCAGTTCGTATTCCTTCTGGTTGCTGCCGGCGGCGCTCCAGCGCCAGGTGCCTTCCACCGGCGCGGGCACGATCCACAGGTAAGCGGTGCGACCCTCGACGTTGTCGGTCTGGTCGGGCTGCCAGTCGTCCATGCTGAAGGCGTGGGACACCACGCGCGTGCCCGGCTTCATCTTGAGGATGGTCGGGCGCAGCTTCAGGTTGAGGCTCGGCAGCAGATAGAGCGTGAGCACGGTGGCGCTGCTGAAGTCGGTCTGGAAGATGTCGCCGTTGATGAATTTTGCCTTGGCCGAAACGCCTTCCTTGGCCGCGGCGCGATCGGAGAGCGCGACCATGTCCGGGTTGAATTCAACGCCCACCGCCTGGGCGCCGCGCTTGGCCGCGGTGATGACGGTGCGCCCGTCGCCGCTGCCGAGGTCGAAGTGAATGTCCTTGGACGTCAGTTTCGCCATGTCGAGCATGCGCTCGACCAGCGCCTGCGGCGTCGGCACCCAGATGACGTCCTTGCCCTCCTGGCCGACCTGCGGCGTGAATTCCTTGTTTTGCGCCGTTACTGCGCCGGGCAGTGCGAACGCGGCGGCAGCGAGCAGGGCGGCGAACAAACGGACGGGTTGCTTTAATAAAAGGTGGTGCATGGGACTCTCCGTGGTGGATGGTTAAGCGAACATGCCGGCTAGGTTGTAAGGGCGCGATAGTTTACAGCAGGTGCCCGCCGCTTATTCCGGTGGGGTCCAGACTGTGGGCAGGTGCGATCAATGTCCGGGGCGAAACGGGGGTTCCCGTTCATAATTCATCATTCATTATTTCTTTTCGAGGCGTCCGTCCACCGTGACGCCGCTCGCAACCATCGCGTCGATCGCAGCATCGCCGTAACCGATCTCGCGCAGGATCTCGACGCTCTGCTGGCCGAGCTTGGGCGCCGGGTTCCACCCGCGGCGCACGCCGGAAGACCACTTGTTTGGCAGCCGCATGACCCGCGTCTGGCCTTCCGTGGGGTGGTCCTTCAGCTCGAAGAAGCCGACGTCCTTCAGGTGCGGGTCCTCGAGCAGGCCGTCCAACGTGTTGTAGGGCATCGCTGGCACGTCGGCGCGTTCGAGGAGCTCGAGCCATTCGGCGGTGGTTTTTTTCTTCAGCTCGTCCATACGGACCTGGTAGTACTCCGCCACGTGGGCGAAGCGCGCTGGAATGGTGGAGAAGCGCGGGTCGGTCTTAAGTTCGGGGCGGCCGATCGCGTCGAAGAACGCGAACGCCTGGTCGTTGGTGTTGGCCGAGATGCAGATCCAGCCGTCCTTCGTCGGGATCGGCTTGCCGAGGGGGTCGAGCAGGCGCGGGTCGCCGGTCTCCCCGAGCGGCGGCACGAAGGTCTTGAGATAGAGGTGCTCTTCCAGCACGAACTTCACCAGGTTCTCGAACATCGGGATCTCGATCGAGCAGCCCTCGCCGCTGCGCGTGCGGCCGTAGAGCGCCATCGCGATCATCTGCACCGCGATCAGCCCCACCACCTTGTCCGCCACCACCATCGGCACGAAGCGCGGCTCGCCGGTGGCGCGGTGGTGCAACGCGGCCATGCCGCCCGCGCCCTGGATGATGGTGTCGTAGGCCGGCTTGTCGCGGTAGCGGCCGTCCTGCCCGAAGCCGAACATGCCGCAGTAGATGATTTTCGGGTTGATTCCTCGCACGTCGTCGTAGCCGAGCTTCATGCGCACCATCGACTGGGGGCGGTTGTTCCAGAGCATCACGTCGGCGCGCTCAATCAGCTTCTTCAGCGCGGCATAGCCGGCTGGCTGCTTGAGATCGAGAACGATGCTGCGCTTGTTGCGGTTGAGATGCAGGAACTTGGCGCCCATGCCCGGTGTGACCGATTTGCCGTTCATCACCCGGACGAGATCGCCCGCCTTTGACTCCACCTTGATCACGTCCGCGCCGTGGTCGGCGAGGATCTGGGTGGCGAGCGGACCGACCACGACCGAAGTGAGGTCGAGTACGCGCACGCCTTCGAGCGGGCCACCGGACATATCGCTTACGCTCGAATGATGAATGATGAATGATGAATGATGAATGGCATTGGTGCCGCCTTACCTGAACTCGGCTTCGGCGGTGAGCGCGAGCGCGCCGTCGGGGTTCAGCGCCCACAGCTTCGCCGTCCTGTTGTCGGTCGAGGGCTCACCGCCGAGCGTAATCGGCTGGTTGACGAACAGCGCGCGCACGTTGCGCGAAGAGAGGTAGCGTATGGGCGTGGAGGCATGGGTACGCGCGAGTTCGAACACAAGCAGCGTGGTAAGCCCGCCGTTCATGATCAGGCCGGGATAGCCTTCGACCTGCGTCACGTAGGGGAAATCGTAGTGGATGCGGTGGCCGTTGAAGGTCAGCGCGGAATAGCGGAACAGCATCACCGGGTCGGGCGTCACCACGCGGCTCCACACCGCTTTTCCCGGCGCCGGTTGCGGCGGCTGCGGCGGCGAGCCGCCGGGAGCGGCTTCCCGATAGACGAAATCCTGCTCTTCGGTGATGGCGAGGCCGCGCGGGTTCGTCATGTCCGTTTTCACCGTCACGAACACCATCTGCCCGGTGCGGCCCTGCTTGAGGGTGACTTCCTGGATGACCGAATCCCGGTGCACTTCATCGCCGACGCGAAGATTGGCGTGGAAAGTGGTGCGCTTGCCGGCGAACATGCGGCGCGGCAGCGGCACCGGCGGCAGGAA
>CAZFRR010000252.1:0-8470 GCA_964521405.1 uncultured Streptomycetaceae bacterium | reverse complement strand
GCGTGCTGAAACGAAAGCCTGCCTTCCAGCCCGGTCTTCGGATCGGGCCGGCCCTCGAGCTTGATCGCGAGGGGATTCACGCGACCGCTCACGCCCGCCACCCGCTCCGGCGCGACGCCTGGCCGCGCCCGCAATTCGCGCATCGCGTCGACCATCGCGTGCGCCAGGATGCCGCACGCGTAGGGCTTCAGCGCGTTATTCATGAGATCCCAGCGCGCTCCGAGTGAAGCCGTAGCCTGCTCGAGATCAGCGGCATCGGGACACAGCGCGGCGACAAACCCGTGGCGTCCTTCGAGTATCGACGTGGTGCTGGTAAAGCCGCGCCGCGCAAGCTGTGCCGCCAGCAGTCCGGACTGGGCCGCGCGGGCCGGATGAAACGCCTTGGTCATCGTGCCGAACGTCTCCCGCAGCCCCGAGGCCTGCGTGCCCGCCAGTCCGAACGCTTGCGCCATGCGGTTTGCGTCCAGCCCCAGCAGCCGCCCCGCCGATCCCGCTGCGCCGAAAACCCCGACGGTGCCGGTCATGTGCCAGACCGCGCCGTGGCGAACACCTTGCACGGCTGATGCGATCCTGCAGGAAACTTCGAGCCCCAGCACGCACGCTGTCAGGAAATCCCGCCCGCTCGCATGCCCGTGCTCCGAAAGCGCCAGTGCCGGCGGGATCGTGGGCGCGGAGGGGTGAAACACCGTCGGGAGGAACGTGTCGTCGAAGTCATCGAGGTGCGCGAGGAAGCCGTTCGCCATCGTCGCGTTCTGGAGCGTCGTCTTTACGCCCACGCCCCAAACCGACGCCTGCTTGCGGCCGCCTTCCTCGGCGAAGAGATCGAGGAAGATGCCGAGCGCCGGGTTCCGCGTGGCATGGAGCGCGACAGCGAGCAGGTTGATCACGCATCGCTTGCCGTGGTGAACCACTTCGTCCGGAATCGCTTCAGGCGGCGTGTTTGCGACGAACTTCGCCAATTCGAGCGTTGTGGACATCGCAATACCGTGGATAAAACTGAAGGGGCTCTCTTATTTCGCGGCGGAAACGGGGCCGGACTCGACTTCCCTCAAAGTATCGCGCCAAACCCCGGCCACGACAAATGGGCGTACGCCCATTTGGCGGGGGTGGGTGGCGCCCCCTCTGAAGTCGAAAGTCGAAAGTCGAAAGTTAGAGCGATGGCCCCCGCAGTGCGGAAGACCCATCACCCATCACCAATACCTCATCCCCAGGTGTTTAATGAGGGGGACATCCCCCATCTTCTTGGTTACTCTAGTGTCCTGAGTCGCTAGTTCGTTGATAAATAGCCACCCTACCGAAGCGTTAGGCACGGCAAAAGTGTCGAAATTGGCGCCAGACGCGAAGCAAACTGCAGCCAGGTTGGACACCTGGCGAGGATTTGCGCCAAAGTATGGCGTCAATTGTCGGCATCTTTTGTTCAGCGAATTAGCGACTCAGGACACTAGGCCTCGTGAATCATCTCTTCCTCGCCCTCGGGGCGATGTTCCTGCAGCAGACCTTCGTCGCCCTCGGCAGAGCCCTGCCCGCCGTGATCGCGCCGGCGATCATCACGGATCTGCGCCTCGATGCCTACTGGATCGGCATCTATTTCGCCTTGACGGCCGCCGCCTCGCTCGTCCAGCAGCTCGGGTGCGGCAGCTTCATCGTGCGCTATGGCGCCTTGCGCGTGAGCCAGATTTCCCTGGTCTTGCTGGCGGCGGGCACCGCATTGGCGGTGCTGGGAACGCCGCTGGCGCTCGTTCTATCTGCGATTTTCGCGGGCGGCGGGGCCGTATCCACACCGGCAAGCTCGCATCTGTTGAGCCGCATCTCGTCGCCGCGCTACCTGCCCCTGGTGTTCTCCATCAAGCAGACGGCGGTGCCGGCCGGCCTGCTGCTAGCCGGGTTGCTCGGGCCGCAACTGACGGAATGGACGGGCTGGCGCGTCACGATGCTGCTCAGCGCGGCGGCGTGCGCCATCTTCGTCCTGATACTGCAGCCCCTGCGCAAGATTTTCGATACCGACCGGGTGCCGACGCACGCTTTCCGGATGTCGGACTTCAAGGCGACCCTGATCTCGGTGCTCGCCACGCCAAACCTGCGCGTTCTTTCCTTCGCGTGCCTTGCCTTCAATGGACTGCAGACCGTCGTCACGGCCTATTTCGTGGTGTACCTGACGACGATCGGTTACACGCCCGTGGCCGCGGGCTTCGTGTTCTCGGTGGCGGTGGCGGTCGCCGTGCCCGGCCGCATCTTCTGGGGCTGGCTGGGCAGCAGCCATGTCTCCCCGCGCGTGATGATGGCGGCGCTTGCTCTCGGCATGGCCGCAAGCGTGGGACTCCTCGCGCTTTGCAGCGCCGGCTGGCCGGTGCTCCTGGTCGGCCTGGTTGCCTGCGTGCTCAGCGCCACGGCGCTCTCCTGGCACGGCATTCTTCTGGCCGAAACCGCGCGCGCGGCGCCAGAGGGCATGCGTGGCGGAGTCACCGGCGGCGTGCTCTCCTTCGGCCAGGTCGGCGCGCTGGCTTTGCCGCTGGTGTATTCAGGGCTGCTCGACTTCACCGGCAGCTACGGGATCGGCTTCGTCGTGTGCGGCGTTCCAGCGCTGCTGGTCGGCGTGCAACTGCTGCGTAAGCGCGCGGCCGTCTGAAGTCGAAAGGCGAAAGTCGAAAGTCGAAAGTCGAAAGTCGAAAATCGAAAATCGAAAATCGAAAGTCGAAGGGAGTAGGGTTAGCAGTCTGTTGAAAAACGACTCGTCACCCCGGAGAAAGCCGGGGTCCAGAAAACGCCCTTCATGTGAATCAACGCTTTACTGGATGCCGGCCTTCGCCGGCATGACGACATCATGGTCGACTTGCCTCGGGCGGGTGTTACTTCCGACTTTCGCCTTTCGACTTTCAACTTGCCTCGGGTGGCGGGTCTTCCCGCAGCACCTGTTCCGCAAACCGCATATCGACGCAGTCCTCGTAGGTGAACCGGGTCCGGATCGCGCCGGCGCCGAGCATGGCATCGCGCAGAAATTCGAGCCCCTCCCGCTGCAGGAGGGGAGTGCGGTTCCAGAGCCCGAGCGATTGGTAGCGGTCGCAGCAGGCGGCGAGCCGCGCCACCGGCAGGTCGGGGAAATAGCCGGTGATCGCTTCGGCCAGGGCGCGCCCGTCGTGTGCTGCGATCCACCGGAGCGTGCGGTACATGGCGCGCGTCAGGCGCAGAACCGTATCCGGCTCCCGTTCGATGAAGCTGCGCGTCGTGTTAAGCGAGGTGTAAGACGTCGGCCCGCGGCTCGCGGCGGCGTACCAGAGGTGCCCGGCGCCTTCGTCCACCAGGGCCTGCGCGTAGGGCTGGAACACCTGGATCACGTCCACTTCTCCCGCACGCAGCGCGTCGGCGTTCTCGGCCATGGTGCGCGCGCGGGAGAGCTTCGCCGCCGAGGGCGCGATGCCGGCCTGCCGCAGGTCGTGCTGCAGGCAGATCCACGGCGTGGGCACTTCAGTCACCACTGCCAGCGTTGACCGGGGCAACTGCGCCAGCGCGAACCCGGGGTTGGGGTTGCGTCCGACCAGGAAGAAGGGGTCGCGACCCACCACCTCGCAAAACGCGACGTAGCCGCATTTCGGATCCTGATCGAGCGCGGCCAGGATCCGCAACGGCCCGCCCCACGACACCTGGCCCGCGCCGGCGCTCACCGCCTGCAGGGCCTTGCCCAGTTCCGCGGCAACCTTCAGCTCGACCTCGAGCCCTTCCGACTTGTAGGCGCCAGTGGAACAGGCTGCGTAGAACGGCGCGTAGAACACCGCGCGGAAGTTTTCGATGAGGACGAGGGACATATCAGTTGAGCCTGGAAAAAGCCATTTGCCACAGAGAACACAGAGAACACAGAGTTCACAGAGGAAAATTAAGATCGTATGTCATTTTTCAAGCCTCAGCCATCTGGTGAGGATGGCGACTTGACTCTACCCCTTGAATTTCTCTGTGTTCTCTGTGATCTCTGTGGCTGAATTGCCGTTCTTGGGTTGAAAAGAGAAAGAAGCGAGAATGGCTGAGGGCCATTTTGCGCGGAGTCTCAGGACGCGGGGCGGGTGCGGATCGCGTCGGCGATTCGGCGCGGGATGCGGGTGCCCCGCGCGGCGCCCAGAAACTCGCCTTTGTCCACGACGACTTTGCCGCGCAGTATCGTGGTCTCCGGCCATCCTGCGATGTCGTGGCCTTCCCAGGGAGTGTAGTCGGCCTCATGCAGATCTTCCACGCGCACCTTGCGGCGGATGGTGGGGTCGAAGATCACGAGATCGGCGTCGCTTCCCGCAGCGATCACGCCCTTGCGCGGGTAGAGCCCCATGATGCGCGCGGCGCTGGTCGAGACGTGATTCACGAAGGATTCCAGCGAATAGCCGCGCTTCACCACCATCTCGGTGTACATCACGGAGAGCCGCGGCTCGACGCCGGCGCTGCCCCCGGTGGTGTCGTCGATGCGCTTGCCGTGCACCTTGGTGCAAAGCGAGGTGCAGATGCCGTCGGTCGCGATGGTGCTGATCTCGCCGTCCACCGTGCCCCGCCACAGCGCCTGCTGGTCCGCCGCGGTCTTCAACGAGGGATAGGTGTGATAGATCTGCCCGTTGGGGCGCAGGTAATCGGTTTCGCTGAAGAGCATGTACTGGTGCAGCGTCTCGCCGTAGATCGGGTAACCCCGCGCGCGCGATTCGCGAATCGCCGCAACGCCGGTGCCCGCGCTGACATGCATCATGTAGAGCGCAGCGCCCTCGACGTTTTCCGCCAGGCGGATGATATGCCGGAAGGCGAGATCCTCGGACAGCGCGCTGTGCACTTCCGGCATGTTCTCGAAACCGACCCGGCCTGCCGCGATGAGCTTCTCGTACTGGTGCATCACGAGGTCGTCTTCCTCGGCGTGGATCGCCGCGAGCCCGCCGTGGCGCGCGAGCACCTTGAAGATCTCCCAGATGTCGCCGAA
The DNA here is from genome assembly GCA_964521405.1 of uncultured Streptomycetaceae bacterium. Lineage (GTDB taxonomy): Bacteria > Pseudomonadota > Gammaproteobacteria > Burkholderiales > SG8-41 > SG8-41. Next base: position 3,531 of record CAZFRR010000252.1, on the reverse strand, counting down.
TCCGACTTTTCGGTCGGTGACGGACGGGCGGATGTTGGTCGTGAAGATCTTCACCGTGGGGAAGCCCGCCTGCATCGCTTCCGGCAACTCGTTCAAAGTGGTCGGCGGAATCTTCCCGAACAACGTCACATGAAACGCGTAGTCGCAATGGGACTGCCCGCGCCACTGGCGGTCGCGGCGCGCGATGGCCTGCTCGAGCGTCTCGCCCGCGTTCCACACGGCGAAATCGATGAGCGTGGTGGTGCCGCCGAAGAGTGCCGCGCGGCTGACGGGCGCCGAACCGGCGCTCAACAGCGGTGGACCGCCGTCCTTGCCCGGCTGCACCGGCCAGTCGCAGTGGATGTGCGGATCGATGCCGCCGGGAAAGACCAGCTTGCCGCTGGCGTCGATAATCCGGGCGGCGGGCAGGTCCTTCAGCGCTTCGGGCGCGGCCACTTCGGCGATTTGTTCGCCGGCGACGGCGATATCCCGCAGGCCCGCGCCTTCAGGCGTGACCACGCGGCCGCCGCGTATGATGAGATCGAGCACGCGTCTGCTCCTTTCATCCTGGAAACTGCAATTCAGCCACAGAGGTCACAGAGAACACAGAGAGATTCAAGGTAAGTCAGCACGCCACCTTCACCGGATGAGTGAGGATTGTAATTTACAAACGTGCTTGTTTTACCTCTGTGAACTCTGTGTTCTCTGTGGCAAACGGCTTTTTCTGGATTCATTCAGGGATCAGTGGCGCCAGGGCGTCAGTGTAGCCGTTCCGGCTCAGGATCGACCATGGCGGCGCAGCAGTTCGGTCAACTCGCGCACGCTCTGCCATTGATCGCACTGGTCCGCGAGAGCTTCGATGCGGGCGACGCCTTCGGGCGTGAGCACGACTGCGGCGAGTTCCCGGAACTTCTCACGAATCTCCGATTCCGCAAAGGGCTGCTGGAAATCACCGCGGTGACTCTCGCTCGCGTGAGTGCTCTGCCGTCCGTCCTTGAGTGAGACGGTCACGCGCGCCGGCCGCAGGCGCGGGGCGACGGCGCTCATCGCCGGATCTTCCGTCACGTGCACGCGCTGACGCAGCGCGGCTATTACAGGATCGCGCAAGGCGGCGTCATCCAGCGCTCCATATCCGGCGCCTCCCTTCACCACCATGACCGCCGCGGCGTGGGGCAGCGAGTATTTCGATGCAAAATAATTGGGCGGATCGGGGTTGCGCATCACCGCTGCGAATCGATAGGTGGCAACGTCAATGCGCTCGATGTCCCCGGGCCGCGGCCGCAGCGCGTCGAGGGCCTCGCGCAGGCAATCCAGGGCGGGATGGATGGGGTTGCAGCACGCGTACAGGCGGAAATAGTTGCGCGTGATTTCCCAGCGCGTGCCCAGCTCGTCGAGCAGACCCTCGGGCCTGAACCCATCTCCCACGAGGTGCGCGAGTGATTCCTCGATGGCGTCCTCCCGCGCTTCGAACCCGGAGAGGGCGAGCTCGGGCGCGAGCGCACACGCGAACCCGCTCATGCCCCCGGCGACATTGAGCGCCGTCGCGCCCGCCACGGTGCCGGTATAGCTCGGGGTCAGCACGAGCGTCGCGGCGATGCGCATAGTGAGGCTCACCCCGGCCGCGTCCAGACGGCGCATGCGCGCGCCCGCGGCAGCGGCCCCCAACAGGCTGGCCTGACCGTTCTGATGCGCCAGCGGGCGCGGCGTGAACGCGGAGCACAGGCGGCCGGCGACGTCGTAACCGAGGACGAAAGCGGTCATCATTTCTCGCCCGCTGCCCGCTGCCGACTCGGCCACTGCCAGCACGCCGGGCAGAATCTGGATCGCCGGCTGGCCGGTGACGAGGCGCAGGCCTTCGCACAGTTCGATCGCGCGGCCGGCGATGCCGTTCACCAGCGCGGCGGTGCGCGGCTCGGCTGCGGGCCAGCCCCGCGCCAGCACGGTGGCGCCAGTGCCCGCGGCGGGCAACAAGCGCTCCCGCAATTGCCGCACTTCGGGCCGCTCGGATCCCGCGAGAATGACACCGAGCGTGTCGAGGAATACCAGCTTGGCATGCCGCTGCACCGGGCCGGGAATGTCCTCCCACCGCGTCTGCGCGGCGAACCGCGCCAGCTCCTCGATCCTCTGCCCCATGCCGGCGCCCCCGCCTCAATCGAGCTTGATGCCGGCCTCGTGAATGATGCGGGTCCACTTGGCCACTTCGTCGCGCACAAAGCGCTCGAACTCAACCGGCTTGCTGCCGACGGGAGTCGCGCCTTGCTCCAGCGTGCGCTCACGGATGATTGGAGTCGCCATTGCCCTGCCGACCGCGGCGCCCAGCTGCTCGACGATCGCGGGCGGTGTGCCAGCCGGCGCCATCAGGCCGAACCAGCCGATCGCTTCATAGTCCTTGAATCCTGCCTCGATCGCAGTCGGCACGCCGGGCAGCGCCGGTGAACGCTCGCGCGTCGAAACCGCGAGCGCCCGCAGCCGGTTGGCCCGGATGAGCGACAGCGCCGTTTCGAGCGTATTGAACGCCGTCGTCGCCTCGCCGCCCATCACGGCCGCGGTGGTCGCGCCGCCGCTCTTGTAGGGCACGTGAGTGAGCTGGGTCCTGGTGACGCTGCCGAACAGCGCTCCGGCAAGGTGCATCGCGCTGCCGGCGCCGGCGGAGGCATAGAGCACCTCGCCGGGCCGCGCGCGCGCGAGCCTGACGAAGTCCCGCAGATCCTTCGCGGGGAAGGACGGCAGCACGACGATGACGTGCGGCACCTCCACGACCTGCGACACGCGCGAGAAATCCTTGATCGAATCGTAGCGGAGCTTCGGGTAGAGACCGGGGCTGAAGGAGAAGGATGCTGAAGTCATCAGGAACGTATAGCCGTCGGCTGGCGCCCTGGCCACGTGCTCCGTGCCCAGCGTGGAGCCGGCCCCCGGGCGGTTTTCGACGATGAATTGCTGGCCCAGCGTTTCGGAGAAATGCTGCGCCAGCAGGCGGGCAAAAATGTCGGTGCCGCCGCCGGGGCCGAACGGCGTGACGATGCGCACCGTTTTTTCCGGCCACTTTTGCGCCGCCGCGTCATGGGTTGGGACGGCCCCCAGCAGCGCGGTCGCAAGCACCGCGCCTGCCAGCGCACCAACTGTCTTGGCGGAATGTCGCGCGGTCTTCATGGTGCCCTCCCTCGGTCCGCCATTTACTCAAGTGACGGCCGGCAGATGATAACGTAATCTGGCGATAGCTTGCGGGGCTCGACGATGCCCTCATGCGATACGCATCGGAATCGGGCCGCCGTCGCAATGCCGGGAAGCTAAGAGCGCCTAACAAAATGAATTCCCCTCCTGCCTGAGGGTGAGCCGGGGTTTCGAAAAACGTGCCTGCGCACGTTTGAGCCGGCGAACGCCCGACGCGATGCAGCGCGGCGGGACGGGGGGGTGCCCGCGCAAGCGGGCGGGGTGGTGGGAGCAAGAGTTACTGATGTAACCACCCCGTCTGCTTCGCATCCACCCCTCCTTGAAAAGGAGGGGAGTAAAGAGTAGGAGCGGTCATTTTGTTAGGCGCTCTAAGAAAAACAA
>CAZFRR010000251.1:0-1981 GCA_964521405.1 uncultured Streptomycetaceae bacterium | reverse complement strand
TTTTTGACGAGGGCGAGTTTGTCGCGACGTACAAGTTCAAACCTGAAACCTGGGTCCCCGCCTAAAGCCGCGGGGACGACGATGTAGGGACGACGACACGGGCGCGCCCCTCGAGCTGGATCTGCATTCCATCGCGGAGAAATTCATCGAGCAGTACTGGCCTCACGCCGCACCTTACGGCGCCGCAGACGGCGCGCCTGCCGTGCTCGTTCAGAACCATGGCCGGCAGGCGGCGATCGTGGCGCGCATCGCGGAAGTGCGCGGGCGATTCGGCAGCCTCGCGCGCGCCAAGAGCGACAGGAGCTGGCGAGGCTTCGTCGGCAGCATCGCGCGAATCGTCAAGGAGATGCCCCTCTGGAAGCTGCAGACCCTGCGGCGCCAGAACGTGCCGTTCCTCTACGAAAGAAGCAGCGGCCCGCGCATCACGCTTCTTCCCGGCGTTGCCTTCAACCTGCGGCGATTCGGCGCGCTGATACAGCTTCTTGCCAGGTCAGCGTGGTTGGAGCACATCCGCTCCAACCCGCGAAACGCACCCACGGTAGGCGGCGCGGCCGATCTGGAGTTGTTCCTGTTCGGCGGCGCACGGGTGGACCTCTCCGCGGCAAGAGGCGCGCTGCAGGACATAGAGGGGAACTACTGCTTCTACTGCGGCGGCGCGATGAGGCAGGATCCCCACGTCGACCACTTCATCCCGTGGTCGCGGTACCCCCGCGATCTGGCCGGCGGGATTCCTGGACGATCAACCCGCGGCGCTGCAGGTAGCGCGCTGGGCCTACCGCCAGGCCGCGATCGTGGCGCGCGTCGCGGAGGTGCGCGGGCGATTCGGTAGTCTCACGCGCGCCAAAAGCGACAAGGGCTGGCGAGGCTTCGCCGGCAGCATCGCGCAGATCGTCAGGCAGATGCCGCTCTGGAAGCTGCAGACGCTGCGGCGCCGGAACGTTCCCTTCCTCTACGAGAAAAGCAGCGGCCCGCACATCACGCTCCTTCCCGGCGTTGCCTTCAATCTGCGGCGATTCGGCGCGCTGATCCAGCTCCTTGCCAGGTCCGCATGGGTGCAGCACATCCGCTCCAACCCCAGGAACGCGCCCACGGTGGGCGGCGCGGCCGATCTGGAGTTGTTCCTGTTCGGCGGCGCACGGGTGGACCTCTCCGCGGCAAGGGGCGCGCTGCAGGACATGCAGGAGAACCGCTGCTCCTGCTCAGCGCGATGAAGCAGGATCCCCACGTCGACCATTTCATTCCGTGGTCGCGCTACCCCCGCGATCTCGCGCAGAGCAAAAACCTGGGTCCCCGCTTAAAGCCGCGGGGACGACGGAGGAGGCGGCGACATGCTTGGCGCACCGGCGCACCTCGCGCACTGGGTGGAGCGCAACCGCGAGTTGGGGGCCGACCGTGATCGGGACAAACCAAGCGGCCCGCCTGTCGCCGGCGGGATTCCTGGACGATCAAGCCGCGGCGCTGCAGGTGGCGCGCTGGGCCTACGGCCAGGCCGAAGCCACGTCGGCGCAGCTTTGGGTGAGTTTGAAGTACACGGTCAATGCGGACGGGCGGTGTAGGGAGATACTTGGGGGGTGAGGGGCGCGTCTAGACCGACTGTCCATGATAGCGTCCAGAAATAGACCTAAAGTCTTAAATAGTTATATTTGTCATATAGCTACATGACGTATACACTGTCCAATGTTATGTCCAAATAACTGTCCAATCCATGGCCGAACCAGGAAGTTTTCAACCTCTCTACCCGGAGGAGCGGGTCCTGGCACCACTGATGGAGCTTGCCTCCCGCCTCGTGGCCGAGTGCCATCGTCTCGGGGGGCAGGCCGGAGAGCCTTTGGTGCGTGCATTGCGGCCAAGGCTGCGCGCCATGAACTCGTACTACACGAACAAGATCGAGGGCCAGCACACCAAACCGGCTGCAATCGAGCGAGCGCTCAAGCAGCAATTCGACGCGGATGCCGCGATGGCAAGAAAGCAGCGGGTTGCG
>CAZFRR010000250.1:0-3025 GCA_964521405.1 uncultured Streptomycetaceae bacterium | reverse complement strand
ATAGTGCTCGAGCGTCATCCCGGCCACCGTGCCGCCGTCGTTGCTGTCGCGCACCACGCCGACGAAGCTCGCCACCGCCCCGACCCTGGCGTTGCCGTGCCGCAGCGCCGCAATCTCGGCGCTCACGTCGAAGTCGGCGGTTTGGATCCGGACGGTCATGCGCCCCTCTTGAGTTCCCTCCCCTTCAAGGGGAGGGTTAGGGTGGGGATGGGTTATGTGCCATCTAAACCACCCCCATCCTAACCTTCCCCCTGAGGGGGAAGGAATATTTCTATCCCCCCGTCACGGGCGGAAAAAAAGCGACTTCGTCGCCGTCGGCGATCCGGGTTTCACCATGCGCCATGGCCTGGTTGACGGCGGCACGCACCGGTTTTCCAGGCTCCAGCTCTTCCTCCCACGCCCCGCCCCGCGCTATCAGCAGCGCGCGCAACCCTTCCATGTTGCTCACCGTGGCCGGCAGCGCGATCTGCTCGGAACCCGTGCCGAACGCCTCGCGCAGCCGCGCGAAGTAAAGAATCGTGATCATTTGAGTAGTATGCCGCCGCGATAGGGCTACGCCAAGCCGGTATAGCGCAGCACGAATTTCGCAATCGAGGCCGCATCATCGAGATCAAACTGCGGCAGCCTGGTATTGAGCTTCTGATCGCTGGCGATCGCCACGATGCTCGGATCCTGCGGGTGCAGCAGGGATTCTCCCACCGACGCGCGATAAACCTCGAGCTTGGGCAACTTCTCCCGCTTGAAGCCTTCGACCAGCAGGAGATCGCACGGTGAGATGCGCTCAACGAGCTCCGCAAAGCTGGGCTCGGGTGCGCCACGCAGCTCATGCATCAGCGCCCAGCGCCGCGAGGAGCTCACCAGCACCTCGTTGCATCCGGCGTGGCGATGGCGGTAGGAGTCCTTTCCCGGCTGATCCACGTCAAAGGTGTGGTGCGCGTGCTTCACCAGCGACACCTTGAGGCCCCGCGCGGAGAAGAGCGGGATCAGCTTTTCGATGAGCGTCGTCTTGCCGCTCCCCGACCAGCCCGCGAAACCAAAAATCTTCACAAAGAGTGACTCGTTCTTCGTTTCTCGTTGCTCGTCGCTCGCCGGCCGCAAGCGGCCGGGTCAAGACAGGGATTGCATAGCTTCATTTCAATAGGCTCACCAGTCCCTGGGAGGGATCATACCGGGATGTTTGCAGTGGGCGAGAAACGAGTACCGAGTCACTTTTTGGCATCCGCTTATCATAACGGAGCTGCGTTATTCCCGTCTAGATATAACGAGACCGGCCATGCTATCGTTGCCGCATGGAACTGCATCAGGCCCTCATCCTGTCCGCGGCGTTCTTCGTGGTGGCGACGCTTTTCACGACCGTCGGCCACGCCGGCGCATCCGGCTACCTGGCCATGATGGCGTTGATCGGTCTCGCCCCCGAGGCCATGCGGCCCACCGCGCTCGTGTTGAATATCGTCGTGGCCGCTTTCACGGTGCATCGTTTCCGCCGGGCACGCCACTTCTCCTGGCCCGGCCTGTGGCCGTTCCTGCTCGGCTCGGTGCCGTTCGCCGCCGTGGGGGGCGTACAGAGCCTCGCACGCGGTACGTATTACGTGGCGACGGGCGTGGCGCTGTTACTGGCCGCGGCTTACCTCGTCTGGCGCGCGCTCGGCTCCAGACCCGCCATGGAGGAAGGGCTGGTGCGGGTCCGGAAAATCCCCGCGGTATTCATGGGGTGCGCGATTGGTTTTGTGTCCGGCCTGATCGGAGTGGGCGGCGGTATTTTCCTGAGCCCCATCCTGCTGATGCTGGGCTGGTCCGGCCCGAAAACGACAGCGGGCATTGCCGCCCCCTTCATACTGGTCAACTCAACCGTGGCGTTGATAGCGGGCTCAATGACGGTCCAGTCGCTGCCCGGCGAGCTGCCGTTACTGATGGCCGCCGCGCTGGCGGGCGCCTTTCTCGGCACCTGGCTGGGCGTCGAGCGGATCGGGCAAAAGGGGTTGCTCGTCACGCTTGCCGTCGTCATGTCGCTGGCGGGCGCGAAGCTGTTCCTTACGGCGTAACTCGCCGCCGCCTCGTCATCCAGCGACGCAGGGCCACGGCGGCCCAGATGGCCTCGATCACCCCAAACGGCCAGGCGCCCTGCAGGAAGCCGTAAATGGATCCAAGAACACACGCCACGGCAAAAGCGAAGATGAACCAGGGGCTGCGATCTTCCAGCGCGTAGCAGACCAGCATCGCCACCACGGCAAACAGCCCGAACAGCGTCAGTGCGTCCATCCGGGGTCAGCGCAGCTTTCGCTTTCCCGCGGGCTTGCGGAGATGCGCGGAGAATTCTCTGAGCTCGTCGGCGATTGCCGCCGAGGCCTTCTCTTCCATGCCGTAGTAGCGCGCGACCAGGCGCTTGCCGAAGGGCGTGACTACCGCCCCGCCACCGCGCTTGCCGCCGGTGGCGGTGAGCACCACCGGTTCGTTGAAGCTCTTGTTGAGCGCCTCCACCAGCTGCCACGCGCGGCGGTACGACATGCTCATTTCGCGCGCTGCCGCCGATATCGAGCCGGTCCCGGCAATCAGCGTGATGAGCCGCGCCTTGCCGGGCCCCATCGCCGGGAATTTCTCGGCCAATACGCGCAGCAGCAGTCCGGGGTAGCGGGCCATGCCGTGATTCTATCGAGCTTTACGTAACATTATTACGTCGCTCAATCCCTCCCTTGCAGGGCGCGCACCGGCTTGCAAGCCGGTGCCGCTCGTCCGGCGCGGGCCATGGCCCACGAATTCCCGGTCTTGCCCCCCATCCCCTCTCCCAAGGGGAGAGGAGAGCGTCCAGCGAGTCCGGATGTTTCATCCGGCGTCGAAATGATCGGACGGCTGCTCGGACGCCTCGTCGCTCTGGTCGAGTGGTGGGCCGTCGGCCTGCTGGCGGCGATGGTGGTCATCGTCTGCTGGGCGGTGTTCACCCGCTACGTCCTCAATTCCTCGCTCGTCTGGTATGACGAGTTCGCCTCCTACCTGCTGGTCTGGCTGACCTTCTTCGGCGCCGTGGTGG
>CAZFRR010000249.1:0-17278 GCA_964521405.1 uncultured Streptomycetaceae bacterium | reverse complement strand
TCGCGAAGTTGATCGACGGCGAGCCGATGCCGGCGCCCGAGCGGCCAGCCCGATCGAGTCACTTCGATCCCTGGGACCTTATGTTCTACGGGTTTATTGCCGTCATGCTCGTTGGCGGCGTGTTGCGCTCCATTTTCGGGCGGTTTCTCGGCTCTGGAATCGTCGGCGCTGCCGCCGGCGTGGTGACATACATACTGATTGGTGCGGTGGCCGCGGCGATCGTCGCGGTGGTTGCGTTCCTGCTCACCCTGTTTAACGAGGGCGGCTCCGGCAGCGGCTGGTCTTCCAGCGGCGGGGGCTGGTCTTCGAGCGGCAGCAGCGGGTCCTCCGGCGGCGGATTCAGCGGTGGGGGCGGGAGTTCCGGCGGCGGCGGAGCCTCGGGGAGTTGGTGAGATGAACGCGAAGCGCATGCTCAAGCATCTGTTCACCCCGGACTGGGTCGCGCGGCGAGCGTTCCCGCGCGCAACCTTGAACCGGATCGAGGAGGCGATCAGGGAATCCGAGAAATCCCATGATGGCGAGCTGCGATTCGCGGTCGAGGCGGGGCTCGATTTCCTGCCGCTGGCCAGGGGAATGACAGCACGCCAGCGTGCCCACGAGGTATTTTCCATGCTGCGCGTCTGGGATACAGAGCACAACAGCGGCGTGCTGATCTACCTGCAGTTGGTGGACCGCGACATCGAGATCGTGGCCGACCGCGGTATCAGCGCGAAGGTCGGCCAAGGCGCCTGGGACGCGATCTGCCGGCGCATGGAAGAAGCGTTCCGCGCCGGTCGCTTCGAGCAGGGCGCCCTGGACGGAATCCGTGAAATCAGTGAGCTGCTGAAACTTTATTTTCCGCCGCGCGGCGCAAACCCCGACGAACTGCCGGACCGGCCGGTCATCCTGTAACCCGAGCCCGCCCGCGTTCACGTTCCATTGTTATTCCGGGCAGATATCCAACCTTAGCCGGTTGTCCAGTGTTTGCGCGGCCGCTGCTTGCCCGCGCCGTGTCCAGGATATAAGCTACCGATATTGAAAGGATTTCCTGGCCCGCTCGGTTGTCCGCGTGTTGAACGGCGTTGTTCGTCCGTTCGAACACACGGAGTTAAACCGGCGCTAGGCGTCCGGATTTGACGAGGTTTGAATGAAGACAGCAGTGAATCGCATACGCGGGGTGGAGCGCGACATCGTCCAGGTGCCACAGCCGGGTGACAAGGCGCCCTACTACGAGCCGCAGGGCAACGAGGTCGCGGTATTCGAGGCCGCCTACCGCAAACGCCTGCCGGTGATGCTGAAGGGGCCCACCGGTTGCGGCAAGACGCGCTTTCTCGAATACATGGCGTTCCAGTTGAAGCGCCCGCTCGTCACGGTGTCGTGCCACGAGGACCTGACCAGCTCGGACCTGGTGGGACGCTTCCTGCTGGAAGGCGCGGAAACCGTGTGGCAGGACGGGCCGCTCACCCGCGCGGTAAAGGAAGGCGCGATCTGCTACCTCGACGAAATCGTGGAAGCGCGCACCGACTCGACGGTCGTGATCCATTCGCTCACCGACCACCGGCGCCAGTTGACGATCGAGAAGAAGGGCCAGGAGATCGAGGCGCACGAGGACTTCATGCTGGTGATCTCATACAACCCCGGCTACCAGACGGTGCTGAAGGACCTCAAGCCCTCCACCAAGCAGCGCTTCATCGCGCTCAACTTCGATTTCCCCAACGAGGAGACCGAGCGCAAGATCATTCTCAACGAGGCGCCGGGCATCTCCCCGGAGCTGGCGCACCAGCTGGTCACCGCCGGGCGCAAGGCGCGGCTCTTGAAGGACCACGGGCTGGAGGAGTCGGCCTCCACGCGCGCGCTGGTGTACGCCGCCAGCATGATGAACGCCGGGCTCGACCCGGTCGCGGCCTGCCAGGTCTCGATGGTCAACCCCATCACCGACGACGAAGAGCTTGCCGAAGCGCTGATGGAGATCGTGAAGGCGCATTTCGGCGCGTAAGTCATTGGCCACGGAATCACACGTGTGTTTCCGTGTGATTCCGTGGCTAAGTATTGCGCTTGAACTTTAAGATGGCCGCCCCTTCATCCCAGCAAGCCGCGATCGACGAGCAGTTGAACCAGCTGCGCGACTCGAACCCCGCCGCCTGCCGCGAGCTCGAGCAGGCGCTGCCGGCAATCCGCCCGCACGGTGAGGCGGCGGCGCTCTCCTGGATCCTCGCGGCCCGCAAGCTCCACGATTACGACCGCGAGGCGGGCAGGGCCTTCATTCGCGGCAGCCTCGAGGCGGAGCGGATATCCGAGACGGTCGCTGGGTGGACCGAGCAGGCGGTTCAGTTCACCCGCTGGCGCGGCGCCTGGCGCGCGCTCGAGGGCTTCATGGCGAACCTGCCGCGCGCTTACGGCTCGCTGGGGCACGCCGGGCAGCGGCGCTGGGCGGAAATCGGCTTTCTGTGGTGCGGCCGGCAGGTCGACAGCGGCTGCGCCTATTTCGGGACCCCGGTGGTGGATCTCTCGGGGCGCCAGGGCATCACCGGCATCGAGCAGCTGACGCAGCCGGCGGAGGAACTGTTCGAGTCGCGCAAGCTCCTGCTCGCCACCTATCTCGGCGGCGCGATCCGCGTTCGCAATCTCCTCGGCGCCCAGGCGATCCTGCCGTGGGCGTTGCGCGGCGCCGACATCCTGCAAGCGGGGCGCGCGCGCGGCGAGGCGTATTTCCGCCTGGAGTCCGAGGAGAGCCTGGCGCTGCTGCTCGACCAGCTGCCGGGGTTCCGGCTGACCGAGAGGAACCGCCTGCTCTCGATGCTGCTCGACGTCTGGTTCGGGGGCCAGTTCGAGTTGAAGGAAGGCAGCTGGTCGCCGGAGAAGGGGCGTCCCTTCGTCGAAACGGACGGCCGCAGCCTCTATTTTCCCGCGATCATGCCGAACCGCGACGAGGCGGTGCTGGGGCTGCTGCACGCCGCGGGTCACATGCGCTTCGGCACGTTCGACCGCCTCGCCCTGAAGGAGTTGTTCGGCGCGGCGGGCGTCGAGTTTCCCGAGTCCGGCCCGGTGTCGTGGGCGCCGCTCTACGCGCGCTACGGCGACGACGCGCTTCGCTTCCAGTTGATCTTCGACCTGTGCGAGGACTTGCGGGTGGACAGCCGCATCCAGCAGCTGGTGCCGAACTACCTGCAGCGGATGATCAACACCGCGCGCTCGGCGCCGCGTCATGCCGACACCGGCGTCTATTACAGCCTGGCGGTGAAGAGCGTCGAGCAGGCGGCCGCTGCCCTCACTGGAAAAGGCGGCGCCGACGGCGCGCGCGACGAGCGCTTCGCGCCGCTTCTCCAGCCCTCGGCCACGGTGGCCGACGCCTGGCGCGTGGCGACCGCGATCCACGCCCATGACGGCCTGCCGCCGGTTTCCGACCCAGATGCGTTCCACGCCGCCTACCTGCCGGGGCGCGGCCCCAACACGACGCGGCTCGCCCACCCGCAGCAGCAGGACCAGCAACAACAGCAGACCCAGTCCGGGGCCGAGGGCGAGCAACAGCCGCAGGAAAACGGCGGGGAGCAGGAGCAATCGCCGCAGAGCGCGGAGAGCGGGGACCAGCGGGACGGCGGCAAGAACCAGCAGATAGCCGGTTTCGGCGATACCAGCGGGACCTCCGCGCGCGCGGCCGGCCGCTCGGAGGAGCAGCGCGCCAACACCGGCTCCTCGGACAAGGGGCTGCCGTACCCGGAATGGGATTACCGCGAGTCGCGCTACAAGCGCAACTGGAGCTGGGTGCAGGAGAAGAAGCTCGCGGAATCGAACATCACCGAGACCAACCGCCTGATGAACCAGTACTCGGCCGCGTTGAAGCGGCTGAAGAAGGCGATCCAGTCGCAGAAGCCGACGCGGCTCGCGCCCCGGCTGCGGCAGCTCGACGGCGATGACATGGATTTGAACGCGGTGGTCAGCTACGTGGTCGAGCGCAAGGCCGGCCGCTCGCCCAAGCCCGCGATCTACCGCCGCCGAGAGATGCGCCAGCGCGAGATCGCGGTGACGCTGCTCGCCGACATGTCCACCTCCATCATGCAGCACCTGCCGGAGGGCGGCGGGCGCCTGGTGGACCGCGTGCGCGCGGGCGTGCTGCTGTTCGCGAAAAGCATGGAGGAAGTGGGCGACCCGTACTCGATCGCCGGTTTCTGCTCCAAGTACCGCGACAACGTGAGCTACTACGCCATCAAGGATTTTGACCAGCCGCTGTCGCAGGACATCCTCAGCCAGATCGGCGGCATGTCGGGGCGCCTCGCTACGCGCATGGGTGCCGCGATCCGCCACGCCACCGCCTGCTTCGGGAGCATCGAGAGCCGGCGCCGGCTGCTCTTGATCCTCTCCGACGGCCGGCCCGAGGACTACGACGACGGCGGCGACCGGCGCTACCTCCACGAGGACACGCGCATGGCGGTGAAAGAGGCGGTGGCGAAGGGCGTGCACCCGTTCTGCATCACGGTGGACACCATGGCGAACCAGTACCTGCCGCAGATTTTCGGGCGCGGGCACTACATGGTGCTCGACCACATCAACTCGCTGCCGAACAAATTGCCTGAGATTTACTTTCGTCTCAGACGTTGAAAATTAACCGCCAAGACGCCAAGGCCGCCAAGAAGAACAAATCAATATTTGAACCGCCAAGGCGCCAAGACGCCAAGGAAACAAAAATAATAAGAACAAATCGAACCGCCAAGACCGCCAAGAGATACAAGAACAATAATGCAGAGCGGGCACAGGGTCAGGCCTTTACCTTATAGCTGATGATGCAACCTACAAAATAGAGGCCTGACCCTGCGGTCCGCTTTATCGCGTCACGCAGTACCATGTCACGCGGCATCATGTCACGCCGCACCATGTCACTCGCGGCCTCCGATCGGGCGTTGGCAAGTATCCAGGTTAGTGCGTCGGCCGCCTGCGCGCCTCTGCGGTCGCATCCCCGGAAACCGGGGCCCCTGCTCCACGCTTCGGCGCGCTACTCCGGTTTGATTCCCGCTTCCCGGATCACCCGGCCCCACTTGGCGATCTCGGCCTGCACGAACGCGCCGAACTCCGCCGGCGTGGAGGTGACGGGCAGCGTGCCCGTCGCCAGGTAGGCGCTTTCCACCTCCGGCAGCCGTATCACCCTGGATATTTCGCCGTGCAGCAGCGCGATGGTTATTGCTGGAGTGCCGCGGGGCGCGAGCAATCCGAACCACACGGTCGCGTCATAACCCGGCACGCCCGCTTCCGCAATGCTCGGGACATCGGGCATCAGAGAAATACGTTGCGCGCTGGTGACGCCGAGCGGCACCAGCCGCCCGGTCTTGGCGTGCGGAATGGCGATGGCGACTCCGGGCAGGCCAACCTTGACCTGGCCGCCGAGCAGATCGACGGTCGCCGGCCCGCTGCCCTTGTACGGCACGTGCGTCATGTTGATGCTCGCCATCGAAAGAAACAGCGACATGAAGAGATGCTGCGCGCCGCCGCTGCCGCCCGACGAATAATCGATTCCCCCCGGCCGCGCCTGCGCCGCCGCGATGAGTTCCCTGACCGAACGCACCGGCAGCGACGGGTGCACGGCAAGGACGTTGGGCGCGCTGGCGACCTGCATGACGGCGATGAAGTCTCGTGCCGGATCGAACCGCAGGTTGCCATAGAGCGTCGAGATGGCCGCGAATGGCGTGCCGGTCAAGAGCAGGGTGTATCCGTCGGGCTGGGCCTTGGCTACGATTTCCGAGCCGATGGCGCTGCCCGCGCCCGGCCGGTTATCGATAATCACCGGCTGCCCAATCGCTTCCGGCAATCTTTGTGCGATCAGGCGCGCCGGCGTGTCGGTGGCCCCGCCGGGAGAGAACGGGACGATCATGCGTATCGGTCGCGAGGGGTACGGCTGCGCAGCGGCGGATCCCGCGGCAGCAATGGCCGCGAGCAGCGTGACTGCGAGGAAATCCCGGACTGCGTGCGCCCGCTCGCGCTGGCGGCTCACACCCATCACGCGCTGCGATACTTCATGGCGGCGATTCATTACGCTGATTCTCCTCTTCAGGGGCACTTCGGATTGTTGGGGTGCCGGCCTGCGAAGTAAATAGATCAGCCTAACTATTATTGATTTGTTCTTCCTGGCGGCCTTGGTGTCTTGGCGGTTAATGTCTGTCCGGTCTTGCCGTGTCATCCATTTAGCTCGTGAGGCTGTATCATGGCCGGGAGCATTTTGCTTTTATCACCTATCACTTATCACGCAGTTCCCGAAGGGGGGAGACATGGCCAAGCCAGACGTGAGACGCCAGACAGAGTGGGTGCCGCTGACGAAAGAGCAGTATCGCGAGCGGTTCTACGCCCGTTTTTATGACCCTGCGTTCGACTCGGTGAGCCAGGAGCTCGAGAAAGTATTCGAGAAGGCGTGGGACGGCTACATCGTCTACCGCAAGTCGCCGCGCAAGCAGCCCGCGGGCGCGGGTTACGCCGACCCGAAGTTCGAGCTGCCCGTCGAGTGGATCGAGGCGCGCGCGCAAATCGACGCGGCGGAGAAACGCCAGAAGGACCCGAAGTCGCCGTCGCGCATTCTGATCGTGAATGGTTCGACCCGAAGCGAGCACACTTGCCCGGGGGAGATCTCCAAGACGCGGCGCCTCGCGCAGCACGCGCAGAAAGCGATCGAGGCGCTGCCGGGGCACGAAGTGGATTTCCTCGACATCTCGACGCTCGCCGACGAGCCGTTAAAGACGATTTATCCCTGCAAGGCGTGCGTTTCGACGGCCCAGCCGCTGTGCCACTGGCCGTGCTCGTGCTACCCCAACCACGCGGTCGGGCAGGTCAACGACTGGATGAACGAGATCTACCCGCGCTGGGTCGCGGCGCACGGCGTCATGATCCTGTGCCCGGTGCACTGGTACCAGGCGCCGGCGAGCCTGAAGCTGATGATCGATCGCCTCGTCTGCGCCGACGGCGGCAATCCGGATCCCACTACCACGAGGGGGAAAAGCCCGGTGCTGGCGAAAGAACTGGAATTGAACGGCTGGGACTATCCCAAGCACCTGGCGGGGCGCGCATTTTCCATCGTCGCGCACGGCGATGCGGCCGGTCCCGAGAACCTGCGCCGCATGCTGACCGACTGGTTGACGGATATCGGGATGATCTCGGCCGGACCGAGCGCGGTGATCGATACCTGGATCGGCTGGTACCAACCCTACGCGACCAGCCACGAGGATCTCGACAAAGACGCGGATGTCTTCACCGAGGTCGGCAACGCCGTGCTGGCGCTGGCCAATCAGGTCAAGCTGATACGCACCGGAAAATACCAGGCGCCGGATAAGGATCTACACGATCCCCGCGAGAAGTAAGTGGTGACGAAACACTATGTACCAAGTTCCAAGTTCCATGTTGCAAGTTCCAAGTTCAAACATTGAACCTTGAACCTTGAACCTTGAACCCGGAACCCGGAACCTGGAACTGGCTATTCGTCACTCGGGTTTGATGCCGGCGACTTTGGCCAGTTTCGCCATGCGCGCAAAATCCGCATGGAAGAATTTTCCGAATTCCTCCGGGCTCGCACTGCCGAGCGGCGACAGGCCCTGGTTGGCGTAATGCTGCCTCACGTCGGCTTCCGCGAGCACCTTTTGGGTCGTGGCGTGCAGCTTCGCGATGATGGCGCGCGGCGTGCCTTTCGGCGCGAAAATGCCGTTCCAGCTGGTGTATTCGTAGCCCGGCACGCCGGATTCGGCGAGGGTCAGCAGGTCGGGCATGAGCGGCGAGCGCGACGCGGAGGAAATCGCGAGCGCCCTCATGCGGCTGGCCTTGATGTGCCCCATCAGCGCCGCGGCCGGGCCGATTGCCCATTGCGCTTCTCCGGCGACCACCGCGGCCGCCATCGGTCCGCCGCCCTTGTAGGGCACGTGGACGGTCTCGATGCCGGTGAGGGTCACGAACATGATGCCGGCCAGGTGGCTCGAGGCGCCGATGCCCGCGGAGCCCATGTTGAGGCCCCGCGGCTTCGCCCTGGCGAGCGCGATGAATTCCTTCACGCTTTTCACCGGCAGGCTGGGATGGACCACCATCACGCTCTCCGCGTTCACCGTAAGAGTCACGGGATCGAAATCCCGGGACGAGTCGAAGGCAAGCTTCGCGTAGGTAAACCTCGAAAGTATCATCGAGCTCGGCGCCCCCACCAGCAGCGTGTAGCCGTCCGGGGCGGCGCGCGCCGCCAGCTCGACGCCGATGATGCCGCCCGCGCCGCCGCGGTTGTCGATCACGACCTGCTGGCCGAGCATCTCCGAGAGCTTGGGCGTGACAATGCGCGTGATGGTGTCGAGCGAGGACCCGGCCGACTGGGCCGCGATCAGCCGCACCGGCCGGTCGGGATAAGGCTGGGCGGTCGAGCTGCCAGCGACGAACCATCCCAGCAGAGCGAGTTTCACGAACTTGAGTGTCATGGTTTTCACCTCCCCTTCAGGCAGCAGAAATTAGCGCACAACCCCCACCCTATCTCTCCCCCTTGCAAAAGGGGAGGGTTGGGGAGAGGGTCGTCACTGGTTAGTGGTCACGCTTCATCAAAACTAGTGGTGCGACTCCGGGATCACCGGCAGCGGGCCGCTGCGCAGGTTGTTGAAATGCCGCTGCCGGACCAGCGACATGGTAATCGCGACGAACAGCCCGAACAGCACGATCACGGTGTGAATCGAAAAGTCGAGCCAGATCAGCATGGAATAGACCCCGAGCATCACCAGGATGGAGAGGTTCTCGTTGAAATTCTGGACCGCGATCGAATGCCCGGCGCCCATCAGGATGTGGCCGCGATGCTGCAGCAGCGCGTTCATCGGCACCACGAAGAAGCCGGCCAGGCCGCCGATCAGCACCATCAGCGGGATGGCGACGGCGAGGCTCCTCACGAAGATCATCACGATCACGATCACCCCCATCGCGATGCCGACCGGGACCACGTTTACCGCGCGGTTCAGCGGGATGGTTCTCGCCGCAATGATGGCGCCGGCGGCGATGCCAGCGGCGCAGACTCCCTGCAGCATGGTGGCCTGCGACAGGGTGTAGCCGAGCGCGACCGCCGCCCATTTAATGACGATGAACTGCAGCGTCGCGCCCGCGCCCCAGAACAGCGTCGTGGTGGCGAGCGAAATCTGCCCCAGCTTGTCGCTCCACAAGAGCTTCACGCAGTGCCAGAACTCCTGGATCAGGAACAGCGGATTCTTGCTGGGCGCCCTGTGGTCCACGCCGGTATTGGGAATGTAGAGATTGAAGACCGCCGCGATGGCGTAGAACACGATGATGATGAGGATCGCCGCCTCGGGCGGTGAATCGACGCCGGTGTCGATGCGCGGGATGTCGATCGAGAGCAGGCGTTCGGAGACGGCCGGATCGATCAGCGCGCCGCCGAGCAAGGTGCCGATGATGATGGAGAGGACCGTCAGCCCCTCGATCCAGCCGTTGGCGACGACCAGCTTGTGGTGCGGCAGGTATTCGGTGAGGATGCCGTACTTGGCCGGAGAGTAAGCCGCTGCACCGAGCCCGACGACCCCGTACGCCAGCAGCACCGGGACGTAGGACGAGTCACCCGGGGCCGCCAGCCAGGCAACGAAGAACAGCATCACGCAGCCGGATATCTTTACCAGGTTGGTGATGAACATGACGCGGCCCTTGGGCATCGAGTCCGCGAACGCGCCGACGAACGCTGCGAACGCCACATAAGACACCGTGAAGAAAAACTTCAGGAGCGGCGTCATCCACTCCGGCGCCGCCATCTGGATCAGCAGCGCGATCGAGGCGATCAGCAGGGCGTTGTCGGCAAGCGACGAGAAGAACTGCGCCGCCATGATGATGTAGAAGCCGAAGGGCATGCGCGGTCCGGGCGGGCGCTAACGGATCAAGGCAAAAGGTAAAAGGCGGAAGGCAGAAGGCAGAAGGAGAGAACGGCAGGCGAAAAGCGGGAGGAGCGAGGTGGAGACGCCCGCGCAGCGGAACCTGTCCACTTCCTGCCTCAAGTTTCCTCCCTTATTCCAGGTCTGACGTCTGCGTTTTTATACCACAGTTCATGCGAAATGTGGTTGAATACTAACCGCTTTTTCCAAGATAGCGAACGATGGCCCGAGCGCGCGCGGCGGCATGCCGGGTGGGTCGTGATACAACACCCAGTCAGGCCGATTCAGGTTCTACATTCATCATTCATCATTCGTCATTCATCATTGCATTGACATGGCCGACCGCCGACTCCAGGTTTTCTACACCGTCGCGAAACACTTGAGCTTCACCAAGGCCGCGGAACAGTTGTTCATGACGCAGCCGGCCGTGACGTTCCAGGTGAAGCAGCTCGAAGAGCAGTTCAATACCCGCCTGTTCGAGCGCAGCCACGGGAAAATCGCGCTGACGCCGGCGGGGCGGCTCGTGACGGAATACGCCGAGCGCATTCTCGGGTTGTCGGGTGAGATGGAGACGCGGGTCTTTGAACTTGCCGGCTCCACGAGCGGGACGCTGCTGCTGGGCGCGAGCACGACCATCGCCGAGTTCATCCTGCCGCGCATCCTGGGCGAGTTCAAGATCGAGTACCCCCTGGTGCACTCGCACCTCACCGTAGGCAATTCCGAGCTGATCGAGAATCGCGTTGCCGACCACGCGCTCGACGTGGGCCTGATCGAATCTCCGTCCCACCGGCCAGGCCTTAGCGTGGAAGTGTGCTGCGAGGACGAACTCGTGCTGATTTGCGCGCCACAGCACAAATTCGCGAAAGCCGCCGCGGTAAAGCCCCACGAGCTGGCGGGCGAGGCGTTCGTGAGCCGCGAGCTCGGCTCGGGCACGCGCGAATTCATGGACCAGTACCTGAAGCGCTGCAAGGTCGCACCCGAGGATCTCAACATGGTAATGGAGCTCGGCAGCCCCGAAGCGATCAAGGGCGTGGTCGAGACCGGCCTTGGCGTGTCCATCGTGTCGCGGGCAACGATGGGCAAGGAGCTCAAGCTGGCAACCCTGGCTGCGGTGCCGCTCGAGCCGCGGCTGATCCGCACCTTTTCGTTCGTGTATCCCGGTGAGAAATTCCGCTCGAAGCTGCTCACCACGTTTGTCGGCTTCGCCACCACCCGCATGCGCAGGCTCAACAACGGCGGGGGCTGATGATCAACTCGTTCCAAGTTCCAGGTTCCAGGTTCAAAGTTCAAAACCGGAACCCTCGAATCAGAACCCGCTCCAACCCTGCTTGAACCTTGAACCTTGAACCTTGAACCTTGAACCTTGAACCTTGAACCTTGAACCTTGAACTTGGAACGTTGAACTCGGAACTCGGAACTCGGAACGTAAGACATGTCCCGTCCCTTATTCGCCACCATCGACGCCTCCGCGCTGCGCCACAACCTCTCGGTAGTGCGCCAGTGTGCTCCGGCTGCCGCGGTGCTGGCGGTGGTCAAGGCCGATGCCTATGGCCACGGTCTCGCGCGCGCCGCCGCCGCGCTGTCCGATGCGGAAGGGTTTGCGTTGGTCGAGCTCGAGGCCGCGCTGAGATTGCGCCGGGCCGGCTATCAGAAGCGCATCGTTCTGCTGGAGGGTTTTTTCGATCCGGATGAATTGCCGGTGCTGGTGGAGCACGGGCTCTCCACGGTTGTTCACAGCCTGGACCAGGTGGCGGCGCTGGAGCACCTCGCCCCGGATGTCAGGCTCGACGTGCTGTTGAAAGTGAATACCGGCATGAACCGCCTCGGGCTCTCCCCGGAGCAATATGCCCGGGCGCTCGAAAAACTGCGCGGCAACGCCGGTGTCGGCAACATCACGCTGATGACGCATTTCGCGAATGCCGATGACGAGCGCGGAGTGGCGTGGCAGATGGAGCGCCTGCGGCGGTTACCGGGCCACGACACGCTCCCGTTGAGCCTTGCCAACTCGGCGGCGATACTGCGCTACCCGGAAACGGCCCGCGCAAGCTGGGTGCGGCCCGGCATCATGCTCTACGGCGCTTCTCCCTTTTCCCATCGCGTTGGCGCCGAAGCCGGGTTGCGCCCCGCCATGACGCTGGAGAGCCGCGTCATCGCCGTGCAGGAGCTGAAGCCCGGCGACACGGTAGGCTACGGGGGCGTGTTCCGCGCCGAGCGCGCGACTCGAATCGGGGTCGTCGCGTGCGGCTATGCCGACGGCTACCCCCGGCACGCTCCAACCGGCACGCCGATCCTCGTGGAGGGCAGGCTGACCTGCACCGTCGGCCGGGTTTCCATGGATCTGTTGTGCGCGGATCTCACCGGCTTGCCCGAGGCCCGGGCCGGGTCGCGCGTCGTGCTGTGGGGCGAAGGCCTTCCCGTCGAGCGGGTCGCTGAAGCCGCGGGCACGGTGGGCTATCAGCTGCTGTGCGCGCTCGCGCCGCGCGTTCGCATCGTGGAAAAATAACCTTGACCCGCTGTCATGCCGCGCCGCGCGGTGTATCATCATTGAAGCCGGTCCCCAAGTCTGAAAAGTCTGAATATGGCGATTGATCTCAGACCCACCCCGCTTCAGAAATATGCCGTTGCCGTCGGCGCGGTGGTGATTGCCTTCGTGCTGCGCTATAGCATCTACGGCACGCTCGACCACCGTTTGCCTTTTGCCTTTTTCGTGCCGGCCACCATCATCGTCGCGTGGTACGGCGGTCTTGGCCCGGGCCTGCTCGCGGCGCTGGCGGGCCTGCTGTTGGGCGACCATTTTTTCCTGCCCAAGGACGAAGCAGGTTCCCCGATCGGCGAAGCGGAACGCACCGCCATCGGGCTTTATGCCATGAACTGCGTGTTGATCGTGGTGCTGTTCTGGAACCTGCACTCCCGCCTGCGGGATCTCGAGGGAAAGCTCGGCACGGCGAAACCCGAAAAGCAGGATTAACCGCAGATAAACGCGGATAGAATTCTTTTCCAAATAGCTGCGATTGCGTTTTGTTTTCGAGATAGTTTCCAGGCCCCGGTCGCGCTCCATCAAGAAATGGCAAAGGCCAAGTCCGTCTATTCCTGCACCGAGTGCGGCGGCCAGGTGCTGAAGTGGCAGGGCCAGTGCCCGCACTGCCAGGCGTGGAACACGCTGGTGGAGAGCGTCGCCGAGGCCGCGCCCGCCGGCTCCAACCGCTACGGGCGGATAGCCGAGGCCGGCAAGCCGCAGCGGCTCTCCGAAGTCGAGGCGCGCGAGGAATCCCGCATTCCCAGCGGCGTCGAGGAATTCGACCGGGTGCTGGGCGGCGGATTGGTCCCCGGCGGCGTGGTGCTGATCGGGGGCGAGCCCGGCATCGGCAAATCCACGCTGCTGCTGCAGTCGCTGGCCGCGATCAGCAAGACGCGCAAGGTGCTCTACGTGACCGGGGAAGAGTCCCCGCAGCAGATCGCGCTGCGCGCGCGGCGCCTCGGCGTGGACGCGGGCAATGTCATCATCTTCCCCGACACCGATCTCGGGAGGATCGAGGCGGTGATCAAGTCGGAGCAGCCGAAAGTCGCCGTCATCGATTCCATCCAGACCCTGTATTTCAGCGAACTGCAATCGGCGCCCGGGTCGGTGGCGCAGGTGCGCGAGTGTGCCGCCCGCCTGACCCGGGTCGCCAAGAGCGCCGAGACCACCATGGTGTTCATCGGCCATGTCACGAAGGAAGGGGCGCTGGCCGGCCCGCGCGTGCTCGAGCACATGGTGGACACGGTGCTGTATTTCGACGGCGACACCCACTCGCGCTACCGGTTGATCCGCGCCTTCAAGAACCGCTACGGCGCGGTCAACGAGCTGGGCGTGTTCGCCATGGAGGAGAAGGGGCTGAAGGGCGTCGCCAATCCTTCAGCGCTGTTCCTGTCCCAGCATGACGGCGATGTCGCCGGCTCGTGCGTGATGGTGACGCAGGAAGGCACGCGCCCGATGCTGGTCGAGATCCAGGCGCTGGTGGACGAGGCGCACGCGCCCAACCCGCGCCGGCTCTCGGTCGGGCTCGAGCAGAATCGCCTCGCGCTGCTGCTCGCCGTGCTGCACCGGCATGCCGGCATCGCCTGCTTCGACCAGGATGTGTTCATCAACGCCGTCGGCGGGGTGCGCATCACCGAGCCCGCCGCGGACCTCGCGGTGCTGATGGCGGTGGTGTCATCGCTCAAGGGCAAGCCGTTGCCTGCCAAGCTCGTCGTGTTCGGCGAGGTGGGCCTTGCCGGCGAAGTGCGCCCGGTGCAGCGTGGGCAGGAGCGGCTGCGAGAGGCGGCCAAGCTCGGCTTCACCCACGCATTGATCCCGCACGCCAACCGTCCCAAGCAGCCGATCACCGGCATCGAGGTGATGGCCGTGCGGCGCGTCGAGGAAGCGGTGGTACGGGTCCGCGATCTCGTCTCGAAATAACATTCGACAGATAGCCACCGAGATCACAGAGTTCACAGAGAAAGCCCGGAACTGAACTTCAGTCGATGCAGGTTTTACTCTGTGTCCTCTGTGTTCTCTGTGGCTGAATCGGTTTTCAATGGAAAGCGAATACATCCTCGAGACGCGTGGCCTCACCAAGGAGTTCAAGGGCTTCATTGCGGTAAAGGACGTCGGGCTCAAGATCAAGCGCGGGACGATCCACGCGTTGATCGGGCCCAACGGCGCCGGCAAGACCACGTGCTTCAACCTGCTCACGCACTTTCTCGATCCCACGCGCGGCAGCATTTTCTTCAACGGGCGCGACATCACCGGTTCCAAACCCTCGAGCATCGCCCGCATGGGCCTCGTGCGCTCGTTCCAGATCTCGGCGGTGTTTCCGCACCTCACTGTGCTTGAAAACGTGCGCATCGGGTTGCAAAGGAAGCGCGGGGCCTCGTTCGACTTCTGGCGCTCCGAGCGCGTGCTCGATGCCTTGAACGACCGCGCGCGCGAGCTGATTGACGCCGTGGGGCTCGCCGATTTCGAGAGCGCCGTGGCGGTCGAGCTGCCTTACGGCCGCAAGCGCGCGCTCGAGATTGCCACCACGCTCGCGCTCGACCCGGAGATGATGCTGCTCGACGAGCCGACGGCGGGCATGACGCACGCGGACGTCGAGCGGATCTCCGGCTTGATCCGGCGCGTCGCCGCCAACCGCACGGTGCTGATGGTGGAGCACAACCTTTCCGTCGTCTCCAATCTCTCGGACCGCATCACCGTGCTCGCCCGGGGCGAGATCCTCGCCGAGGGGGATTACGAGGCGGTTTCGAAGAACCCCAGTGTTGTCGAGGCGTATCTGGGGAAAGGCCATTGAGTGCCAACTGCCAACTGCTGAGTGATGAGTGACGCGTTGCTGGTCGTGAAGGGCCTGAATGCCTGGTATGGGGAGTCCCATATCCTGCACGGCGTGGATTTCGAGGTGCGCGCCGGCGAGGTGGTGACGCTGCTCGGGAGAAACGGCGCCGGCAAGACCACGACCCTCAAGTCCATCATGGGCATGGTGGGCCGGCGCGAAGGCTCGATCGCCTTTGAGGGCAGGCAAACGATCGGGTTGTCCTCCAACCGCATCGCGCGGATGGGCGTCGCATTCTGCCCGGAGGAGCGCGGCATTTTCGCGAGCCTCAACGTGCTGGAGAACCTGCTGCTGCCCCCGAAAGTGCGCGAGGGCGGCTTCAGCCTGCAGCAGGTCTACGAGATATTCCCCAACCTGCAGGAGCGCCTCGCGAGCCAGGGCACCAAGCTCTCCGGTGGCGAGCAGCAGATGCTGGCGATCGGGCGCATCCTGCGCACGGGGGCGCAGCTGCTGCTGCTCGACGAGCCGACCGAGGGCCTGGCGCCGGTGATCGTGCAACAGATCGGGCGCACCATCGCCCGCCTCAAACAGGAAGGGTTTACCATCCTGCTGGTGGAGCAGAATTTCCGGTTCGCCCAATCCGTGGCCGACCGCCATTACGTGATGGAGAGCGGCCGCGTCGTGGACATGATCCCCAACGCCGGGCTGGAGGCCAGCATGGCGAAGATACACGATTACCTCGGCGTCTAGGCGCGCCACATTTTCATGCAACCTGAAGAAAGGGGAACCACTATGTCACTGAAACGCAGCTTGAGTCTCGCAGCAGTTTTCGCGCTCCTCGCCGGTGGCGCGCACGCCCAGGTTTCCGACGGCGTGGTGAAGATCGGCGTGTTGTCCGACATGTCGAGCCTCTACGCTGACCTCGACGGCTCCGGGTCGGTGACCGCCGCGCAGATGGCGGTCGAGGATTTCGGCGCCGCCAAAAAGGGCATGAAAGTCGAGATCATCTCGGCGGACCACCAGAACAAGCCCGACGTCGGGTCCAATGTCGCGCGGCAATGGTTCGACGTGGACAAGGTAGACATCATCACCGGGACGACGAATTCGGGCGTCGCGCTCGCCGTCAGCCAGGTGACGAAGGACAAGGGCAGGGCGTTCATCGTGTCGGGCGCCGCGAGCTCGGATCTCACCGGCAAGGCCTGCTCGCCGAACACGATTCACTGGACCTACGACACCTGGATGCTGGCCAACGGCACCGGCAACGCGATCGTCAAGACCGGCGGCGACTCGTGGTTCTTTCTCACCGCCGACTACGCGTTCGGCCACGCGCTCGAACGCGATACCGAGGCCGTGGTGCTGAAGAGCGGCGGCAAGGTGCTGGGCAAGGTGCGGGCGCCGCTCAACACGCAGGACTTCAGCTCGTTCCTGCTGCAGGCGCAGGCGTCTAAGGCCAAGATCGTCGGCCTCGCCAACGCCGGCGGCGATACGCGCAACTCGATCAAGCAGGCGGCCGAGTTCGGCATCGTCAAGGGCGGCCAGAACATGGCGGGCCTGCTCGTGTTCCTGACCGACGTGCACGCGCTGGGGCTGCCGGCCGCGCAGGGCCTGATCTTCACCGAGACGTTCTACTGGGACATGAACGACCAGACGCGGGCCTTCACGAAGCGCTTCTCCGAGCGCAACAAGGGCATCTACCCGACGATGATCCACGCTGGCGTCTATTCGGGCGTGCTGCATTACCTGAAGGCGGTGGAAGCGCTGAAGGGCGACGACGGCACCAAGGTCATTGCAAAGATGAAGGAGATGCCCACCGACGACCCTCTGTTCGGCAAGGGCACGGTTCGCGCCGATGGACGCAAGATCCACCCGGCGTACCTGTTCGAGGTGAAGAAGCCTTCCGAGTCAAAAGGCCCGTGGGACTACTACAATCTGCGCGCGACGATTCCCGCCGAGCAGGCATTCCGTCCGGAGAAGGACGGCGGCTGCCCGCTCGTGAAGTGATGAGTGATGGGGCGAGTCTCAGCGATCGCCGTACACTTTTTTGACGTTGACGTGGCGAAGTCTCAGCGATCGCCGAACACTCATAGTTCACCTTTGAAGGGTTTGTTGGGTCGGTGATACTCAAGGGTAGCAAGCAGCGGCTGTTCGGAA
>CAZFRR010000248.1:0-7699 GCA_964521405.1 uncultured Streptomycetaceae bacterium | reverse complement strand
TTCGTCAGATCGATCGCGGTGCGATACTCGGTGTTGTAAAGACTGCCGGGAGCTCTGTTGGGTGCGCCGAAGGGGACGGACACGTTGCGGGAGATGGCGAGGATACCGGCAATAGCCTCACGCGTGTTCTTCGGCTCCGGCAGCCACTGGCGATAATAATCGGCGCGGATGAAGCGATCCTTCGCGTCGGTATTGCCGGGAATGGGGGTTTGGCGGGTAGCGCCGTCGAAGTTGAACTTGGCGCGGTAGGCGAGTTGCTGGTCGTAGGATGGGTCGTTGGTCATTATTCGATATTCGCGGCTGTGGTAAACCGTCTTCTTGCCGCCGGCGACGTACTCGACAATCGCACTGTCGCCGGTTGCGTCCTCGATAGCCAGGTGAACGGTTGCCTTGATGCCTTCGTGGTCAACCATGATCGGCTGGATGCCCTCGAGAAGAGCGAGAGCTTCCGCAACGTTTGCTGCATGGTCGAGGACATACTGCCCCCACAGGGCAGCCTGGACGCCGGCCTTCTGCGGATCGCGCGCGCCAAAGTCGGTGGGTATGAAGTAGAGCAGATGCATTGCAACGCCCTTCTCGTTGACGCCATCCGCCGTGCCGGCGCCATATACCGACGTCACGATGCTGCCATACCTGGAGGTCCAGCGGGCAGGATTCCTGGCGTCGACGCGGTTGCCGGCGAACAGGCCGCCATCGCGTGCCATGCCCCGTGGCAGCACGGTGAGGACGGGTTCGGTGCTGACCGGAAAGTCCATGGTGCGGCCCGCGAACACGGCGAGAGCGTTGTCGTTCCAGAGGATACGGGTGCAGGCATCGGGTGCCGGGGCCAATGGTGCAAGGAGCGTCGAGAGTGCAATTGTTCCCGCAAGTGCATGGCGAACAAAGGGCATGGCGATCCTCCAATGGTGAGGCGGGAAGTCTGATTGATTCTGCCGGGGGAGATCAACGATTGGCAGCGGCGTCACGCCGCCACGACCGCGTTGGCCAGGCGCGGAACGACCCCCACGTCGCAGACCGGCGACCCGGCGAATTCTCGCCAGCAGCGAGAATGTCGAATTGACTATTCGTCGGAATACCGAAGACCCTGCGGCGCGGGCGACGCCGATTGCCGCAAAAGCCGGCCAGCCACTCGAATTCGCAGTCTGACCCCGATTAACGGACTGACCCCGCTTGCGATCTATAGCTGCGCCACCGTCACCTTGACGATCTTGCCGGTGAAATGGTTCTCGCCCTGCGTGTAGTCGCTGGACACGTTGGTCTCGCCGTCCATGCCCACGTCCGCACCTTCGTCGGCAGAGAACATGAAAGGCTGCGTCCTGGGGATGTGCCCTTCGGCGACTGGCTTTCCATCGATGCTGAGGATGGACTTGCCGCCGGTGCCCGGTTTCGCTTCATCGGGGATGAACTCGTAACCGATCGTGTGCTTGCCGGGTGCGAGTGCTGACCTCGACGCAACGTTGGTGCGTTCCAGTCCGAAGAAGTTGTACTCGTGGTGGACCTGGCCACCCTTCATGTAGAGCGTCCAGCCACCGAAGTAGCCAGCCTGCGCGATGATCACGCCCTCCGTCCTCGCGTCCGGCACAATCACTTCGGCGGTGATCGAATGCCGCACGCCCTTCACGTTGATGAAGGCGTTCTCCATCATGCCCGTCATGCCTTCGTAAACCGTCAGCGTCGTGCGCCCGGCCAGGAGATCTGGACGCCCGGCGATGGCTGGGTTGAAGCGTTCGGCGCGCCGGTCATCGATCGGCAGCACGTGGTTGCGTTCCGCCTCCTTCATGAACAGGTCCTGCAGTTCCTTGAGCTTCGTGGGGTTCTGGGTTGCGAGGTTGTCGGCCTGGCTGAAGTCCTCGGCCACGTGATAGAGCTCCCAGACATCATCCTTCAGGTCCGGGAGCTTCACGCCCATGACCCAAGGCGTGGAGTGTCGGGTGCTCGCCGTCCAGCCATCGTGGTAGATGCCACGGTTGGCGAACATCTCGAAGTACTGCGTGGTGCGTTTGTCGGCAGCCCTGGCGTCATCCACCGTATAGAGCATGGAAACGCCGTCCATGGGGTACTGTTCCACGCCATTTACTATCCTGGGCTCCGGCAGCTTCGCGGCCTCCAGCACCGTGGGCGCCACGTCGATCACGTGGTGGAACTGGCTGCGGATCTCGGCCTTCGCCTTGATGCCCTCGGGCCAGCGCAGCACCATGCCGTTGCGCGTGCCGCCGAAGTGGCTGGCCACCTGCATGGTCCACTGGAACGGCGTGTTGCCCGCCCAGGCCCAGCCGATGGCGAAGTGCGGGAACGTGGTGGGACCGCCCCAGGTATCGATGTGGCTCATCATCTGGTCGGCTTTGCCGATGATGCCGTTCAGCGCCATCATCTCGTTGAAAGTGCCTTCCGGCCCGCCTTCGGCGCTGGCGCCGTTATCACCCACGATGTAATAGAAGAGCGTGTTCTCCAGCGCGCCGATGGTCTGCAACTGCGCCACCAGCCGCCCGACTTCATGGTCGGTGTGCGCGGCGAAAGCGGCGAAGGTTTCCATCTGGCGCTCGAAGAGCCGCTTCTGATCAGCGCTCATGTCAGCCCAGGCGGGTATCTCCTTGGGCCGGGGGGTGAGCTTGGAATTGGCCGGGATCACGCCCAGCTTCTTCTGGCGGGCGAAAGTGTCCTCGCGCAGCTTGTCCCAGCCGCCGCTGAACTGGCCCTTGAACTTGGCGATCCACTCCTTCGGCACGTGGTGCGGGGCGTGCGTCGCGCCGGTGGCGAAATACAGGTAGAACGGCTTGCCCGGTGTGAGGGTCTGCTGGGCGCTGACCCAGTTGATCGCCTGGTCGGTCATGTCCACGGTGAAGTGGTAGTCTGGACTTGGCTTGTGCTCGACGCGCGTTACTCCGTCGTAGATGGCCGGGGCCCATTGGTTGGTCTCGCCGCCGATGAAGCCGTAAAACTTGTCGAATCCGGACCCCGTGGGCCAGCGGTCGTACGGGCCGGAAACCGAGACTTCCCAGGGCGGGGTTTCGTGGTATTTGCCGAAGGCGGCGGTGCTGTAGCCGTTCTGGCGCAGGATCTCGGCGAGCGTCGTGATGCTCTTCGGGCGCACGCCGGTGTTGCCGGGAAAGGCGGTGGCCAGCTCCATGATAGCGCCGGCGTTGTTGGCATGGTGGTTGTGGCCGGTCAGGAGAGCCGTGCGGGTGGGGCTGCAGAGCGCGGTGGTGTGAAAGCGGTTGTACTTGAGACCGCCGGCCGCCAGCTTCTCCAGCGTGGGCATGGGGATGGGCCCGCCGAAGGCGCTGCTGTGGCCAAAGCCGATGTCGTCGATCAACACGATCACGACGTTGGGCGCGCCTGCCGGGGCCTTCACCTCGAAGCGGGCTGGCGCCTTTGCATCGCGCGCGTCCAACTCGGTGATCGGCTTCAACTGCGGCTCCGGAATCGGCAGCACCGTGCGATCGAGCTCTGCCTGGGTGGTTTGCGCCCAAACGGGCGCGCTGCACAAAGCCGTCGCAAGCCCGAGCGCCAACACGCCGCCGAAAATATTTCGTTTCATCATTGGCTCCCCCTTGTCGATCCGATGCCGGAAAGGCATCAGGAAAAATCTTACCCCATTCGAAGACACGCAACGCACCATGCCGCCAGCGCCGCGTGAAGCAGGACTGCCGGCCAGAGCCCGATGCCGGTCAGTCCCGCGCCAATGCCGGCATACGCCAGCACTGTAACGGCGGCGACATTATAAAACAGCATTGCGCTGAGCAGGCCCATCGCCGCCCTGCTCTTTCCGTCATTGCGCGCCAGCCAGCAAGCGACGCCCAGTGCGAGCAGCGCCGCTCCGGTCATGCGAGCCACGACCAGTGCCGCGGGTGTGTCGAGCGATTCCCCGAGCAGGATAGAGGCCACCCATGACGGCAACGCCATCAGCGCCATGCCGGTCGCCGTCTCTGCCGCTGCTGTCACGATGAACAGGGATTTCATTGGATTCGGGATACGAGATACGGGATACGAGATACGGGATACGGGATACGGGATATGGGATACGAGATACGAGATACGGGATTCGGGATACGGGATTCGAGATACGGGATACGGGATACGAGATTTAGACCTTCGCCGATAGCGAAACTGAGCGATTCTACACCGCGGAGTGGAGCATACGCATCAATGACCAGTGGCGCGTATGCTTCCGCTTCATGAACGGCGATGCATTTGACGTAGCGATCGTGGATTACCACTGAGAAGAGAGAGCACCATGGCCAAAAAGGGACTGCCTGCCATTCATCCAGGCGAATTTCTGGCGGAAACGCTGGAGGAGCTGGGCCTCTCCCAGGCGGCGTTCGCGCGCGCTATCGGGGTGTCGCCGATGCGGATTTCGCATGTGATCAAGGGCGCGCGTCCGATGACGGCTGAACTGGCCCTGCTATTTGGACAGGCCTTTAACCAGTCGCCGCAATACTGGCTCAACCTCCAAGTCGACTACGACCTGAAAACTGCTAAATCCAGCATCGGACCACGTTTGAGACCGGAAAAGGTGTCAGGAACCTTTTTTGGCTTTACCCCGGCGACATCTTGTGGCGACCTGCAACTGAAGTGTTCCGAGTTACGCCTTAATAAAGGTTCCTGACACCTTTTCTCCGTTCAATTCGCCCGCTCGAGCTCGGTCAGCAGCTGCTTCACGGCTTTGGTGTAATACCATGCAATTCGAGTATTAATTGCTCGATATTCGTGGTAGCATGACGGCCATGATCCCCCGTACCGCCCTGATTGCCAGAGTGCGGGCCGCGCTTGCCCGCAGCCGCATAGTGGCGTTGGTTGGCCCCCGTCAATGCGGCAAGACAACGCTCGCGCGCACCCTGGTTCAAACGGGACGTTCGAATTACTTCGATCTGGAAGACCCCCGCAGCCTCACGCAACTGGCCGAGCCGATGACGGCACTGGAAGGCTTGAAGGGGCTCGTTGTGATCGACGAGATACAGCTGCGCCCGGACCTGTTCCCGATTTTGAGAGTGCTGGCCGACCGCCGTCCGCTGCCCGCGCGCTTTCTCGTCCTGGGAAGCGCGTCGCCG
Organism: uncultured Streptomycetaceae bacterium; assembly: GCA_964521405.1. Classification (GTDB taxonomy): domain Bacteria; phylum Pseudomonadota; class Gammaproteobacteria; order Burkholderiales; family SG8-41; genus SG8-41. The sequence continues at coordinate 2,651 of CAZFRR010000248.1, read as the reverse complement.
GCGTTGCTGCGTCAATCCAGCGAGTCTCTCGCCGGCAGGATCGAGATCGTCGAGATGAGCGGTCTTTCGTTACTGGAAATCGGCGCCCAACACCTGCCGCACCATTGGCTGCGAGGGGGCTTTCCGTTGAGCTACACGGCGCGCTCTCTGGCCACGAGCGCTGCGTGGCGCACCCAGTTCGTGCGCTCGTTCCTCGAACGCGATTTGCCCCAGCTGGGTATAACCATCCCGGCGCTGGCACTGAGGCGATTCTGGACCATGCTCGCGCATTATCACGCGCAGATCTGGAACGCAGCCGAGCCAGCGCGTTCTCTGGGCGTGGCGGAAACCACGGTAAGACGGTATCTCGATCTGCTCTCCGGCGTCTATATGGTGCGTCAACTCGCCCCGTGGCACGAGAATCTCGGCAAACGGCAGGTCAAGTCACCTAAAGTGTACGTGCGCGATTCCGGATTGCTCCACCATCTCCTCGGGATCACCAGTGAAAGCGAAATGCTCGCGCACCCGAAATGCGGCGCATCCTGGGAAGGTTACGCCATCGAGGAAGTGCTTAACGCCGTGCAGCCTGATGACGCTTATTTCTGGGCGACACACCAGGGAGCGGAACTCGATCTATTGCTCTTCAAGAACGGCCGGCGGCTCGGCGTTGAGGTGAAAAGGATGGATGCTCCCACGCTTACGCCTTCCATGCGTATTGCACTGGCGGACCTGAAACTCGAACAACTCGTCGTGCTTTATCCTGGTCCCAAAGCGTATTCGCTGGCCGAGCGTGTTCGCGTGGTGCCTATATCCAGACTGTCGGAGAGCGACGCTCGCGACCTTTTTCCGCGGCCGCGTAAAGTCAGGGCCAGGACTGCTGGCTGAAGACCCGGACCGAAAAAGGTGTCAGGAACCTTTTTTGGCTTTACCCCGGCGACATCGTGTGGCGACCTGCAACTGAAGTGTTCCGAGTTACGCCTTAATAAAGGTTCCTGACACCTTTTCTCCGTTCAGTTCGCCCGTTCCAGCTCGGCTACCCGCGCACCGTCAACCACTTCCTGCAGGGGATGATGTTGATTTCCGCGCCGGCCTCGCGAACCCTCTCCTCCGTGTCCAGCGTGATCACGGTCAGCCGGCGCGACTTCAGCTCTTCCGCCCCCTGGCGCAGGGCGCGAATCTCGCGTTCGCGCGTTTTCAGGGACGAGAGGTTCTGCGTTACCTGAATGAGTTCGAGGTTCTCCGATCCCCGCCGCACCAGGAAATCCACCTCGGCGCCGGAGCGGGTCTGATAGTAAAACAGATCCATATTCGGCTTGAATCCTCGCCGCACCAGCTCGACAAACACCAGGTTCTCGAGCAGGCGCGAGTCGTTTCGCGTCGCCGGCTGCGATCTTGCGGAAATGAACCCGTTGTCGTAGGCATAAAGCTTGCGGTCGGCCTTGATCCGCAGCCTTGGCTTGAAAAAGTACGGTTGGAGGTCCTGAACGAGGTACGCTTCGCGGCAGTAGCCGATGAATTTCTGGATGGTCGCCGTGGAGAGCGCGCCCAGGGAGCGCTCGAGGCTGCGCGCCGAAAAACGGCTCGCGGCATTGTTCATGAGGAGATGGAGCAGATCGTGCATCGAAGTTGCAGCGCGAACCCGATGGCGCGATACGATGTCGCGTAACACTACCGAATCGAAAAGCGTCCGCAGGTAGGAAGCGGGATCCACGGCGCCCAGCACCACCTCGGGGAAGCCTCCCCAGATCAGGTAACGCTGAAAAACTTCAGAATCATCCGCCATCCCGGTCCCCGTGCCGTGGAGATACTCCTGATAGCTGAAGGGAAGCAGTTCGAAGGACAGATGCCGTCCGGTCAGGGCGGACCCCAGCTCCCGGCTCAACAGCCGGGAATTGGAGCCGGTGACGAGCACGTTGCGCTCCCGGCGATGGAGCTTGTTGATGAAGCTCTCCCAGTGCGGATAGTTCTGGATTTCGTCGAAAAAGAGAAAATCCGTCTCGCCATGGACGGCGTCGATCGCCTCGACCAATTCATCGCTGGAGAAGTCGCCGCGCAAGGCGTCGTCCTCGAAATTGAGATAGGCGAAGCGCTTGCCGGCAAGCACCTGGAAGGCCAGCGTCGATTTTCCCGCCCGGCGCGGCCCGGTGATGACCTTGACCAGACGCGAAGAAAGCGCTTTGGACAGGGTCGCTGCGAGCTGACGGGGCACGAGAGTCCGCTTCAGCGCCCGATCGCGCTCCCTGCGGTGGGCCTCGATCACGGCGTTTAGTGGTTTCATCGTATTACACAATAACACGTGTTATTGTTTAATACAAGATTACTGATTTCCCTGGCGACCGGTCAGGCTGCCATAGCTATTTTCAATAAACTGTTAAGGACCGGAAAAGGCGTCAGGAACCTTTTTTGGCTCTATCCCGGCGACATCGTGTGGCGAGCTGCTACTGAAGTGTTCCGAGTTACGCCTTAATAAAGGTTCCTGACACCTTTTCTCCGTTCAGCAGCCGGATTGCCGTTAAAGACGGACACACCGCTCACTTCGGAAACAACAGCGTCACGGCCGCGCGGAAACCCCAGCCGTGCGCGCCCCCCGGAGGGCTGTCGACATAGTAGCGCGGACCCGCGCTGATCTGTATGGGCTGGCCGCCGATCTTGAGGATCTGGCCGACGAACAT
>CAZFRR010000247.1:0-2364 GCA_964521405.1 uncultured Streptomycetaceae bacterium | reverse complement strand
GCGAGACGACCGCTGAGGAACGAAAACTCCAATTCGCGTTCTTCGATCCGATTAGCCCGGAAGCCGAAGATGACCGTTACTGGGACCGTGAAGACTTGAGTTATCCTCACGAAGAAAGCGTCATGGACATCGCGAGAGAATGGTCTGTTTGCCCAAATGATCTCGATGAGTTGGCCCAGAAGTTAGGTCCGGCGCTGGGTGTCCTCGGTCACAGGTCCGATTACTTGACGCTGATCGGCGGACTCTAATCTCAAATGCAATTGAGGCTCACGAGTGAGCCGGCCGAAAGTGAGGTAGAAGAAGACATCGCTGGGACGTTCCAATGGGTGAAGTCTTGCAAACTTTTCCCTTGGGAACGGAGTCCCAGCGATGGCAAGTCATCTTACGTTGGAAGAGCGTGATCGGATAGCGCGGTTGCGGCATGAGGGCGCCCTGCAGGAGGAGATCGCCCAGGCTCTGGGGCGCAGTCCCGCCACGATCAGTCGCGAGTTGCGACGCAACGGCGCGGGCGAGCAGTATTACGCTGGGCACGCGCAGCGCGAGACGGAGCGGCGACGGCGAGAGCGTCCCCTCACGCGCAAGATGGACGACCCGAAAATCAACGCCGCCGTGCGGCGCGGTCTGGCCCACGACTGGGCGCCCGAGCAGATCGCCGGCCGCCTGAAACAGGCCGCTGGCGACGCTCCGCAGCCAAGCGTCTCGCCGCAGACGATCTACAGTTGGATCGCGCAGGATGACGACCGCGAGCACTGGCAGGAGCATCTTCGGCGTCGCGGAAAACGCCCCAATCGCCGGAAAAACACGGCCACAACGTCCGATGCGGCCCGCATCGCCGATCGGCCGGATGTCATCGAGCAGCGGCAGCGGCTGGGCGACTTCGAAGGGGACACCGTGCTGGGCCCGCCCGGCACGGGCGGCCTGGCGACGCTGGTCGACCGGCGGTCGCGGTTCACCCTCGTCGTCAAGGTTCAATCCAAGAACGCCGACCACGTCCATGACAAACTCAAGCAGCGCCTGAAGGAACTAGACGAGGACCACCGCCGTTCGATCACCTTTGACAATGGCGGCGAGTTCGCCCGCTGCCACCGCCTGGAAAAGCACCTCGGCCTCCAGCTATACTTCGCCGATCCTGGTTGTCCGCATCAGCGCGGCACCAACGAAAACACCAATGGTTTAATCCGGCAATATTTTCCCAAGGGCACCGACTTTCGCGACGTCTCCCATTGCGATGTGCGTCGAGTAGAAAAACTACTCAACCACCGTCCCCGAGCATGCCTCGGCTTCCGAACCCCTGAGGAAGTTTTCTTCGAGAAACCACGCTTGGCGGTTGCGATTGAGATTTGAGACCGCCGGGGCCGAAGCTGTACCATGCTGGCTTTCGCGGCAAGATTTCTCGCAGCACCTTGGCCGATGCCAACCGGGTCCACGACTGGCGCATCTTTGCCGACTTCGCTCAGGTGCTGATCCGTCACGCTCGGCAGTTGTATGCGCACGAGCCACTGGCCGCAGCGCTCGAACAGACGGTATACGCCCTCGACTCGACGACCATCGATCTGTGTCTGGCGCTGTTCCCTTGGGCAAAGTTTCGCCGACAAAAAGGTGCCGTGAAACTGCATACGCTGCTCAACCTTCGCGGCAGCATTCCCAGTTTTGTGCACGTTTCTCACGGAAAAATGCACGATGTCACCGTGCTCGACCAATTGCCGATCGAGCCGGGTGCGTTCTACGTGATGGACCGCGGTTACGTCGACTTCGCGCGTTTGCGCCGGTTCACGCAGCATTCCGCGTTCTTCGTCACGCGTGCCAAACGAAACCTGGACTTCACGCGTCGCGCTCGCCGCAAGGTCGACAAGGCGACCGGCCTGCGCAGCGATCAAACCATCGGCTTGGCAGGTGTGAAGTCGTCGCAACTTCATCCCGAACCGTTGCGGCGTGTGACGTTCTACGACGCCGACAACGACCGACGGTTCGTCTTCCTGACGAACAACTTCATGCTGCCGGCGTTGACCATCCCGGCCTTGTACAAGTGCCGCTGGCAGGTCGAATTGTTTTTCAAATGGATCAAGCAGCATCTGCGAATCAAAGCTTTCTTCGGCACGAATCCGAATGCGGTGAAGACGCAAGTGTGGACCGCCATCAGCGTGTACGTGCTGGTGGCGATCATCAAACGCGAGTTGAAGGTCGAGCGGAGCTTGTACGAAATCCTCCAAATTCTCAGCCTCACGCTCTTCGAGAAAACCCCTGTTTTTCAGGCCCTGACGCTCGAAAAAGCACAGAACCCAGACGTCACTGAGTGTAACCAATTGACGCTGTTCGACTTATAGCCGGACACTAATGATGGAGTATGTAAAGGCGATCGATCCG
>CAZFRR010000246.1:0-7942 GCA_964521405.1 uncultured Streptomycetaceae bacterium | reverse complement strand
ACTGGAGCACGCCGGTCTCGAGCCGGGATTTCTCATCGGCGGTATACCCGAGAACTTCGGTGTGTCCGCGCGACTTTCCACCCCCACCCTAACCCTCCCCCATCAAGGGGGAGGGAAAGACAGTTCCTTCCCTCCTGGCGGGGGAAGCAAACACAACTCCTTCCCCCTTGGCGGGGGAAGCAAACACAACTCCTTCCCCCCTGGCGGGGGAAGGTTGGGATGGGGGGGCGAGCATTCGTCATTTTTTGTCGTCGAGGCCGATGAGTACGACTCCGCGTTCTTCGACAAACGCTCCAAGTTCCTGCATTACCCGGCGCGCACCACGGTGCTCAACAATCTCGAGTTCGATCACGCCGACATCTTCACCGACCTCGCGGCGATCGAGACGCAGTTCCACCACTTCGTGCGCACGCTGCCGGCGAGCGGCCTGATCGTGGCGAACGGAGCCGACGAGGCTCTGGATCGAGTGCTGGCGCGCGGCTGCTACACACCGGTCGAGCACTACGGAGTGGCGGCAGGCTGGAGCGTCGGCGCGCGGCATGCCGGCGGCTTCGACGTCCGCTGGAAAGGGCGGGAGCAGGGACGAGTCAACTGGACCTTGACGGGGGCGCACAACGAGGCCAACGCGCTAGCCGCGATCGCGGCCGCCCGGCACTGCGGGGTTGCGCCGGCGCAGGCGATCGCCGCGCTCAGTGCCTTCGAGGGCGTCAAGCGTCGCATGGAGGTGCGCGGCACCGCGAACGGCATCACCGTGTACGATGATTTTGCGCATCATCCAACGGCGATTCAAACCACGCTCGAAGGTTTGCGCTCGAAAGTGAATGGAGAAAGAATCCTGGCCGTCATCGAGCCGCGCTCGAACACCATGAAGCTCGGCGCGATGAAAGACCGGCTCGCGCCCAGCCTGGCGGCGGCGGACCGGGTTTTCTGCTACGGCGCGGGGCTCCAATGGGACGCGCAAGCGGCGCTGGCGCCACTTGCCGCGAAGGCGGCGGTGTTCGACGACCTCCAGCGGCTCATCGAGGCGATCGCCGGCGCCGCGCGCCCCGGCGACCACGTGCTCGTCATGAGCAACGGCGGCTTCGGCGGCATCCACGAAAAACTCCTGGCCCGCCTGGCCAGGAGTTTCTAGAAGCCATCTCAAAAACCGTTTTAGCCACGGAAACACACGGAAGCACTCCGAATGAAAGGCAAGAACGTTTTGGCCACGGACCCACACGGAAACACACGGACAATTCAAGAATCAAACAGAAAGAGATCTGTGTTGATGTATCCGTTCGTGCCCTTCCGTGTGTTTCCGTGGCTAATTTGGGTGCTGCGATGAACGAAGTCCTCGCTAAGGACAAACTCGGCGCTTTCTGCCGCCACACCCACATCGAGATGCGGGGCAGGGACGCCGGCCCGCTCGCCGGCCTTACCTTCGCGGCCAAGGATATCTACGATGTGGCCGGCGCGAAAACCGGCTTCGGCAACCCGGACTGGCTGCGCACCCACGAGCCGGCAACGCGCACCGCGCCGGCGGTACAGATGTTGCTCGACGCCGGCGCGCATCTCGTGGGCAAGACGCACACCGAGGAGATGGCCTGGAGTCTCACGGGCGAGAACGCGCACTACGGCACGCCGGTCAACGTCAACGCACCGGGGCGCATTCCGGGCGGATCCTCGAGCGGATCGGCGGCGGCCGTGGCGGCGGGGCTCGTGGATTTTGCCCTCGGCAGCGACACCGGCGGCTCGGTGCGGCTGCCGGCCAGCTACTGCGGCATCCTGGGTTTGCGCCCCACGCACGGCCGCATTTCGCTGGACGGCGTGTGCCCGCTCGCGCCGAGCTTCGATACCTGCGGCTGGTTCGCGCGCGACGCCGGCGTCTTCGAACGCGTGGGGCGCGTGTTGCTGCGCGACGCTGCGCCCGCCTGCGCACCGGGCCGCCTGCTGATGGCGCAGGACGCGTTCGCCTTCGCCGAAGAGGCGGCAGTGGCGGCGCTCAAGCCGGCGCTGGACCGGGTCGCCGCGCTCCTCGGCGCGCCGGAGAACGTGGTCGTGGGCGACGAACCATTGAAAAATTGGACGGACACTTTCCGTTTTCCCCAGGGCGCCGAAGCCTGGGAATGCCACCGCGAGTGGGTGACGCGCGTGAAACCCGCGTTCGGGCCCGCGGTCGGGCCGCGCATTGCCTGGTCCGCGACGGTTGCACCCGCGGATGTTGCGCGCGCGCGGGCGCGGCGCGAGGAAATCACCCGGCGCATGGACGACCTCCTGCGGGATAACGCGGTGCTGGCCCTGCCGAGCGCGCCGGGCATCGCGCTGCCCAGGAATTCCGCGCCCGCTGTGGTGGACGAGTTGCGCACCCGCGCGCTGCCGATGTTATGCATCGCTGGGCTCGCGCGCTTGCCGCAAGTGTCGCTGCCGCTGGCGACGGTGGATGGCTGCCCGCTCGGGTTGTCGCTGATCGCGGCGCGGGGCAACGACACGCTGCTGCTCGAGCTCGCGAAAAAACTGATTTGAACCGCCAAGGCCGCCAAGAGAAGCAACAACAATAATTGAACCGCCGAGGCGCCGAGAGAAGCAAGACTCGGACGAGGTTGCCGCAGCCTGATTCGACTGACGGGTCTGTCGTCATTTGGCATGATATTTGACATCTATCCCGACATGGCCCGCAATAATGATCGCCCCCTCATCGAACGCCTGCCCGATCTAAAGGGGTGGATGCGCTGTGGAACGGAGAACTATCGGCCTGATTTCACTTTGCCTTTTCTCCGTGTTCTCTGTGATCTCTGTGGCTGAATCGGTTCTAGACTTTGGGCGATGATTATTTACATACATGGTTTCAACAGTTCTCCGGCCTCGTCGAAGGCGCAGGTTCTCAGGCAAAGGCTCGAAGCGCTCGGACGCGGCGCGGAGTTTGCTGCGCCGGCGCTGCCGCACAGCCCGGCGCAAGCGGCGGCGCGGCTGGATGAACTCGCCAGCCGGCACCCACACGCCGTCCTGGTGGGCAGTTCGCTCGGCGGCTATTACGCGACTTATCTTGCTGAGAAGCACGACCTCAAGGCGGTGCTGCTCAACCCCGCGGTGCGGGCGTACGAGCTGCTGGCGACGCTCGTGGGGCGCCAGACAAATCTCCATACTGGCGAGGAATACGACTTCACGCAGCAGCATGTCGCGGAGCTGCGATCGCTCGAGGTCGATCGAATCAGCCCCGAGCGTTATCTGCTCATCGCGGCCACCGGCGACGAAGTGCTCGATTACCGCGCGGCCGTGGCCCGCTACCAGGGATGCCGGCAGATCGTGATCCAGGGCAGCGACCACGGCCTCTCCGATTTTGCGGAGCACCTGGACGCCGTGCTCGAATTCTGCGGCGTGTCAGATTCGCCCCGTTAGAGGCCGCGCCTCTAACGGGGTCCGTGGCTGAATTGCATTTTTCGGTCTTCAAACGGAGTTCGGCCATGCCGCCGCGGCATGCCGTTGCCCATGATTCCGGATTCGTCGTAGTATGGAGGCGCTGGGTATCCAGGTGAGGTCGTGTCCGGGGTCACCCGCGCACACGCAGTTTCGCAAAAAACAGGAGGAGTTCTGATGATTGCCACGTTCAAGTTGCTGCGTCTCTGTCTCGCCGCGTTGCTGGCGGCATCGTTCCTGGTTTCGGCAGTGTACGCGCAGAAGTGGAGCAGGCTCGCCCCGTTTCCAGAGCCCTCGGAAGAGCTTTGGGGCGCCAGTGCCGGCGGCAAGTTGTACGTATTTGGCGGACTCGCGCCGGGCTGGAAGCCGAAAGGCTATGTCTACGAGTACGACCCGGGTAACGATAGCTGGACGAAGAAAACGACCATGCCGCTCGCGTCGCATCACGTCGCGGCCGCCGAGTTGAACGGCAAGATCTACATGTTTGGCGGATTCAAGTATCCCGACGCAGCCAAGCCCGACGGACAGCCCAATCCCGGCTGGCAGCCGGTCGACAACGCGTGGGAATACGACCCTGCGAACGACACCTGGAAGGCGCTGGCGCCAATGCCGACCAAGCGCGGGTCTTCCAATGCGGTGGTGCACGGCGGAAAGATCTATGTGATTGGCGGTGCATCCATGCACCCCGGCTCCAAGGAAACGTTTATTCATCCCGCGCGCCCGCACCGCTCCGTGGACACCAACGAGGTGTACGACCCAAAGACCAATACGTGGGAGAGACGCAGCCCGATGCCTACTGCGCGCAATCACGCGGCTGCCGGCATGGCCAATAACAAGATCTACGTCATCGCCGGACGCATTGGCGCCGGTTTCATTACGCGCGGCAGCAGCGTCAACGTTGTTGAGGAATATGATCCCGCCACCGACCAGTGGGGCGCGTTGAAGGCCCCCATGCCCACGACGCGCAGCGCGGTGGCGTTTGGCACCAACCGCGGCAAGATCTATGTTGCGGGAGGGGAAGACCAGGACTCGCGCAAGCTATCTGCTTTCCGCGCCGTCGAGGCGTTTGATCCGGTCACAAATACCTGGACGATCCTGCCTTCGATGCAGTACCCGCGTCACGGCCTTGCAGGCGCGTTCGTCGGCAATCGGCTTCATCTTGTGAGCGGCGATGCGCAATCCGCCTCGAGCGGATTGGAAACCCACGTGCCCTATCACGACGTCCTGGAGCTTCCGTAAGAATAGCGCTTTGTTGCAATGCGGGGTTGCCCGCAACGCCGCTTATAATTGACGGGCGCAGCCCTTCGGGCCGCGCCCGTTTGTTTTTCCACCCCTGCGGCCTCTTCCCTGCCACCAGCATGAACGTCTTTTACGAAGAAGAGGGCTTGTTCAAGGTCGGAGCCGTGCTCGCCGACAACGACACTTCGCTGCAGGTGGAGGCCCCGCACGGCAAGCGTTCCAAGATAAAAGCTTCCGCTATTTTGTTTCGCTTCGACGGCGCGGGCCTCGGCGAAATCATGGGCGCCGCGCAGAAGCTCGCGGCAGCGATGGACGCCGATTTCCTGTGGCAATGCTGCGGGCAGGGGGAGTTTTCGTTCGATACGCTCGCCAAGGAATACTTCGGCCGCGCGCCGGAGCCGGTGGAATCCGCCGGGCTGCTGCTGAAACTGCACGGCGCGCCGATGTACTTCTACAAGAAGGGGAAGGGCCGCTACAAGGCGGCGCCGCCGGAGGCGTTGAAGGCCGCGCTCGCCTCGGTCGAGCGCAAGCGGCGCGAAGCCGAGAGGCGCAGCCAGTACGTGGCGAGCCTCATGGAATCGAAGCTGCCGCCGGAGTTCGAGCCGATACGGTCGCGGCTGCTCTACCAGCCCGAGAAGCAAGGCCTCGAATGGAAAGCGCTCGAGGAGGCGTGCGAGAAGCTGAAGGTGACGCCGGCGCGGCTCTTCGAGCGCTGCGGCGCGCTGTCCTCGCCGCATGACTATCACCTGAACCGCTTCCTCTACGAGCAGTTCCCGCGCGGCACGGCGCTGCCCGCCATTCCCGTGACCCTGCCGCAAGAACTGCCGCTCGCGGAGGTCGAGGCGTTCAGCATAGACGACGCCACCACCACGGAAATCGACGACGCGTTCTCGGTGGTGAAGCTGCCGGGCGGGAGCCTGCGCATCGGGATCCACATCGCCGCGCCCGCGCTCGGCATCGCGACGGGCTCGGGAGTCGACGCAATAGCCCGCGAGCGGTTGTCCACGGTCTACTTCCCGGGCGGGAAAATCACCATGCTGCCGCAGCCGGCGATCGAAGCATTCTCGCTCACGGAGCGCAAGCAATGCCCGGCGCTCTCGCTGTATCTCGACGTCACGCCCGAGCTGACGATCTCAGCGCGGACAACGCGCGTCGAGCGGGTGGCCATCGCGGAAAATTTGCGCCACGCCGTGCTGGAGGAAGTGCTCAACGAAACCACGCTGGCCGCGGGGCGTATCGAGCACCGCTACGGCGAGGAGCTCGCCACCTTGTGGCGTCTCGCACGCGCGCTGGAAACGGCGCGGCGCGGCGCGGCGCCCGAGCAGGAGCAGCGCCCCGAGTACAGCTTTTACGTCGAGAATGACCGTGTGCGCATCATCCGGCGCAACCGCGGCACGCCGATCGACAGAATCGTCTCGGAGCTGATGATCCAGGCGAACAGTGCCTGGGGCCGGGAGCTGGCGCAGAACAACATCGCGGCGATCTACCGCGTGCAGGATGGCGGCAAGGTGAGGATGAGCACGGTGCCAGCGGGGCACGAGGGACTCGGCGTGGAAAGCTACGCCTGGGCCAGCTCGCCGCTGCGGCGCTACGTGGATCTCGTGAACCAGCGCCAACTGGTGGCGCTGGCACGGGGCGAGGCGCCGCCCTACGGAGCGAACGATGAAGCGTTGCTGACCGCGATGCGGGACTTCGAATCCACCTACGAGGTGTACGGAGAGTTCCAGCGCCAGATGGAACGCTACTGGTGCATGAACTGGCTCATTCAGGAGAACATCCGGACGGTCGCGGCCACCGTGATCCGCGAGAGCCTGGCGCGGTTCGACGAGCTGCCGCTGGTGGCGCGCGTGCCCTCGTTGCCGGCGCTCGCTCCGGGCACCCGGGTCGAGCTCGAGTTGTCAGAGCTGGACCTGCTGGAACTCACCTTCCGCTGCGAATTCCAGCGCCAGCTGGAAGCCGATATTCCGCAGGCAGCGGTCGCGGGTTAGCAATTGCCGGGGAGGCTCGGCCTCTTTTTTACTTTAAGTGTTTTTTGCAACCCCCCGTTATTAAAAGCATTTCTATGCAGTATTACGGGGGGTACGCTAGAATGAAGCGCATGGGCTTGTTACCCGACCGGAAAATAGTGCCGCTCAAGCGGCGGGCAAAGCACGGGCGCCACGCGCCGTGGACTGCAGCGCTGGTGCGCCTCGATGCGCGCGTCGAGGAGCTCGAACGCAACCTGGCGGCGTTCGACCGGCGCATGACCGCGCTGGGCAAGCACGGGCGCATGCAGGTCGCCGTGGCCGCGTCCATCGTCCTCCACGCCATTATCCTGTTGGGCGTCAGCTTCAAAATGCCCGACCCGTCCAAGCTCGCGCAGCCGCCGCTGGAAGTGACGCTGGTCAATGCCAGGAGTCCGACCCAGCCACTGAAGGCCGACGCTCTGGCCCAGGCCAATCTCGACGGCGGCGGCAATACCGACGCCCAGCGCCGAGCCAAGAGCCCGTTACCGGTGCCGCAGGAGGCGAAAGAGTCGGCCGACCTCGCCATGGCGCAGAAGCAGGTCGAGCAACTGGAGCGCCAGGCGAAACAGCTGATGACGCAACAGAAATCGAAGACGGCGGTCGCCGCCGTGCCCGAGACGCCGCAGGCAAAGGAAGAACCGCAGGTCGCGCCGAACACCGCCGACATCATGAGCCGCAGCCTCGAGATTGCCCGGCTGGAGGCGAGCATCGCGCGCGAATGGGAAAGTTACCAGCAGCGGCCGCGGCGGCGCTTCATCGGCGCGCGCACCCAGGAATTCCGCTTCGCGCGCTACCTCGAGGACTGGCGCACCAAGGTCGAGCGGGTGGGCGAGATTAACTACCCGCAGGCCGCGCGCGACCAGAGGATCTACGGCAGCCTGATCGTGACCGTGTCGATCAAGGCCGATGGCTCGCTCGAGCGGGTGGATATCAATCGCTCGTCGGGCCAGCGCATCCTCGACGCCGCGGCGCTGCGCATCGTGCAGCTGGCGGCGCCCTACGCGGCGTTTCCGGCCGACATCGCCAAGGACACCGATATCATCAGCATCACCCGGACGTGGATCTTCACGCGTTCGGATCAATTTGTGGCCGAATAATAGTTCCTGGTTCCGAGTTCAACGTTCCGAGTTCCGAGTTCCAAGTTCAACGTTCCGAGTTCCGAGTTCAATATTCCGGGTTCAACATCGCGAGCGGCTGCTCGCGATGACAACCTTGAACCTTGAACCTTGAACCTTGAACCTTGAACCTTGAACCTTGAACCTTGAACCTTGAACCTTGAACCTTGAACCTTGAACCTTGAACCC
>CAZFRR010000245.1:0-1941 GCA_964521405.1 uncultured Streptomycetaceae bacterium | reverse complement strand
CGTATTGCGATCTCTCACCAGTCTCGCAAGCCGCTCCCGATCTTCAGGAGGAACCTGGATGCGTTCGATCTTGCCCATACAGGCAGACTCGCATCCTTACGCCGATTTGGGAATCCTCTGATGCGAGCGGAACACTAGGTAGTGTCTGTCCATAAACGCTAAGTGGCTGAAATTATTTAGCGAATCGCGGATTTAGCGGGTGCAAGGCCCGGTGGTTTCGAGTAGACTTTGGCATCAAGCTACTGATTCTAAAGGCAAACTCGTCACCACCGGAGCCAACAATGCGTCAAGAACGCACCGTCCAGGCGAGCATATTCGATCTCTTTGCCTGGCACGAGATCGGCCGCGAGTTGAAGGCGATTTCACAGTGGCTGGACGATCATCCGGCGCTGGTCGGGCTGGTAGCGAAGGATGTGCGCCGGCACGGCATCAAGGAGACCGGACGGGAGGGCTTGCCGGCGGAATCGGTGCTGCGCTGCGGGCTGCTCAAGCAGCACCGTCAGTTGAGCTACGAGGAATTGGCGTTTCACCTTGAGGACTCCGCCTCGTTCCGGGCGTTCGCGCGGCTGCCTTTGTCGTGGACGCCGAAGAAGTCGGTACTGCACAAGACGATCAGCGCCATCCGGGCAGAGACTTGGGAAGCGATCAATCGTGCGGTGCTGGTCAGCGCACGCGAGGAGAAGATCGAGCCTGGCAAGATGGTGCGGGTGGACAGCACGGTGACTGCGGCGCTGATGCATGATCCGAGCGACAGCAGCCTTCTCTGGGATGCTGTGCGCGTGATGGCGCGGCTGCTGGGGGAGGCCGATACCTTGGCCGGCGGGTTCGTCGAGATCGCATGGCACGATCACCAACGTGCGGCCAAGAAGCGAGCCCGCGCGATCAAGTTCACCCGCGGTCGACCGAAGCGGGTTCAGCATTACCGTGAGCTGATCAAGATCACTCGGGCGACCCTGGCCTATCTCGACCAGGCGGCGCCGCAGCTATGGCAAGTGCCAGATCCGACGGGGGTTGTACTCTGGCAAGGCGAGTTCCGCCACTATCGCCCGCTGATCGAGCGGATCATCTGGCAGGCCGAGCGTCGGGTTCTCTGCGGTGAAGCCGTCGCCGCCGGCGACAAGATCGTCAGCCTGTTCGAGCCCCATGCCGACATCATCGTCAAAGGCAGCCGAGACGTCGACTACGGTCACAAGCTCAATCTGACCACCGGCCGGAGCGGCCTGATCCTCGACCTGGTGATCGAAGCCGGCAACCCGGCCGACAGCGAACGGCTCCTGCCCATGCTCGATCGCCATATCGCCATCCATGGCCAGGCGCCGCTCCAGATGGCTGCCGATGGCGGCTTTGCCAGCCGCAACAATCTCAGCCAGGCCAAGGCCCGCGGTGTCGCCGACATGGCCTTCCACAAGAAGTGCGGGCTCAGGATCGAAGACATGGTCAAAAGCCGCTGGGTCTATCGCAAGCTGCGCAACTTCCGCGCCGGCATCGAAGCCGGCATCTCATGCCTGAAGCGCGCCTATGGCTTGGCGCGCTGCACCTGGCGCGGCCTCGACCACTTCAAAGCTTATGTCTGGTCCTCCGTCGTGGCCTTCAACCTCGCCCTCTTCGCCCGCCTCAAGCCAACCTGATCGGGCCACTGCCCGCCCCAATTCAGCTCGGGTCGCCGGCCTACCGGATCGCAGTCCCGTGCTGCGCTTTCCACCTGCAATCTGATTCCTACACTCGCTGCACTCCGAATCTATCAGACAGCTCCGCGAACACGATCATATCGCCGCTCGCACAGTCGACGCAGAGCGATTGTCACCAAGAAAACAGACGTTTATGGACAGACACTAGCTAGAAATATTAGAGTATTACACCGGGTGATAAACATTCGGTCACGCTGGGGTCGGCGCTGCGGGCACCTTCTTTTTGGTGGGCTTCGACCCCTTGACGTAGTCC
>CAZFRR010000244.1:0-3600 GCA_964521405.1 uncultured Streptomycetaceae bacterium | reverse complement strand
ATGGGCCGAAACCTGGGAACGCGCCGGGCGTGAGCTGTCAGCGCTGCGACGCCGTGAGCTTCAGGCAATGACCGATGACGACGTCCGGCGTGCCGTCGCGGAACTATTTTCAGGTCCGCCCCCCCCTGACCTGCCACCGCGCGCCACATCGGGGCTGGTTGAACAGCAACGACTTTTCGCGATCTTGCGCCGGCGCGCATGAACGCGCTGTTCGCTGCAGCGGCGGAGATTCAGCACTTCCTTCAACGCGCAGGCGAACGTTACTGCTTCATCGGAGGGATCGCACTGCAGCGCTGGGGTGAACCCCGGTTTACGCGGGACGTTGATGTCACGCTGCTGTGCCCTTACGGCGCCGAGCAACAGGCCGTCAAGCCGCTCCTCGCTGCATTCGCCACTCGCATTCCCGAGGCCGGCGCATTCGCCACGAAGCATCGCGTCCTCCTGCTGAGCAGTAAGAATGGCATCCCGATTGATGTCGCGCTGGGCGGCATCCCGTTCGAGGAACGCTGCGTGACCCGCGCGACCGAATTCGATTTCGGCGAAGTGCGGCTCCTTACCTGCTCCTCGGAGGATCTTGTCGTCCTGAAAGCATTCGCCGGGCGGCCGCAGGACTGGGTGGACATCGAAGCGGTTGCGATCCGCCAGCACCAAAAGCTCGATTGGAAGCTGGTGTTCGAGGAACTCGAACCGCTCGCCGCGGTGCGCGATGTGCCAGGTCTGCTGGACCGGCTGCGGCAGCTTCGGAACAAGGTTTCGGAGCAGGGCTGAAAACGCCGTACCGGTTACGCTTCGTTTGTCCGCCGGACTTCTCGCATCCGGCGCCAACGCCGCTTACCGAGTACGAAGACCGGCGGCCCTGATCACCTTCGCAATAGACTCGATCTGGGCACGAAGGATCCGGTCGTGTTCTTCGGGGGTGCTGGTAGCAATGTGAAAGCCTATGGACTGCAGCCGATCCTTGACATCGGACAGGTCGAGGATGCGAGCAACCTCCCGACTGATCTGATTCAGGATGTGGCGCGGCGTGCCGGCTGGCGCAAGCAACGATTGTGTGAGGTCTGTTCCCCAGCCGGGTAGCACCTCGACCATCGCCGGCACCTCCGCCAGCAGCGGTGAGCGCTGCGGCGTGCTCACCGCCAATGCCAGAAATTTCCCCTCTCTGATAAACGGCAGCGCGGGCCCCAGGCTCGCAACGCCAAAGTGGACTCGCCCCGTAACGATTTCGATCAGAAATTCCGTCTGGCCTTTAAACCCCACATGCACAGCCTTGATGCCAGCGGCAAGAAGGAATCTCTCTGCACTGATGTGGGTTCCGCTGCCGGCCCCGCTCGAGCCGAAGAGTATCTTGCCAGGTTGGGCTTGGGCGAGCGCGATGAGATCCTTCACCGACTTGACGCCCAGCACAGGCGCCACAACCAGCGCTTGCGTGCTAAATCCGATCGGGGTGACGCCTGCGAAGTCCTTGAGCGGGTCGTAAGGAAGGCTGGAATGCAGCGCCGCGCTGATTGCAAATGCTGACGCTGTCAGCAACAGCGTGTGGCCGTCTGGCGCGGCCTTGGCGACGATACTTGTGCCTATCATACCGGCGGCGCCTGGGCGATTCTCCACCACCACCGGCTGCCCCCAGTTCTCGCTCATCTTTGGCCCGATCATGCGTGCGAGCATATCGGGCGCGCCGCCGGCACTGAACGGCACCACCAGGCGGATCGGCTTGTTTGGAAATTTTTTCTGTCCCTGCGCATGAGTTGATACGGCCGCAAGCGCCACGCCCGATGTGATGACAACTGCCAGCGTGGCTTTGATTAACGGATGCATGGCGCCTCCACTTGCGAGCCTGCCCAAGGCTGCGGCTAGCTTGACACTACACCTGTATTTCCGCAAATATCCGCTATTAACAACTACATGAATCTAAGTCATGCAATCACAGTTACGCGACATGGAATATTTCGCCGCTATCGCCGAACACGGGCAAGTGCAGCGCGCCGCGGCAGCGCTGGGGCTGAGTCAACCCGCCCTTAGCAAGAGCCTTCGGCGGTTGGAGCAGACCCTGAAGACGAAATTGTTGAAACGCACGCCAAAGGGTGTCGAGTTGACCAGTGTTGGCTCGACGCTGCTGGCGCACGTACGGAAACTAAGATTGTCGGTGGAGGATATCTCTCGCGAAGTTGCAGACCTCAGCCAGGGACGCGCGGGTCACCTGAGCATCGGCACAGGTGCGGGATTCGCCCTCAACTTCGTACCGACGGCCTGCAACGCCTTGCTGAAGGAAGCTCCGAAGGTAACCCTGAAAATTACGGTCGACGAGCGCAACGCCGTACTGTCGGCCGTACGTAATGGAGCGTTGGACCTTGCCGTCTTCACCATCCGGGCGCCCCGTCACGAAGCCCTGGCCGAGGAGCATTTGTTCGACGAGCCATACGTGGTGTACGCCTCAACGAACCATCGGCTGGCGAAGCGCAAGCAGTTGTCGCTCGCCGATCTGGTGCACGAGCGGTGGGCGTTTTCGGCCATCAACATTCCGTCCGTATGGCAAGTCAACCAGGCGTTTGCAGATGCCGGCTTACCTCCGCCAATTATCGCGGTTGAGAGCGCCTTCCTGCCCCTCAAGTTCCATCTGCTGGCCGCGTCTGACATGCTCGCGTTTGGTTCAAGGCGGGCGGTGCGGTACGCGGCGGCGCGCTTTCCTATCGTAGAACTCCCCGTCCAGGGTCTCGATTACACCCGCCGCGCCGGCGTGGTCTATCGCAAGGACGCCTACCTCTCCCCCGCCGCACGGCGGTTCATCGAGATACTGAAAGCAACGGCGAAGAAGATCGCCGCCGAGAGGCCGTGACTCGTGACTGGTGCTTATTTTTGAGTTGGCTTGCGCCGCTCGAGCGATACCGCGCCGGCAGCATTCAACTCGGCGATTTCCTCGCCGCTGAATCCGAGTTCGCCGAGTATCCTCTCGGTGTGCTCGCCGATCGCCGGGATCGGATCCATGCGCGCTTCCATACCGGATAAAGTTGCCGGCGGCAGCAAGGCCGGAATCGCCCCCACCGGCGAGCCCACTTCGCGCCACCGCTCCCGCGCCTTAAACTGGGCGTGCTCCCACACTTCTTCCGGCGTATTGATGCGCGCATTGGCGATGCCAGCGGCGTCCAGCTTTGCGACCACCTGTTCCGCGGTCAAAGCCGAGAATACCTTGTTGATGAGCGCCGTCACCTCTTCGCGGCGCTCGTTGCGCTTGAAATTGGTGTCGTAGTGCGCATCCGTCGCGAGCCCGGGCTGGTCCAGCACCTTGTCGCAGAAGGTCGCCCACTCGCGCTCGTTCTGCAGGCCGAGCATCACGCTCTTGCCGTCCCCGGCCTGGTAGCGCCCGTACGGCACGATGGTCGCGTGGTCCGGCCCGGTACGCGGCGGCGCGGCGCCGCTGAAGTGGGCGTAATACAACGGGTAACCCATCCACTCGCCGAGCGCCTCCAGCATCGTAACTTCGACGCGCCCGCCCTTGCCGGTTTTCTCGCGGCGGTAGAGCGCGGTCAGGATGCCGGAATAGGCATAGCTGCCGGTCGCGATATCGGCGATCGAAATGCCGACCTTGCTCGGGGTTTCCGGCGT
>CAZFRR010000243.1:0-9127 GCA_964521405.1 uncultured Streptomycetaceae bacterium | reverse complement strand
GCGATGCTCAACACGATGACGGGCATCAGGATGGTTCACGTGCCCTACCGGGCCGGGAATCTCGCGCTGAACGACCTGCTCGGCGGCCACATAGCGGTCACCTTCTCCACCACCATCACGTCCACCCAGCTCATCAGGGCGGGCAGGGTGCGCGCGCTGGCGGCCACGAGCAGCCAGCGGATACCGGCTTTCCCCGACCTGCCCACGGTCGCCGAAGCGGGTGTGCCCGGATACGAGTTCACGCTGTGGCTGGGCCTGGCGGCGCCCGCCGGGACGCCAGACCCGGTCATCCAGCAGCTCAGCCGGGCGCTGATCAACGCGCTGCAGTCCGGGGATCTGAAGGAACAGCTCGCTAACCAGTCGGTGGACACGTTGGCGAGCACGCCCCAGGAGTTGGCGGAAAAGATCAAGAGCGACCGGATCATTTACGCCAAGCTCGTCAAGGATTCCGGGGCGCGCGCCGAGTAGGACTAATTTCCTTATAATCTGCGCTCCACGCCGCCGGGGAGGCGGCACATTTTCAACCAGGGGGAGTTCCATGACTGAATCCGTACTGCGCGGCATGCCGCCGTCCGAAACCAATCTGCGTGACCTGATGACCGCGTGGCTGCCGCAGGGCTTCGCCAGGATCGTGCAGCCGATTGCCTCGACCACGATCAGCACCGACACCAAAGGGCTCGTTGCCGGCGAGGTGAAGATCCAGACCATGACCGGCCCGGTGCCGGCGTATCGCGCCATGCCTGAGAAAGGCGGCAAGCTGCCCCTGGTGCTGGTGGTGCAGGAAATCTTCGGCGTGCACGAGCACATCAAGGACGTCTGCCGGCGGCTCGCCAAGCTGGGCTACTTCGCGATCGCGGTCGATCAATATTTCCGCCAGGGCGACGTCACGAAGTTCACTGACAACCAGGAAATCTTCGCCAAAGTGGTGAATTTCGTGCCCGACAGCCAGGTGATGTCGGACCTCGACGCCGCCGTGGTCTACGCGGAATCCACCGGCAAAGCAGACACCTCCCGGCTGGGTATCACCGGCTTCTGCTGGGGCGGGCGCATCACCTGGACTTACTGCGTGCACAATCCCAAGGTGCGGGCCGGTGCCGCATGGTACGGTCGCCTGGTGGCGCCGGGCAAGTCGGCGTTGCAGCCGGCCTACCCTGTGGACCTGGCGCCGCACCTCAAGGTGCCGGTGCTGGGGCTCTACGGCGGCGAGGACGCCAGCATCCCGGTCGCGAACGTCGAGCAGATGCGCGGCGCGCTGAAGAGCGCGGGCAACGCCACGAGCGAAATAGTGGTCTACGACGGCGCGCCGCACGCGTTCTACGCCGATTACCGCCCGAGCTACCGCAAGGAAGCGGCGGACGACGGCTGGAAGCGGATGCAGGCGTGGTTCAAGAAATACGGCGTCGCCTAGAGTCGACTCACGAATCACGAATCACAATTCACGCCGTTACGGCTGCGCGCGAGCGTTGAGCTTGAGCAGGCGGCCGATCGTCTCGGACGCCTTCAGCCCGGTGCCGGTCAGCACCAGCACCGTGGTCTCGCCTTTTTTCACCGCGCCGCGGGCGATGAGTTGCGACAGTCCCGCGGCGGCGGCGGCTGAGGTCGGCTCGACGTAGAACCCTTTTTTCGCCAGCGCGGCGAGCGCGCGCACGATCTCGTCCTCGGTCACCGCCACGATCTCGCCGCCGGACGCGCGCACCGGCGCGAGCACTTCGCGCATCCGCGTCGGTTTCGACGAGGCGATGCCCTCCGCAACGGTCGGGCTGACCGGGGACGGCACGAAATGCTCCACGCCCGCCCGGAACGCGGCGTAGTACGGCGCACAGTTCGCCGCCTGCACACCGTAGAGCCGGGGGGAGTGCTCGATTTCGCCGTTGCGCGCGAGCTCGGAATAGCCGCGGTCGCAGCCCAGCAAGTTGGCGCCGTAGCCGACCGGGACCACCACGCTGTCGGGCGCGCGGAAACCGAGCTGCTCCCACAGTTCGTAGGCGAGCGTCTTGGTGCCCTCGGCGAAAAACGGCTGCCAGTTGTGGCTGGCATAGAAGAGATCCCGGCTCATGGCGAGCGCCGCGTCGGCCACGTCCTGGCGCGAGCCCCTGATGGTGACGACGTCCGCGCCGCACGCGGCGATCTGCGCGATTTTCGGATACGACGCCGTCTCCGGCACGAGGATGCGGCAACGCATGCCCGCCGCCGCGGCATAGGCGGAGAGCGAAGCGCCGGCGTTGCCCGAGGAATCTTCCAGCACCTCCGTGACGCCGCGGCTCTTCAAGTAGCTCACCATCACGGTCATGCCGCGGTCCTTGAAGGAACCGGTCGGCATCAGGAACTCGAGCTTGTAGAGGACCGGCACCCCGTCCCACTCGCCGGGCACAAGCGGCGTCCAGCCCTCGCCCATCGTCACCGCGTCAGCGGCATCAACCAGCAGCGCCTTGCGATAGCGCCACAACGAGTTGATCGAACCGTCGATGTCACCGCGCCTGATTCCCGGCGCGGCGCCGAGATTCAGATGCCCGCCGGAGTCACCGCGCCAGCGCGGCACGTCCAGGGGATAGGTCGTGCCGGTTATCGAATCGACATAATGCATGCCGTGAACTCTAAAAGAAAAAGGCGGCTTGCGCCGCCTTTTTCGATTCGTCCGGCGCGGTTCCGCCGGCGAAACAGCAGGATCTACTGATTACTTCTTCATGTCGGATTTCGGCGCGTCGGCTTTCGGAGCGTCGGCCTTCTTCGCGTCGGCTTTCGGCGCGTCCTGGCCCTTCGCCTTGCCTTCAGACTTCTTGCCATCGCCCTTGGCCTTCTTCGGTTCGCTCTTGGGCTTCTCGGACTTGGCCTTCTTCTCGGTCTTGGCCTTCTTCTCGGCCTTGGGCTTGTCGGACTTCGACGCGTCTGCCTTGGCCGGGGCCGCCTTCGGGGCTTCGCTCTTCGCCGGGGCCGCCTTCGGGGCTTCGCTTTTCGCCGGAGCAGCTGGGGCCGCTTTGGGGGCGTCCTTGGCCGCGGGGGTTTGCGCCGCAGCGCCGAACGACGTCGCCGCAAAAGCCGCGGCTATCAGGGTGGTTAACAGTTTGCTCATTTTTGTTTCTCCTATCCTCGAGTTTAGGTTGCCGGAAATAGCTCCGGTCAGGGCTAATAACGCGCGAAGGGGCCGCCGGTTGACCTGAGGAGCTTGTCGGGTAACCCCGACAAGCTCCTAAATAAACACCGGAAATGGTCATAATTAGGGGCTTAACGAGCCGCCGAGGAGCGCGTCGAGGAGCAAGAAAACCTCAAAAAAAGGCCATTTACCGCCCATTCAGGGCGGGTTTTTGCGAGGAAATGGCCGGATCGCAATAATCCGGCCAATTCCATTAGAATAGCGCGCCCGCCAGCCTGGCGGACGAATCCACCCCCCATCCACCCTCTCGATAAGCCAACGTCATGGACCTCAATCTTTCCGGCCGTACCGCACTCATCACCGGTGGCTCGCGCGGCATCGGCTTCGGCGTCGCCCAATCGCTGGCCGCCGAAGGCTGCCACCTGCACCTCACCTCGCGCAACGCCGCCGACCTCGACGCCGCCCGCGGCAAGCTCACCGCCGCGCACAAGGTCAACGTCACCTGCCACGCGCTCGATCTCGGCGTCAGCGAGAACGCGCGCAGCCTCGGGCAGGCTTGCCGCGACGTCGACATCCTGGTGAACAATGCGGGCGCGATCCCGCAGGGCACGCTGACCGGGCTCGATGAAAAAGTCTGGCGGGACTCGTGGGAACTGAAGGTATTCGGCTACATCAATCTCTCCCGCGCAATCTACGCCGCGATGTGCGAACGCAAGCGCGGCGTGATCGTCAACGTCATCGGCGGCGCCGGCGAACGCCCCACCGCCGGCTACATCGCCGGCAGCATGGCCAACGCGGGTTTGATGGCGTTCTCGCGCGCGCTGGGGGCCGAGAGCCCCAATCACGGCGTGCGGGTAATCGGGCTAAATCCCAGCGCGACCGCGACCGACCGCGGCGTCAGCCGCTGGCGCAACCTGGCGCAAAAAGACCTGGGCGATCCCGAGCGCTGGCGCGAACTGACCAAGGGCTTCCCGTTCGGCCGGCCGGCCACCGTGGAAGAGGTTGCGGACGTCGTTGCGTTCCTCTGCTCCGACCGCGCTTCGTACGTGTCCGGGACCATCATCTCCGTCGACGGCGGCGCCGCCGCGCGCAAGTAATTGCCGGTCCTCTCCCTCGAAGCAGGGACAAGGCAGCTCGCGCTTGCCCGGTCCGGGTGAGTGCTCGCTACTTTTCATTCCGGTCAGTCGGGCCGCAGCCCCACCTGCTGCGCAACCTTGCCCCACCGGGCCATCTCGCCCTTCACGAATCCGGCGAATTCCTCGGAGCTGTTGCCGCTCGGGATCGCGCCGAGACCGAGCATCCTCTCCCGCACGTCGGGCAGCGCTATGATGCGATTCACTTCGCCGTTCAACCGGGAGAGCGCCGGGCGCGGGATCCGCGCCGGGGCAAAGAGGCCGTACCATTCATAGGTGTCGTAGCCGGGCAATCCCGACTCGGCGAAGGTGGGCGTGTCCGGCAGGCCCGGCGAGCGCTTGGCAGCCGTGGTGGCGATCGCTTTCAGGCGCCCGGCCTTGAGATGCCCCATGACGGTGGGCGGCCCGAGGACGACGAACTGGATCTGCCCGCCAAGGAGATCGATGATCGCCGGCGCGCCGCCCTTGTAGGGCACGTGCAGGATCTTGATCCCGGCCGTCAGGTTCAGGAGTTCCATGGACAGGTGCCCCGAAGTCATCGGCCCCGGCGAGCCGTAATTCAGCTGGCCCGGCTTTGCCTTGGCGAGCGCGATCACGTCGCGCAGGTTCGTCACCGGCAGGTTCGCGTTCGCGACCATCACGCCGGGCACGATCGCAACCAACGTGATCGGCTGAAAATCCTTGACCGCGTCGTACGGCAGGTTCTTCATGACGAACGGGTTCACGACGTGCGGCGTGAGAAAGATCCCTATGGTGTGGCCGTCCGGGTTGGACTTGGCGACGATGTCGGTGCCGATCACAAACGCCCCGCCGGTTCTATTGTCCACCACCACCTGCTGGCCCCAGGCCTCGCTCATCCTGCCCGCGATCAGGCGCGAGATGATGTCGGTCGTGGCGCCGGGGGGCACCGGCACGATCCAGCGGATCGGGCGCGTGGGGAACTGTTGAGCGCCCGCCGTTGACGACAGTAGCGGGGCAAGCGCAAGCAGCGCGGCGCATGCGAGTCTGAGTGTTTTCATCGTTGCCATGGTTCTTACTCCTCCTGGGCCGTCAAGCCTTCCTCTGGTAGCGCCGGAGCGTGAGTCGCATCCGGTCTTTCATGTGGGGCCGTAACTTCACCGTCCACGGGGTCTCTACCGCCTTTTTCCATGCCCCCGACGAGCATACCTCGGGAGCGGTCAGGTGATAGAGCGCGAGGTAGCGGTGATTGCCGTGGCTCACGGCATGGTGTATCCGGAAGCGGCGCGCGCTGAGGCAGCCCGGCACCGCGGCGAGAGCTGGCACGTGCTCGCGATCGTACCAGTTGTTGAACTCGGCTTCGAAGGCGCCCTCGACGTTCATCGCGTAGAGCAGCAGCGCGCCCGCCCCGTGCGGCGCCGCCTGATGGCCGGGAAGGATCTGCTCGGCCTCGAAGCGGCAAATGCGCCGGCACCTGGCCGTCACGCGCTTCGACCAGGGCGAAAGGTTCGGGCCGGCAATGGCGCGGTATTCGGCCGATGCCAGCACCGCCGGTGACTGGAGATCATAGGTCGCGATCGAGATCTTCGGGTCGTCAGTGCCCAGCCAGCGCTCGCAGTTGACGAACCCCTTGATGCGGGAGCGTTCCGGAACGTGCTCGGTATCGTACCAGTCGTTGAACTCGTCCTCGGCCACGGGCGAATAATCGAATCCCGCGACCAGCAGGCCCATAGGCGTTTCCATGCATCCTCCTTCCGAACACCCGCTTTCAGCCACAGAGAGCACAGAGAGATTCAAGGGCTTGAGTCGCCACGCCACACTCACCAGATGGGCGAGGCTTGAAAATGACATGCGTTCCTGATTTTCCTCTGTGAACTCTGTGTTCTCTGTGGCAAATAGCTTTTTTGAGGTTCAATCCACCTGCACGCCCGCGGCTTTCACCACCGGCGCCCACTTCGCGGTTTCGGCGCGAATCAACTCGCCGAATCTCATGACGTTCTCCCGTTACGGAACGATCTTCTCGGAGCGGAAATACTCGAACAGGTCCAGAAACATTTTGCCGCTGTCGACGGTATCGGCAAAACCGTGGCCGCGCGCCTTGGACATGTCGGAAATTATGTCCCACTCCGGCGCAAACACATAATTGCCGTACGGCCACAGCACCAGCGAGTGCAGCGCGGCCGGCTGCAGCCCGTGCCGGCGGACGACGGCCTGCCACACGCGGTCCTTGTCGGCCATGTACTCGGCCAGGCGAACCGGTTGCGCCGGCCCCGCCGGCATGCCGAAATACTCGGCGAAACGCGGCCACAAATCGGACCAGCGCGGCGCGTCGCCATTGACGACGTTGTAGGCCTGGTTCGCGCAGCGGGGCTCAGCCGCCATCCACGTCAGCGCTCTCACCAGCAGCGGCAATGCCGTGAATTGCGTCGCGACGTTGAAACTTCTGGCGGTCCCCGGGTAGGCGAGCGGCAGGCCCAGCTCGCGCTGGACGGCGGCATAGGCCGCGATGAGCAGTCCGATGTTGCGCTGCTCGCCGGCCGCGGCGCTGCAAAAAGTGTGCGGCCGCGACGTACTGTAAGTCCAGCGCTTGCCGCGCTGGCGCTCGCGCAGATAATCTTCCTGGGCGTAGTAGAAATTGGGCGCTGGCGCGCGCGGATCGTCCTCGCGGGCCGGCACGGCAACGGGCCCGAGATGGTGCCCGTAATACTTGGTGCCATGAACGACGTGGATATGGTTGAGGCCGCCTGCCACCGGCTCGATCGCATCCACCAGGTTGCGCAACATCAAGGCGTTGGTTTCGACCGATTCGGCCACGCCCTCGGGATGATCGTAGCGCGCCGTGTAAAAAACAAGCGTGACCCCATCAAGCTGCGCGAACTTGCCGCGGCAATCGCCGGCGTCGGTCAGGTCCACGCCGATCAACGGGACAGCGCCGCCGGCGTGGGGATTGCGGCAAAGGCCCATGACCTGCCAGCCGAGGTTCTGAAGATGCGCCGCGACACGACGCCCGATCAAGCCCGTAGCGCCGGCGATCAATGCGACCTGGGCACCCATCGCGTTGGATCTAGCGCTGGGACGCGCCCACTGTCACCGGCCGATAGACAGCGACTCTGTCGAGGACCGCGCCGGTCCCGGCTGCATCGCCCTTGACGACGGCGATCCCGCGATACGGGGTCGAGTAGTCAATGCCGGCGCACTTCAGCCAGGTGAGCGCCACACCCGGCACGTCGGACGGGCTCGCGCGATCGGCGACGATCAGCACGCTGCCCATGGCCACGTCCGGCGCCTGGTCCAGCCCCTCGAACAGGTTGCGGTGGTAATGCTCCCTCTGGATAAGCGGCAGCCAGTCGCCCATGCCGCGCACGCTTTGATAGTAAGGATCCTGGAACACTGCGGCGGATGCGATGGTGTACATCGCGAGCGACGGCGAATAGCCCGGGCTGTCGGTCTTGAAGCGCTGCGCCGAGCTGATCCCCGGCACGGTCTTCATGATGCGCAGATGCTCGACGTACCACGCATCCCAATCCTGCTCGCGGCTGGGATCGCTGAGACCGCTCTGGCTCATGAATATCATGCCGAGCCGCCCACCTCGAGCGCGGCGTTGCGCCCGGCAATGCGCCCGGAGATGAAAGCCCAGCCCAGGTGATGGCCGTGGCCCTCGAGCAGCAGCCCGCCCTGCCCGTTCGAGCCGGCGGCGTAGAGGCCCGCGATGACCGCGCCGTCCTCGCGCGTGACTTCCAGCCGCTCGGTGACCTGGAGTCCGCCGTCGGTGAAGACGACGTAGCTCTTCACCGGCCCCAGCGCGTAGTACGGCGCGGCGTCGAGGGCGGGACGAGATCCCCTGCCCGCGCCGTTGTAATCGTTGAACGTCCGGCCGAGCGCCGCCGCGGGCACTCCCATGCTGCGCGCGAGCCCATCGATCGTGGAGGACTCGTGGTAGATGTCGGCGCGATTGCGCCGGTAGTCGGCGAGATAGGCGTAGGCGATGCCTGGCGCGGTGGATACATAATGCGGCCAGGCGGTGAAGCGCTGCGCGAGCCGGTGGTCGAACACGATGAATGTCATTTTGTCGGGCTGTCGCGGCACCGCGCGCGCCGGCCCCGCCAGCTCGTCGGCGAAACGCTCTCCGTTGCGGTTCACCAGGATCGCGCCGCTCTTGAAGAGCTCCGGCGAAGGCCCCAGCGCGGTGGTGAGAAAGCTCATCGCGAACGGCCGCAGCCATGCCTGAGGCAGATGCTCCATGGCGAGCCGCATCGAGCGTGTGAGCCAGCGCCACGGCGGGAGCTTCAGGATCCAGCGGTCGTGCGGCGGCGGCACGAAGCGCATGATCGGCCCGCGCACGATGTCGCCGTTCACCACGACGGCGCCAACCTCGAGCGCCATGCGCTGACCGTCGCCGGTCGCGGTGACATTAACGGCATCGAGCGCCGCGACCTCTTCTCCGGCAAACCGCGCCTTCAACTCGCGTCCCGCGCTGTAATCGCCCGCGGCGAGCACCACGCCGCCGCGGCCGCGAAACTCGATGTCCTCCCCACCCGCGTTGCGCGCGCGCACGCCGACGGCGCGGTTGTTCTCGACGATCAGCTGCTCGACGCGCGTCTCCAGCCGGATGTCGACGCCGAGCTGCTCGCAGTAGCGGCCGAGATAGCGCGGGAATACGCGCGAGTTGGGCAGCACCAGGTGCATGCGCGGATAGCGGTGCGGCGGCTCGATCATCGGGCCGGCGAATTCGAAGCCAAGGCCGTGCAGCCATTGAAAGAGATCGTTGGTGCTGTCGGCGAGGATGCGGCGCAGCTTCAGGTTGTCGCGCGGCGCGTACTGACCGGCAAGGAGGCCAAGATCCTCGAAATGCTCTTGAGGGGTGTCGCGGATGCCGCGCTTTAACTGGTGCGGCGAATTGGTAATGGAGATCGAGCCGACCGACCACGCAGTGCTGCCGCCGAGC
>CAZFRR010000242.1:0-8410 GCA_964521405.1 uncultured Streptomycetaceae bacterium | reverse complement strand
GTGCTTGTTCGCTCTCCGGCAGGGCGCGCACATGGTTGGGGACCACGCTGCGCTCGGTGCTGGAAGCGCGGCGCTTCTCCAGATCGATCAGTACCTGGTTGATGACGCTCATGCAAGCAGCGCCCAGCCGATACCGCCCACCGACAGCAGCAGCATGCCGATGCCGAGCCACCACCACGGCTGCGGCCGCCAGGTCGCGGGCGTGTCCACGGCCGCCTCGCGTGCGTGACGTGGCAGCACCTGTTGCATGCCTTCGCCGTAAGTCAGCAGCAGCGCCTTGTGCGCCACGATGTTGATGAGCCGCGGCACGCCCCCGGACAGCCGGTGCACGACGCGCGCGGCGGGTTTTGTAAACAGCCGGTTGCCGCGATAGCCCGCGACGCGCAGGCGATGGGCAAGGTAGTGGTCCAGCTCGTCCCGGGACAGCGCGGTGAGCTTGTACTGGAAAGTGATGCGCTGCCGGAGCTGCCGCACCGATTCGCCCTGGAGCTTCTGGTCGAGCTCGGGCTGGCCGAACAGCACCACCTGCAGGAGCTTCCTTTTTTCGGTCTCGAGGTTGGTGAGCAGCCGCAGCGATTCGAGCGTCTCGATCGGCATCGCCTGCGCCTCGTCCAGGCACACCACCACCGTCTTGCCCTGGCGCGCGAAGTCGAGCAGCGCGCGAGTGAGGCTCTTCAGCAACTGGTGCTGGTCGGCATCCTTGGGCAGCGCCACCCGCAACTCCTCGGCGAGCGCGAACAGCAGCGTGCGCGGCTCCAGGTACGGGTTCGGGATGTAGGCCGAGACGTGGTTCTGGTCGAGAGTCGCGAGGAAACGGCGGCAGAGCAGCGTCTTGCCGGTGCCGACCTCGCCGGTGATCTTGATGAAGCCTTCGCCGTTCTTGACCGCCACCAGCAGCGTGTTGAGCGCTTCCTGGTGGGTGTTGCAGGCGTAGGCAAAACTCGTATCGGGCGTGATCCCGAACGGTCTCTCGCGCAGCGCGAAGTGGGCTTTATACACGTTCCGGGTTCCAGCTTGCCGAACTGCGAATTTTAAACCTTAAATCTTGAACTTTGAACTCGGAACTCGGAACTCGGAACCCGGAACCCGGAACTTTGAACCCGGAACTTTGAACCCGAAACCCGGAACCTTAAACCTTGAACACCCTCATTGCTGCGGTGGCTGCGGTGGCTGCGGTGGCTGCGGTGGCTGCGGTGGCTGCGGTTGCCGCGACCGCGGCGGCTCCAGCGCCCGGAAGCGGTCGCGCGTCTCGAACAAATCCTGCTGCCAGTTGCTGTCGCTATAAACGATAGTGGGTTTCAGCAGGATCACGATCTCGCTCTTGGTGGTGCGCGTATTGCGCTGCTGGAAGAGCGTGCCGAGGCCGGGGACGTCGCCCAATTCCGGGATCTGGGAACCCGCGGTCAGGGTCTCCTGCCGCATCAGTCCCCCGATCGCCACGATGTTGCCGTCCTGCACGCGCACGACGGTGTCGGTTTCGTTGATGCTGCTGGAAGCGAGCGGCAGCCTGAATACGCCGAGCGCGCCGAGGTCGATCACCTTGGTCTGCTCTATCACCCGGCTCACCTGCGGGTGGACGTGCAGGATGATGTTGTTGTTGTTGTCGATCTGCGGCGTCACGTCGAGCGCGATGCCCGAGAAGAACGGCTGCACCGTGATGGTCGGCGTCGTCACGGTGCCGGCGCCGCTGGTGGTCGAGGTGGCCGAGATGTTGGTCACGAAGAAGTCATCCTGGCCGACCTTCAGCACCGCCTTCTGATTGTTGATCGCCGCCACGCGCGGGCTGGAGAGCACGTTGACCGACCCCTGGGTCTCGAGGAAGGCTATCAGTGCCGCGAAGTTGGTGGTCTGCAGCGCGAGGCCGAAGATGGCGCCGGGTGCTCCCGCGCCGGCGGCGAAAGCCGCGGCGGCGCCTAGCGTGGCCATCACGGCGGAATCGGGGTTAAGGGAGCCATCCGGCAGGAGCGCGGTCGGCGAGGACAACGTGTTGGTGTTGGCGGTGTTGCCGACGCTGGTGCCGGGCCGCACGAAGCCGCCGACGGCGCGGGTGGATCCGTCGCGGAATCCCGCCCAGTTGATGCCGGCCTCGAAGCCCTGGCGCAGCGTGACGTCGATGATTTTCGCCTCGAGCACCACCTGCCGCTCGACGATCAACTGCATCGACTTCAGAAACGATTCAACCGAGCGCAGCTCGGACGGCAGCGCGCGCACGACGATCACGCCGGACTGCGAGTTGACGATGACGTTGCGGCCATCGGTGGTGCCCACGATGGCGGAGATCGACTTCACGATATCGCCCCAGAAATTACTGTCCGTGCTGGTCGTGATCCGCGAGCTTTCGGTGAGACGCTGCGTGGTCCCGCCGCCCCCGCTCGCCGGAGCGTCGGTGATCGAACCGGAACTCACCCGCACGTCGCTCGTCCCCTTGCGGCTCGCCTGGATGTAATTGACGTTGTAGATACGGGTCTGCATGGTGATCGGCATTACCGTTATGCGGTTGCCCTGCCCCCGGTACTCGTAACCGTAGAGCTCGCGCAACGTGTCGAGCGCCTCGTGCACGGTCACGTCCTTGAGGTTCACCGAAATGGATTCCTTCACGTCGGGGTGGACGACCATGCTGTAACGCGTGCCGGAAACGATCGCCAGGAACACCTGGGCGGCCGGCGCGTTGCTGACGTTGAGATCGAAGCGCTGCTCGAGCGGCTTCACCCCATCGGCCCTCGGCATCTCCACCATCAGCGGCGGCAGCAGCGCCTGGCTGACCGCCTCGGGGGCCGCCGGCTTGACACGCTCCTGGACCGCCTTGTCGAGCGCGGCGGAGATGCTCTCGTAGGCGATGTCGCGCTGCGCCGGCCGGTTGGTGCACCCGGCCATCACCACGATGGCAACCACCCCTATCAACCATTTTCGTTTCATGTCACCTCTCTACTGCCCCGGCGTGCCGCCGGCCGCCGCGGGCTCCGCTGCGCTCCGCGTTTTTTCCTGGCGCGAAGCTTTCTTCGCCGCCGCCGGCTTGACCCCGCTCTTCGCCACCACCGGCTTGACCTCGCGCTTTTCCACCGCGGAGTAAAATCTGAGCACCTGTTCCGCGCCGCCGCTCTTCAGCACCACCTGGTTCTCCGCCACGCTGATGAGGACCGCGTCGCCATATTTCTCGCCCAGCTTCACCATCACGCCGTTGATCATCGCCGCCTTGTACGCGGGCGAAATCATCACGGATTGCAGCGTCAACCCGCCCCCGCCCTCACCGCCGGCGCCGGGGTCGCCCAGCACCGATCCGCCCGGCGGACGCGTGGGATCATTCGCCACCTGCGGCGACGCGACCGCGGGCATGAGCGCCAAAACGGCGCCCAGCGCCCATGCCGCTGCCGCATGTTCAGGGTTCCGAGTTCCGAGTTCCGAGTTCCGGGTTTCGAGTTCCGAGCTTTGTGTTCCGAGTTCCGAGTTCCGTATTCCGCGTTCAACCCGATACCCGAAACCCGGAACCTTGAATCCGGAACCTTGAACCCGGAACCTTGAACCCGGAACCCGGAACTGGTTTTTCATACGGTCAACCAGGCCTTGGCCAGGCTCAGCGTTTGCACCGTGATCGTCACCCGCAACCGGGGATGCTGCTCGGTCTGGACGCTGATCCGGTTCCAGAACATCTGCCACGGCAGCTTCTCGAGCCGCGCCAGGTAGTCGTGCAGGTCGGAGTAGGAGCCTTGCAGCGTGAGCTCGAAACCGTGCTGAAAAATCGTGCGCTCGGCGGCCTTGGCTGCGGATTTCGCGGTCTTGTCCCCGGCCTGGGGAGCGGGCACCGCGGCGCCGGGATCGAAGCGCTTCGGCGGCAGGGCGCGCAGCGAGACGAGCTGCAACCCGCGGGTGCTCGCGAGCATGTCCTCGAGCAGCCTCGCCATGCGCTCGGGCGCCACCATCTCCTGCTGCAAGCCCGCCATGCTCTTGTCGATCTCGGTGAGCCGCACCCGCAGGGCGTCGCGATACGAGCGCTTGACCGCATGCGAATCACCGACCCCTTCCTTCTTTTGCATCAGGGTCTCTGCGAGCTTGTGCTTCTGGCGCGCTTCCACGATCTGCTGTTCCAGCTTTTTGATGCGCGCCTCCTTCGGCTGGATCGTCAACGCATCAAACACCATGGCGGTGCAGACGATGGCGCCGATCAGCACCAGCGCGCGCTCCCTCGACTGCAGCGCGCCGAATCGCTCCGAGAGTTTCCGCCACTGCTCTCTCATGGCTTCTTCTCCGGGCCGGCCGTTTCCGTGGCCAGGCTGAATTCAAAAAAACGCGGAGCCGGCGCCGCCTTGACAGCGCCCTTGTCCGCCACGGCTTCCGCCGGCGGCCGGTTCAGCTCCAACTGCGCAATGTTGCGACCGGCCAGCACCCGTTCCCGGTTCAGGCGCTGGATGAAGCTCGGCAGCAGGTCGGGGCTCACCGCCCGGCCGCGGAGCTCCAGTTCCCCGGTGCCGCCGATGTTGAAACCGGTGAGCCACAGCCCGGCGATCGACTGCCGCGAGAAGGCGCGCAGATACTCGGCAAAGCCCTGCTGGCTGCCGAGCGCGCCGCCTTTCAACGCCTCGATCGACTCGCCCGCGAGTTTGAACTCGACCTCGAGCTGGCTGATTTCGGCATCCAGCTGCGCCTCGGTCACGACCGGGGTGGGCTTGTCCTTCAGGTTGCTCACGAAACCGCCCTGGGTCTGGAGCAGCTTCTCCGTGACGGCCAATTCGGAGGAAAGACCGTTCACCTGCTGCTGGAGGTAGTACTGGTAGCCAAACAGCGCGGCGAGCGTGATGCCCAGGCACTGCAGCATCAGGGCCAGCGTCAGCAGCCGGCGCTGCTTGCGAAAGGAGGGGCCGAGCAGGTTGATGTTCTGGCTCATTTACACGTTCCGGGTTCCGGGTTCCGGGTTCCGGGTTCAACATTCCGGGTTCCGGGTTCGAACTTTGAACCTTGAACATTGAACATTGAACTCGGAGTCAAATGGCCCGCTCCTCGCGCAGCGCGCCGCCGATCAGGTGCAGGTATTGCGCCTGGCGCGCGGGCTCGTGCAGCTCGACGATGTCGGGAAAATCCATCAACTCCGACAGGTACAGCCACTCCACCGGGAAGTCGAGCCGGCTGCCCAGATGAGTGGTCAATTCGTCCGCCCCGGGCACCGGCGTCACCACCAGCTTTGCCACCGTCACGCGCGGGAACTGGCGGTCGAAATGATCGAGCGAGCGTTGCAGTTCAACCGCCAGCCGCTCGTAGGGGCCTTCCAGCTCCAGGCTTACTTCGGCGCCTGCGTTCTGCCCCGGGCCGGCGCCGCGCAGGTTCGCGAGCGTGACATCGATGCGGCGATGCTGATAGAGCTCGCCGCCGCAAGTGATCGTCAAAAGCCCGCCCCGGTCGTCGATGGACAACAGCGCCACGCCGCGCCCCTCCGGCTCGAGAATGCGGGCGACGTTGCGCTGCGCGAACTCGGGAACGTCGATCACTTCGAGCGGAATGTCGGCGTCGTTGAACGGCTTGACGACCGCGGCGATGGCCTGGTTGCGGGCGGCCACCGCGAGCATCTGGCCCGGGCGGCCGGCGGCGGCCTCGGTGCCGGGGATGGTGACGGAGTCCACGGTCGCATCGTTCACGGGGAAGTCGATCATGTCCTTGACCCGCCAGCGCACCGCATTCTTCACCTCGTTCGGCAGCACGTTGGGAGCCTCGACCTGGACCATCTGGTAGTCGGTGCTCTTCAGTAGCGTGGTGCAGCGGTAGCGGTCGAGATGGAGATCCCGGCGCAGCCGGGTCAACGTTGTCACCTCCCCGCCCACCTTGCGATAGGAATCACACTGCTTGATTTCCGGCCGCTCCTTGCCCGCCGTCACGACGTGCGCCACGTCGATGCGGTCGGGCCACAGATTGATGCACACGAAGCCGGGAGTGCGCCGGGCGGCGCCCGGGAGCTTCAGGTTTGTCAGGGACCCGAGAAAGGGCAGCTTCGCCCCCAGAGAGGACAGCTTCAACATCCGAGTCCACCCGGTGTTGGAGTGAAGGTGGCCTTGCATTCAGTCGGGCTGATCGCTGCTGCAGTTCGATGGGCGCCCGGCACCGTCATCCCCCGGATTTACGCGCCCGACTTGCTGTTCTGCTGTGCGCGATTCTCGTTTGCGGATATCCCACGCGGCGTAATTCCTCAGTCTGAAATCGTCGCATCCGGGTCTGCCCCTCGGGGCCTCTTCAGCGCTTCGCTGCCAGGCGGTCAGCTCTTCATGCCCCCCACCATATTGTGCCCCCCCACTGGGTCGACACAATACCTGGTAGTCGCACCCGACGCTAAAGATAGTCGAAATCGGCAGAAAATACAAGATAATCAGGGCCAAGCCTGACCCGGATCAGCGCGAGTTTCCGCATCGCGACCAAGGCCGAACGGAGTCCGCGTTGCCGCGGCCCCTTGCGTCACGAATGTTCTCCTTCCCCCTTGACGGGGGAAGGTTGGGATGGGGGTGAATTCGAACTCCGCGTCCGACCCCCCACCTCAATCCTCCCCCGCAAGGGGGGAGGAGGCCCATATTCTAGAAGTTTTCGCGGGTGAAGATGGCTTCGTCGGCGCCGCCGGAGACCCCGAAAGTGGCGCGGGCAGTGGGGTTCTGGTCGTAGTTCCCGCCAGTCCAGTTGCCCTGGAGATGCGGAGAATTGGCGGTCGTCGCGGAACCTGGCGCGCCGCCCTGGGTGGTGCAGGTGCTGCCGCTCGCGGCTGCACCCAGGTTGACCGAGAGATTCACACTGCCGGTGTTGCCGCTGCCCGGCTCTGCCAGCAGCAGGGTTTTTCGCCCCATGTTGAGCGCTCCACCGCCGCTGATGGCGGTTTCGCAACTGCTCAGGTTGCCGGTGTACGCGCCCATGGCATTGTTGGCCGATGCGATCGTCGTGCAGCTGTCCAGCGTATTGGTGATGAAGGCATTGATGGGCGCCCCGCTCCAGTACTGCGCTTCCACCTGGACCGGCAGCGGCAGGAGCTGCGAGCCGTTCGCATTGCTGATAGTGAGCCGGCCGAAGCGCATGGGCTTGCCGGAACTGAAAGCGATGCCGTTGCCGGCCGTCGCGGTGCCGAAGGTCACCGGATTGCTGGCGTAGAAGACGTTGTCGGCGTCGATCACGTTCAACGCCAGCGCGATATCGGCATTGAACGGTGCATTGGGGGTGGTGGTGCTGCGGGTGAATGCCAATCCGGTCCCCGATGAAAACGTGAGCGTGCCCACGCCGTTGGTAAACGTGCCAATGGTTGGATCGGCCGTGGTTGCCGGCAAGCCCGTGGTGACGAGCGCGGGAGTAAGACTTCCGCCGAGAGCGTCGAACCGCGAGTAACGCTCAGCCTGTGTGTCGTAAGCCGCCGGGTTAAGGCTCGTGTTGGTGATCCTCGCCCAGGCGCCGGCGAAGAGCGTGGTCGTGGTGTTCGCGAAATCCTGCGCCGTCACCGTGATTACCGGTGCGGTCCCATAGTTGAAGACCTGTCCGACGTAGGTGAACCCTCCCGCACCGCATGCGGTAGCCAAGGCGGGCGTATTGAGCGCGACAGCGAAGTGATCGGGCACGAAGCGGCCGACGTTGATCGTGGATGAGGTGATGTTGCGCTCGGTGCTTGTCGAGCCGTCGCTGGTATCGACGCTGGCGAAGGTCGAATCCACGAGCTGCGCCGCGAACGAACCCACGTTGTCGTAGGTCGCCACATCGGTGGCGAACTGCCCCGCCACGAACGTAACGCTGCCGCTCATGCCGCCGATCGGGGTGCAGGCCGCGCCAGCGCATACGCTGGCCACCACGGTCGCCGTGCCTGCGTAGTTGGTCGTCGTCGCCGCGGCTGTGTTTTGCGCGGTTGCCCGCGCGCTGAGCGGCCGGCCGGCCTTGTGGGTGACCGCCCCGAAGGTAACGCTATTGAGCGCGCGCCCGGTCCCCGCCGTCTGCCAGTCGGTGTCGGTGACGGCGAAACTGGCGAACGTATTGGGGCGAATCGCGAAGTTGTCGTTGGAACAACTGATCCGGGTGGGCGAGACCACCGGATAGGACACCCGGATGCGCAGGTCGGGATAGGAATTGGCTTGCGTAAAGCTCACTGTCTTGCGCCCGAGATCGCCCGCGATGAACACGGGATCGGTCAGCGTCTGGAGCACGGTCCAGCTCGAGCGGCAGCCGTAGGCATCGAGCGCGCCGGAGTTGTTGCTCGCATTCAGCACTTCCACCCGCACCGTGCCGGTGAACGTGGTTTCGATCAATGTGCGCGGCCAGTTGAGCGCGATAACGGCCACGCTCACCGTGGCGCCCGCGATCTTGGTCTTGATGAATCCGCTGGCCGCCCCGGCCGCGGTGGTCGTGTCGTAGGCGTTGAACCCGCCCGTCAAGCCGGCTACCGGCAACGGCCGCAGCGCGAGAATATGCG
>CAZFRR010000241.1:0-1939 GCA_964521405.1 uncultured Streptomycetaceae bacterium | reverse complement strand
AACGGCGTTGAACATGAATGCTAGTCCGCAGGAATACTGCGAACACACTGCCGGAGAAGCCGAGAGACCTACTGGTGCTGGCAGCGGTGGTTCTTGAGTCTCATCAGTTGCATTGTCACAGCTACCTGCGAGGAATGAAACAAAAAGAACCAGCGTACTGAGGCAAAGTCTGCGCATTGTCGTGGTCTCTCTGATTCCGATGAGAACGAGAGCACGGGAGCCACTCGTGCTGCCTAACGGCTCGGCGCTCACCCGCGGCGCCGTCCACGATCAACTCGAATCACGCCAGGTCTTCCACGGCGCCGACGGGTGCAGCGCCTGTTAGGCGGCTTCCGGGTTGCGCGACGCGGGCGTTGTCTCGCTGAGACTGACTCGATAACCGTTTAGCCGCGCCCGCTAGCCCCCACGCGGCGGTTTCGTGGCCCTTCCTTGCGTTTCGTGCCGTCTGCTTTCGTCCGAATTCCCCCGAGTGCTTTCGTCGCAACCACGTACTCACTCTGGACAAGGCCGCTGGCGTACTGGCGCGTCGCGACGTGCTTGAGGGCGATGTCGCGCTTTAGTGGACCAAAGAGCGGGATGCCAGCGCCGATGAGGACCGGAACGCGGGTGATGATGAGACGCTGAATCAGCCCCGCCTGAAGAAACCGCTGAATGGTGATCCCGCCATCCACGTAAACATGCCGGATGCCGCGAGCGGAAAGCTTCGACACGATGCCAGCCGGAGCCCCCGACATACGTTGCACCACCGCCCCGAGTGGGGTGGGGGCGAGCGGACGAGTGCTGAGCACGAAAACGGGCTTGTCACCATAGGGCCAGGTGTCGAAGCTCAGTACGGTCTCGAAAGTCTTGCGGCCGATGACGAGCGCATCCACGGTGGCCATGAACTCATCGTAGCCGTGGGGTTCGCCACCGCCCGGCGGTAGGAAATCGAAGGCGCCATTGACTCGGGCGATGAAGCCATCGAGGCTAGTGCCAATAAAGACGGATGCTGTCATTGCAATATGCTCACGTTGCCGCCTAACGACCTGCAAATCAGCGGCGAGGGCGGCCAGCAATGCCAGTGCGCTGCATGGAGCCAGCCGCGCCCTCGTCCGCTGCACTTGCTTGTTATACCGCAACCTCGTCAACCGACACGGACCCGCGCAATCCGGTCCAAGTCCCGAGCCTCGGCGGCCTGCGCATGATACAGGTCCCAGCGGAGCTGAAGATTCATCCACAGGTCAGGGGTGGTGCCGAAAAACTTGGCCAGCCGTAACGCCGTCGCAGGGGTGACCCCACGCCGGGCATTCACCAACTCATTGACCCGCTGATACGGTACTCGGATGCCATCCGCGAGGTCACGCTGGGAAAGTCCCATCGGGGTCAGGAACTCCTCCAGCAGCATCTCGCCAGGATGCGATGGTGGCCCGTGAGTCGGAATGCGTACCATGCTGTGCTCCCTCACCTCAATCGTGGTAATCGACGATCTCGACCTCTGCTGGGCCAAGCTCCGTCCAGACAAAACAAACCCGATACTGATCATTCACCCGGATACTGTGCTGCCCGCGGCGGTCCCCCCTCAGCGCTTCCAGGCGGTTGGCTGGGGGTATCCGCAGGTCCATCAGGGCCGCAGCCGCATCGAGTAATTCCAGCTTCCGGCGTGCAACCGGCCACAGGACCGTGGGACAGACGCGCCGCGCCCGCTTGCTATCCCGGGCGTTGAAAATGTCCTCCGTGCCGAGATCGCGGAACGAGCGGATCATGGTACCATGATAGCACGGCTGTCATGCTATGGCAAGACGCTGTGACCGTTGCGGTATAACGAAGAGCGTAAGCTGCAGGCGCGCTGGCACTAACGGAGCGCCCATACCATATAGTTGCCGCCGCGGGCGGCGGCAGCAAGGCCCCGTTCTATCGGCCGCCCGCGGCGGCCACCGACCGGGCGCGGCAGGCGCCGACG
>CAZFRR010000240.1:0-5002 GCA_964521405.1 uncultured Streptomycetaceae bacterium | reverse complement strand
AATCCGACACTGCTCCCGCGGCGCCGAGCCGGTGCCTCGGGAGCTACTGCGAGAGCGCACGCAGGGTGCGTATAACCGGTCTTTTGTTCATGCTGGCTCCTCCCTCCCTGCGAGACGACCGCGATCCGGGCGGGTTGTGAGCGGGATCGGCGGTGAATTACCGAGCAATCTATTCCAACCGCCAGTGCATGGCAAGCGCTGACCCGTCCCCTGACGGTCTGGAGAAGGGTCTCACGCACTGGCCTCAATTCAAGCGCCGATCTGTTTTCAGGATTGAGGATTGAGTAAAATCAGCACGGCTGGCCGGCATCGATTTCCCACTCATTCCTCAGTCCCGAATCCTTGATTCCCTCGTGCGCTACACCACCCTCATCTCCGTTGCCGGCCTCGCCGCGCATCTCGATGACGCCGGCTGGATCGTTTGCGACTGCCGGCACGATCTCGCCGATACCGAGGCGGGGCGCCGCGCATACGCTGAATCGCATGTTCCCGGCGCACGCTTCGTTCATCTCGACGAGGACCTGTCGGCGCCGAAGACCGGCAAGAACGGCCGCCATCCCCTGCCCGATCCGGAGCGGTTTGCGCGGCGTGTGGGCGAGCTTGGCATCAGCAACAGCTCGCAAGTCGTCGCCTACGACGCAAGCGGTGGTTACTACGCCGCGCGGCTGTGGTGGTTGCTGCGCTGGGCCGGGCATGACGCGGTCGCCGTGCTCGACGGCGGATGGAATGCGTGGCTGAACGCCCCGCATTCCATTACGAACCGGATTCCCTCAATAGAAGCGGCCCGGTTCACCCTGCGCCGCAGGACTGACATGACGCACGATGCGGGGCACATCGCCGCCAACCTGGAACAGCCCGGGCTGTTCCTGCTCGACGCGCGAAGCGCCGACCGGTTCCGTGGAGAGAATGAGACGCTCGACCCGGTCGCGGGGCATATTCCGGGCGCGTCAAATCGATTTTTCCGGAATAACCTGGAAGCCGACGGGCGCTTCAAGCCGGCGGCCGCACTCAGGGAGGAATTCGATGAACTGCTCGAGGATCGGATGCCCGCAAGCGTGGCGCATTACTGCGGTTCAGGCGTAACGGCCTGCCACAACCTGCTCGCGATGGAAATCGCGAGCTTCTCCGGCTCGCGCCTCTACCCTGGCTCGTGGAGCGAGTGGGTCGCCGACCGCTCCCGCCCGGTAGCAACCGGTCGTTAAAGAGACCGGCAGTTCAGTCCGGCACGGACAGTCCCTGACCGACAGCCGCATCGTAAACAAGCATTGCCCATAAAGGGGTTGCAAAGGCCATGGAACCCATTTTCATCATGAACGAAGACCAGCGCGCCATCCTGGAAACGGTCGCGCGCTTTGTGGCGGAGGAAGTCACGCCGCGGGCGGCCGAACTCGACGCGGATCCGGATCCGGCCGGCGGTTATTCCTTCGAAATCGTCGAGAAGGCCCACGCGGTCGGCATCCGCACGATGACGCTCTCTGAAAAATGGGGCGGCCTCGGCACCGATTCGCTGACCACCTCGATGGTGATCGAGGAACTCGCCAGGGGCGACCTGGGCGTGTCCGTGATTTTCGCGCAGACGCTCAAGATCGCCCAGATCATGCAGAAGGCATTGAACGCGGAGCAGCAGGCCCGCGTGCTGCCGGCGTTCGCCCGGGACCCGCGCGGCATG
This sequence comes from uncultured Streptomycetaceae bacterium, assembly GCA_964521405.1. Classification (GTDB taxonomy): domain Bacteria; phylum Pseudomonadota; class Gammaproteobacteria; order Burkholderiales; family SG8-41; genus SG8-41. The sequence goes on along the minus strand of CAZFRR010000240.1, from coordinate 3,333 downwards.
CTGGCGATCGGCATCACGGAACCCGACAATGCGTCCAATTATTTTCTGCCGTACCCGACGCCGTTTCGCACCAGCGCCGAGAGAACCCGGGGCGGCTGGATCGTCAACGGCATGAAGCACTTCATCTCCAACGGCAACCGCGCCAGTTTCTACCTGCTGTTCGTGCAGACCGAGAAGGGCAAGCCGATGGCCGAGGGCGCCACCTGCTTTCTGCTGGAGCGGGACCGGCCCGGCTTCACGATCGGCCGGGTGCACGACAAGATGGGCGAGCGGCTGGCCAACAACGCCGAACTCGTGTTCCAGGATTGTTTCATCCCGGATGAAAACGTGGTCGGCACGGCAGGCGCCGGCTTTGACATCCTGGGCGAATTCTTCCCGCAATCGAACGCCTACGCCGCCGCCTCCATCACCGGCGTGGCGGGCGCCCTGCACCAGAAAGCGATCGACTGGGCGAAGCTGCGCGTCCAGGGCGGCAAACCGCTGATCGAGCACGACGGCATCCGAGCGCAGCTTGCCGAAATGCGCATGCTGATCGACGCCTCGCGCTCCTACCTCCACCGCGCCTGCTGGCTCGCGGACCACCAGGAGCACGGCTGGGACAGGACGCTGGGCGTGCTGCCCAAGGCGATGGCCTCGCAGGCGGCGTGGAAAATCGCCACCTGGTGCATGGAGATACACGGCGGCCATGGCTACATGAAGGAGTTCGGGGTCGCGAAGCTGGTGCGCGATGCGGCGGCTTTCCTGCATTCGGACGGCGTGAACCGGACGCTGTTCCTGAAAGCGGCAAACCTGATGTTTCACGGCTGACTCAGAAGCGCACGACCGAATAGACAGGATTAACAGGATTATCAGGATTAACAAAATCAAGAAAATCAGCTGTTGTGACTTGCCTTGGTTTAATCCTGTAAATCCTGTGAATCCTGTTAATCCTGTCCATTTTTGTCTTTGACAGGCGAAGCCGCGAGAGCGCGACGTGACGAATTCATTTCTTGCCGATTGCGTCCTGGTCGTCCATTTCCTGTTCGTCGCGTTCGTGGTGGGCGGGCTGGCCCTCACCTGGGTCGGCGCCGCGGCGGGCTGGCGCTGGGTGCGCAGCTTCTGGTTTCGCGTCACCCATCTCGGCGCGATCGTGCTCGTCGCCGGCGAGGCGCTGGGCGGAATCTGGTGCCCGCTCACGGTCTGGGAAGCGCGGCTGCGCGGCGCCGACGTGGAGAAGAGTTTCGTCGCGCACTGGGTTCACCGCATGATGTTCTACGACTTCCCGGAACGGGTATTTACCGCGGCCTATGTTCTATTCGCGATCGCGGTAGCAGCAACATGGTGGTGGGCGCCGCCGCGCTCGCTCCGAAAATTATCGGAGTAGCCTCGCGTCGACGTTCCAAGTTCCACGTTCCAGGTTTCAAAGTTTGGGTAACACGCCCAAATCCCTGAACCCGAAACACTGAACATGGAACCTTGAACTTGGAACTTTGAACCTGCTTCAGCCGAGCGCCTCGCCCCAGATGTTGCGCGCCCAGCCCCAGGCGTAGGTGCCCTCGAGCTCGCTCGCCTTGTCGGACACGCCGCCCGCGCCCTTGACCGGCGCCACGGCCTTCTGCGCGGCATCGTACTGATGGACAGATGCGACGTGAATCACGTTCTTGCCATCGACGAAGCTGTAGCAGGTGTTCATCATCACCGGGTTCGGGTTCACCGGCTGGCCCTTGAGGAGCGCGATCACGGCCGACGCGCACACTTTCGCGTGCTGGTTCGCCATGCTGGCGGACTTGGGCATCGCCGGCCCGGACATCGTTGCGTCGCCCAGCACGTGCACGCCCTTCACCGCGACCGATTCCATGCTGGTCCAGTCCACCCCGCACCAGCGCTGGTTGGCGGTGATGAGCCCCGTCGTCCTCGCGATGTCGCCGGCCCGGTGCGGCGGCACGACGTTCAGCACGTCGCCCTTGACGTTGTCGAACGTCAGCTTCACGGTCATTCCCTTGACGTCCACGTCAGCAAGCTCGCTGTTGGGGCGGTAGTCGATCATGCCCTTGTACATCCCGTCCCACGCGGCGAGAAACAGACCCTTCTTCGACACGATGTCAGGATTGCCGTCGAGCAGGATGATCTTGGACTTCGGCTTCGTCCGCTTGAAGTAGTCCGCAACCTGGCACACGCGCTCGTACGGCCCTGGCGGGCAGCGGTACGGCATCTGCTGGATGTAGAGCACATAGACCCCGCCGTCGCGCATCGCTTCGAGCTGCTTGCGCAGGGCCGCGGTCTGAGGTCCCGCCTTCCAGGCATGCAGCACGCGGTTCTGGGCATCGGCGCCTTGCAGCCCGGGCAACTGGTCGTACATGAAATCAATGCCGGGCGAGACGATCACGCGATCGAAGGCGAGCGAGGCGCCATCAGCCAGCCGCACCTGCCGGGCGGATGCATCCACCGCCACCACCTCGCCGCGCACGACACGCACGCCGCGGGTCCTCAGGCCCTCGTAACCCATCGTGATATTGCTCATCTGGGTATTGCCGCCCAGCACCAGATTGCTGATCGGGCAGGAAACGAAGGTGTCGTTGCGCTCGACCACGGTGACGTCGATTTCGGGCGCCCACAGCTTGAGATAGCGGGCAGCGGTCGCGCCGCCGTAACCGCCGCCGACCACCACCACCCGGCCGGCCGATCCGTCCGAGCCGGCGCAACCCGCCACCGCGGCGGCCCCGGTCGAAGCCGCCATCCACTTCATGAATTCGCGTCTGTTCAGTTTCATGTCGGCCTCCTTAGCGCGCAGCCGGCGCCGCGGCGGCCGGTCCGGGCTTGATCTTCGAGAAATAGTCCGCGATCAACTCGATCTGCACGTCGCTGTAACCCTTGGCATGCTGATGCATGATCGTCGCGGGCCGCTTGCCTTCCTTGAAAGCCTTCATGCTCTGCGCGAGCTCGCCCTTGTCCCGCCCGGCCAGGCTGGGGGGAACGCCGCCGACGCTGCGTCCATCCGTGCCGTGGCAGGCGGTGCAGGTTGCGGCAAGGTCGCGCGCGGCCGTCGGATTCTGCGCCCAGGCCGATGCGGCGGCACAACCCGCCAGCAACACCGCGGCCCAGCCGGCGCGAACAAGTGTGGGTTTCATGGCATCCCTCCTGTTTGACGATGAAGTATGGCGGTGCTTCCGGTTACCGCCTGGATCGGCAGCTTGCCTGATTGGTTAGTTTCCGGCTCCTGCGCGGGGGCCGTCAAGTAAAACAAAAAGCCCCGGCGAGCCGGGGCTTTGGCTGGCAGCCAGGCCCGCTCAAGTGACGCTGGCGGGCTCTTCCTCGAAAACCAGCCGGATCTTGTCATCGGGGCCGATATCCACG